>JBBSVA010000013.1:0-51459 GCA_038233915.1 Mycobacteriales bacterium | reverse complement strand
GCGCCGTCCAGGCTCGACCCGCGGTGCCCGCTGGTGCCGAACACGACCTGCTGGGACGGGTCCTCGGGGTCGGGCTCGGTCGAGTAGTACGCAGTGACCAGGTGGGCGACGTCGACCAGGTCGGACGGCTGGGCCGGGGTGCCGGCGCGGTCGGAGCTCATGGGTCGATCCTGGCCTGCCGGGGGCGGCTCCGGCGACCCGACGTCCTCCTGTGTGCCCTCGGTACTCGGTGCGCTCCATGACCGGCGACCGGACCGGCGGAGCCCACACCACGGGGCACCCACCACGCACCGCCGCCCTGTCGTACCCCCGCCGTAGCCTGGCGGGGTGCTCGAGGCCTGGCGGGAGGAGGCGACGGACGCCGCGCTCATCGCGCAGGTCGGGCCGGCCGCCTTCCGCCGCGCGCTCGCGGTCGCCGACGGCGGCGGGGTCGAGTCCGTCGAGCCCTCCGCCGACGGGCGGCGGATCACCGCCACCGTCCGTGGCACCGCCCCTGTGCCCTACCGGACGACGATGGTGCTGGCCCCGCACGACCGCTCGGGCTGGACCAGCGTCTGCACCTGTCCGGTCGCCGTGGAGTGCAAGCACGCGGTCGCCGCGCTGCTGACTGTGCGGGCGCAGACCGCTGTCGCCGCCCTGCCCGTGGTCCCGGAGTGGGAGCGGGCGCTGGCCGAGCTGGTGCAGGGCGCCCCCGGGCGCGGTGCCGCGCCGGTGCCGGTCGGCCTCCAGTTCGACATCGCCACCGAGCTGGCCGGCCGGGCGTCGGTCGGTGCACCGGGCGCGCGGCCGCGCCTGGTCAGGCTGCGCCCCGTCGTCCCCGGGCGGAACGGGCGTTGGGTGCGCACCGGGATCTCCTGGAAGCAGCTGCAGTACGACGGCCTGCAGGGCTGGGACCGCGGGCACGTGGCCGCATTGCGTGCGCTGTTCGCCACCCACCAGGCCTCTCGGAACCAGTACTACGCCTACGCCCCGACCGACGTGTACCTGCACGAGTTCGGCCAGGGCCTGTGGCGGATGCTCGACCAGGCGGTCGGCGACGGTGTCACGCTGGTCAGTGCCGGCACCCGTCCGCGGCCCGTCGTGCTCACCCCGGACGACGCCGAGATCGCCGTCGACGCCCGGCGTGGTCCCGACGGCGCCCGGCTGCACGCGGTGCTGCGGGTCGGCGGGCAGGTCCGGGACGCCGCCGCACTGTCCTTCCTGGGCCACCCCGCGCACGGCGTCACCGTGAACGAGCCCGACCCCGGCACCGCGCTGCTCATCGCCCGACTGGACCACCCCGCGTCCCCGGCGCTGGCCGGCCTGGTCGCCCGCGGTGGCAGCGTCACCATCCCCGCCGGTGACGTCGACAGGTTCCTCCGCGACTGGTACCCCGACCTACGAGCCCGGGTGACGGTGGTGTCCGCCGACGACTCGCTGCCGCTGCCCGAGGTGCTCACCCCCCGGTTGCGCCTGACCGTCCGGTATCCCGGCGACCTGTCCGCGGACCTGACCTGGAGCGTGCAGTACGGACCGGACCGGTCCTTCCCACCTGCCCTCGAGGCCGCTGACGAGCCCGGCACCGGTCGCGACCTGGCGGCCGAGCGCGAGCTGGAGACCCGGCTGCCCGGCGTCGCCGGCGGCCTGCCCGAGCTGTGGACGGTCGACCGACGGCTGGCCCACACCGCCGAGCTGCGCGGCATGGAGGCCATGGAGTTCAGCACCGAGGTGCTGCCGGCGCTGGAGGCCGACCCCGGGCTGGACGTCGTCCTGGTGGGGGCGCCGCCGGACTACCGGCAGAGCACCGCGGCGCCGCAGATCGCGTTCACCGCCCGGGACAACACCTCCTCCGACTGGTTCGACCTCGGGGTCGCCGTCACCGTCGACGGCCAGGTCGTGCCGTTCGCGACCCTCTTCCAGGCCCTGGTCAGCGGCCGGACCCGGCTGATGCTGGTCACCGGCACGTGGTTCTCGCTGCAGCGCCCGGAGTTCGACCGGCTGCGCGAGCTCATCGAGGAGGCCATGGGCCTGGAGGACGTGCCCGCCGACGGGGTCGTCGCGGTGAACCGGACCCAGGCCGGCTGGTGGGAGGAGCTGCTGACCCTCGGCGTCCTGGAGGAGCAGAGCGCCCGCTGGACCCGGGACGTGCAGGGCCTGCTCGACGGCGGCACCGCCGACCCGCCCAAGGCCCCCGCCGGGCTGGCCGCGGACCTGCGGCCCTACCAGCACGAGGGCTACGCCTGGCTGTCCTTCCTGTGGGACCGCGGGCTGGGCGGGATCCTCGCCGACGACATGGGCCTGGGCAAGACGCTGCAGACCCTGGCCCTGTTGGCCCGGGCGCACGAGGCCGGCGAGCTGGACGACGCCCCGGTCCTCGTCGTCGCCCCGACCAGCGTGCTGTCCACCTGGGCCCGGGAGGCGGCCCGGTTCGCCCCCGACCTGCAGGTCGTCGTCGTCCGGGAGACCGAGCGGCGGCGCGGCACGACGCTGGCCGAGCACGTGGCCGGCGCGCACGTCGTCGTCACCTCCTACGCGGTGTTCCGGTTGGAGGACGAGCAGCTGCAGGCGCTGCCGTGGCGCGGGCTGGTGCTCGACGAGGCGCAGACGGTGAAGAACCACCAGGGCCGGACCTACCAGTGCGCCCGCCGGCTGGACGCGCCGTTCACCCTGGCGCTGACCGGTACGCCGCTGGAGAACAGCGTGATGGACCTGTGGTCGCTGCTGTCGATCGTGGCGCCCGGGCTCTTCCCCGACCCCTCGGCCTTCACCCACCACTACCGGACGCCGATCGAGCGGGACGGCGACCGGGAGCGGCTGGCCTCGTTGCGCCGCCGGATCCGGCCGCTGGTGCTGCGCCGCACCAAGGAGGCGGTGGCCCCGGAGCTGCCGCCCAAGCAGGAGCAGGTGCTGGAGGTGACCCTCAACCCCGAGCACGAGAAGCTCTACCAGACCCACCTGCAGCGCGAGCGGTCCAAGGTGCTCGGCCTGGTCGACGACATGGCCAAGAACCGGTTCACCATCTTCCAGTCACTGACCCTGCTGCGGCAGCTGAGCCTGGACCCGGTGCTGATCGACCCCGAGTACGCCGACGTGGCCTCCAGCAAGGCCGACGCGTTCGTCGAGCACCTCACCGAGGTCGTGCAGGAGGGCCACCGGGTGCTGGTGTTCAGCCAGTTCACCCGGTTCCTCAAGCGCATCCGCGAGCGCCTCACCGCCGAGGGCATCGACTGGTCCTACCTGGACGGCTCGACCCGGGACCGGGACGCCGTGCTAGAGGGCTTCCGGACCGGGACGGCGCCGGTGTTCCTGATCAGCCTCAAGGCCGGTGGCTCCGGGCTCACCATCACCGAGGCCGACTACGTCTACGTGCTCGACCCGTGGTGGAACCCGGCGACCGAGGCGCAGGCCGTCGACCGGACGCACCGGATCGGCCAGGACAAGACGGTGATGGTCTACCGGCTGGTGGCTGCCGGGACGATCGAGGAGAAGGTCATGGAGCTCAAGGCCCGGAAGTCCGAGCTGTTCTCGAACGTCGTGGGGGAGGGCGCGCTGTCCTCGGGGGCGCTGACCGCCGACGACGTGCGCGGCCTGTTCAGCTGATCACTCCACCTGCTGCAGGAACCTCCGCACCGCCTCGGTGAACACCTCGGGCTGCTCGGAGTGCACCCAGTGCCCGGCGTGCTTGACCCGCAGCAGGCGCACCCGGGGGAACAGCTCGGTCATCCGAGGCCTGTCCTCCTCCAGTACGTAGGTCGAGTCCGCGCCGGCGATCCAGAGCACCGGCCCGTCGTAGACCGCGCCCGGCGGCGGCTCGGGGAACTCCCGGAGGACGCCGAGGTCCCGGCCCAGCAGCTCCAGGTTCAGCCGCCACCGCCAGCCGGTCGTCCCGTCCCGGACCAGCGACTGCAGCAGGAAACCGCGCACCATGTCGCTGGGCACCGCCTCGCGCAGCGCCGCGTCGGCGTCCTCCCGGCTGGTGAGGGTGTCCAGGTCGATCGCCCGCATGGCCGCGATGAACGCCGCGAACGGCGACGCCTCCTCGTCCGGGTCGTCGGTCCGGCCACCGTTCTCCGGGTACACCGAGGGTGAGATGTCGACGACGACGAGCGCGCGCAGCAGCTCCGGGTGCCGCAGCGCCAGCTGCATGGCCACCTTGCCGCCCATCGAGTGCCCGACCAGGGTGACCGGCTCGTCCCAGGAGGACAACAGCTCGGCCAGCCGCTCCGCCATGTCCACGTAGTCGACCCGGTCGGTCCACGGCGAGTGCCCGTGGTCGGGCAGGTCGACCAGGGTCACCCGGTGGCCCGGCCCGTCGTCGGCGGGGTCGGCCAGCCGGCGGGCGGTCGTCGTCCAGTTCCGTCCCTGCCCGAACAGCCCGTGCACGAACGCGACCCGGTGGCCGGTGTCGCCGATCGTGCGGGTGGCCAGCTGCAGGTCCTCGGTCACCGGGTGATCATCACACCAGGCGGCCTGTGCCGACGTGGCCCGCGGACGCGGGTGGCGGGTGGCGGCCTGCGGATGTGGTGGCTCCGTGCGTGTGCACACCCGTCCGCGTCATCCGTGCTGCCGGTGGCCGGTCACGGTCGGGTACGCGAGAGCGGCGCGGGACGGCAGGGACCCGTCGGACCCGTGGGACGGGCGTTGCCGGGTCGTGACCGTGTCGTTCGCCCGGACGGGTGGTCACCCAGGGTCATGGTGTCCCGGTGATGAGCGGAGAGGCGGTGGTCTGGGCGGGCAGCGGCACTGCCTGGCCATCGGTCGGGTGGGGCGAACCGGTCGCCGAAGTGCTGACCAGCCTGGGCTGGCGGGTCGCCGTCGTCCCGTGGGGCGACCCCGCGGCCGAGCACCAGGGCCGCCCCGGCGTGCTGCACGTCTTCACCGGCGGGCTCGAGCCGGTGGGCTCCGGGACCACCGCGATGGCCGACCGGCTGGACGCCGTCCGCGCCGGGCTGGCCGCCGCTGACGCCGACCGCGCGTCGATCGTCGGCATCTGCCTGGGCGCGCAGATGATCGCCGCGGTGAGCGGCGGGGTGCTGCCCGAGGCCGTGCCCGGCGGCGGCGAGGTCGGGACGACGACAGTGCGCGGCCGCGGCCTGCCCGACCTGCACGTGGCCACCGCGCACGTCCAGCAGGTGCCCGAGTCCTACCTGCGGACGCCCGGCGTCCGGCTGGCCTGGAGCAGCGAGGCCACCCGGCTGCAGGGGTTCATGCTGGGCACCCGGGTCGTCGGAGTCCAGTTCCACCCCGAGCTGTGCGCCGTCGGGGCCGGCTGGGTGGGGGAGTCGTTCTCCGAGCTGGTCGGCCTGCCCGTGGTGGCCGCCGCGCAGGGCCCGCTGGACCCGGCCCGGACGGTGGGCTCGGTGCTCGCGCTCGCCGGGGCGCACCGGCTGTCGCAGGTCCTCGCCGCCTGACACACGCCCACTCCACCCGGCAAAGGAACCTATACACCCCATCCCGGGCCTGTCAGGGGGTGTAGAGGTTCCTTTGCCTGAGGTGCCGGTGAGCGACACCGCCCGACGGCTGCGCGGGACCGTCGTACCCCTCGCCTAGCGTCGGGCGGGTCCGCCCCACCCTTGTCGAGGAGCCCCGTGCCCGGTCGCCGTCGTCGTGCCAGCCCGACCCGCCGGACGACGTCGTCCGCGGCCCCCCGGAAGGCCACACCCCGCAAGGCGGCACCCCGGAAAGCGCCCCCGCGGAAGGCAGCGCCGCCCGCCGTCGTGCCCACCGCCGGGCCGGGGGAGCGGGTGTGGGTGCTGGCCGTGCCGTTCCGCGCGCCCGCCCCCGGTGCGGTCTGGGACAAGGACCTGCAGGCCCACATCTGGGTCGGGGCACAGCCACCCCCGGAACTCGCGCAGTACGTGCCCGGGCCCTACACGTTCGAGCGTTTCCTGGAAGACCAGCTCAACACCGGGCCCCGTCCACTGCCGCCCGGTGAGCCGATGACCCCGCGGGCCGAGCAGGTCACCGGGGCCGCCGCGATCGCCGCGCACGCCGCTGCGGGTGGCCGGATGTTCCTGCTCGGCGACGACCCCGGCGTCGGCAAGACCGGCACGGCGGTGCTGGCCGTGCAGCAGATCGCCGCCCAGCGGGGCTGCCGGACGGTGCTCGTGGTCGCCGACCGGCCCGCGGCGATCACGGTGCCGCACTGGACCCGGTCGATCGCCGCGTTCGGGGACGCCGCAGCAGGGGGACAGGGGCTGCGCTGGTGCGTCACCACCTGGGACCGGCTGGCCAAGGTGCGGTCGCTGCCTTTCGACGTCGTCGTCGCCGACGAGGCGCACATGGTCCGGCACACGACGACGCAGCGGTGGAAGCACTGGAAGGCGGTGTCCGGGTCCGGCCGGGTCAAGGACGCGCCCTTCGTGCTGCTGACGACGGCGACGCCGGCCCACTCGCCACTGGAGCTGCCCTACCTGGCGCCGCACTTCGCCGCCGTGCACAACGAGCCGCTGCGGGCCTGGGCCGACCTGCCGGCCAAGCTCACCGACCACGGGTTCCACGTGGAACGAGGCCGGTACGGCAGCACCTGGACCGAGGACCCCGACGAGCGACGGGCCGACCTGACCCGGCTGCGCAGCTGGCTGACCGACACCGACCCCCCGTCGACCCTGCACCGCACGGCGCCGTGGGGCGACGTCCAGGTGACCGGCACAGCAGTCGAGCTGACCCCGGCGGAGCGCGCGCAGTACGAAGCCGGCTGGCAGGAGTTCCGGGCCGAGATGCAGCTGGCACGACGGGCGAGGCAGACCGCCCGCGGTCGGGCCGCGCTGCTGCGGTTCCGGCAGAAGGCCGGGTTGATCCGGGTGCCGGCGACCGTGGACTGGGTCAAGGCGCAGGTCGAGGCCGACCGGCAGGTGGCGGTGTCGGTGGAGTTCGTGGAGACCGCCGCGGACCCGATCCGGCAGGCCCTGCTGGACGCAGGTGTACCGGTGTCGGGCATCTACGGCCGGGACCGGTTCGACGTCGAGGCCGAGCGGCTGCGCTTCCAGACCGGGGAGTCCCGGGTCTGCGTGTTCACCGTGACCGCCTCGATCAGCCTGCACGCGGCCGAGCAGCTGCCCGACGCCCGGACGGCGTCCACCACCCCGCGGGTCGGGCTGTTCCACCAGCCCCGGTTCTCCGGGATCGCGGCCCGTCAGGTCACCGGCCGGACGCACCGCGACCACCAGGTCTCGCCCTGGCGGATCGCCTTCGCCGCGGACACCGTGGAGGAGCAGGTCGCCAAGGTGATGGTCGAACGACTGGCGGTCACCGGCTCGACCGCGGGCGGGGACACCGCGGGTCTGCAGCAGATCGCCGAGCTGCTCGACGCTGACTGGCTGCCCGCCGCCTCGCTCACCGGCAGCGACTGACGCGTGCCGGCCACCGGGCCCGACGTCCCCGTTGTGCACGCACGGTCGCTCTGTGGGACACGGCACGGCGTCTCGCACACAACCGTCTCCCGGCTCGCCGCCTCAGGCCGGGGCGGAGACCCGCATCGGCAGGTGCGGGATGCCGTCCTCCAGGTAGTCCTCGCCGGACCGCACGAACCCGAACCGGCCGTACCAGGCCTCCAGGTAGGCCTGAGCCCCGATCTCGACGGTCCGGCCGGCGCACAGCTGGAGCCCACGGGCGACCAGCTGGGCGGACAGCCCCTGACCGCGTGCGGACACCGCCGTGGCGACCCGGCCGATGGCCCGGTCCTTGCCGTTCTCCAGCACCCGGATGCAGGAGACGGGCACGCCGTCGTCCTCGATCCAGACGTGCACGGTGCCGGGCTCGGTGTCCCGGCCGTCCAGCTCGGGGTACGGGCAGGTCTGCTCGACGACGAACACGTCGACCCGGAGCTTCAGCAGGCCGTACAGCTCGGCCGGGGTCAGGTCGGCGAAGCGCTTCTCGCGCAGGACGGGGGCCACCCGTCCATCCTCACCCAGCCAGGAACGGCGTCAGCAGTGCGTCCAGCTCCCGGGCCGGGATGCGGGGCAGCGTGTGGTGCGAGGCGCCGAGGAGCACCTCGACCCGGGCGGCGGGCCAGCGCTCCCGGAACCGGGCGGCGACCCGGGCGGAGTCGTGCGCCAGCGACAGGTGCGCGACGACCACCAGCGTCGGCACGTCGAGGGCCTGCAGCTGTTGGCAGACGGGCGCGGGATGCGCACCACCCGGCGGCGCTGGGTGGCGGCGCCCGCATAGAGGGCGAGCCAGTCCTCGTCGAGGGTCTGGCCGTCGGTCTCCCAGGACACCAGCGACCGGGCCCGGGCCGGCGAGGGCGCCAGCAGGAGGGGGACGGCGTGCCGGACGTAGGCCCCGGACAACCCGGCGACCACACCGGTCGGGTCCAGCAGCGCCAGTCGCTCGACCCGGTCGGGCACCGCGCGGGCCAGGTGCAGCGCGGTGGCCGCGCCGAAGCTGTGTCCGGACCCCGGGGCCGTGCGGTCGGCTCAGCCCGGCGTCACCGACCGGGTCGACGGCGAGCACCCGGCAACCGGCGGCCACCAGCTCCCCGGCGACCGGTCCCCAGACGGTCGCGGTGGCCCCGCCGCCGGGCAGCAGGACCACCGGCGGGCCGTCGTCGGGGCCGGCGGCGAGCACGTGCGTCGTGCCCTGCGGCGTCTGGAGGTCCAGCTCGCGGACCGGCACCGGCCAGCCCGCCAGTGACTGTCGGTAGAGCTCCGGGTACGTCGGGGTGCTCACCGGCGGGTCAGGCCTGGTGCGAGTTGCCGTCGACCGGCACCCGGGTGGGCCCGTTCGACGACGTGCCGGAGCCCATCGAGTCGCTGGCCGCACCGGTGAGCCGCTTGAGCAGTGCCGGCACGTCCAGACCGGTGAGGTCGCCGGACAGCTGCAGGCCCTGGGCGACGTTGCTGGCCACCGAACGGGACAGCGAGGCCGGCCCGTCGGCGCTGATCACGGTCATCTTGTCCACGCTCGCCAGCGGCGCGGCCGCGGCGGCGACCACCTCGGGCAGCACCTTGACCAGCAGGTCCAGGATCGCGGCCTCGCCGTAGGTGCTGAACGCCTGCGAGCGGGCGTCCATCGACTCGGCCTCCGCCTTGCCCTTGGCGAGGATCGCCGCGGCCTCGGCGGCACCTTCGCTCTCGACTGCCTCGGCGATCGCCTGCCGGCGCAGCTTCTCGGCCTCACCGCGCTTGGCGCCCTCGATGGCCTCGGCCTCGGCCAGCGCGGAGCGGCGGGCCCGCTCGCCCTCACCGGACAGCTTCGCCTGCTCGGCCGCTGCCTGGGCCGCGGCGATGGTGGCCTGCCGGTCGGCCTCGGCGGTGAGGATCTTGGAGTTCTTGCGACCCTCGGCCTCCTGCTCGACCCGGTACCGCTCGGCGTCGGCCGGCCGACGGACCGGGGTGTCGAGCTGTGCCTGGGTGAGCGTCGCGGTGCGCGCGGCGACCTTCTCCTGCTCGGCCAGCACCTGCTGGTCCTGCGCTGCCTGGGCCAGCGGCCCAGCCGCGGCGGCGCGGGCCTTGGCGGCGTCGGTCTCGGCGGCGATCTCGGACTGCTTGAGGGCCAGCTGACGCTGGGAGACCGCGATCGCCTCGTCGGCGAGCAGCTGCTCCTGCTGGGCGGCCTGCCGGGCGCGGGCCTCGGCGATCGAGGCCTCCTTGAGCACCCGGGCGGCCTCGGGGCGGCCCAGGTCGGCGAGGTAGGTGCCCTCGGCCTGGATGTCCTGCAGCTGGAAGGTGTCCAGCACCAGGCCCTGACCGGTCAGCGAGGACTCGGCCTCCTCGGCAACGGCGGAGGCGAAGGCGGCCCGGTCGCGGATGATCTCCTCGATCGTCAGCCGGCCCACGATCGAGCGCAGCGCACCGGCCAGCACCTCCGAGGTGAAGGTGTCGATGCCGCCCTGCTGGTTGAGGAAGCGCTGCGCGGCGGCCCGGATCGAGGACTCGTTGCCACCGACCTTGACGATCGCCACGCCCTCCAGGTCGCACTTCACGCCCTGCTTGCTGACGGCGCCGCGGATGCCGACCGGGATGCGCCGGCTGGACAGGTCGATCGAGTGCAGCTTCTGCACGACCGGCAGCACGAAGACGCTCGCGCCCATGACGACCTTCTGGCCGGACATGTCGCGGCTGACCGCGCCGTCGGCGGCGGTGACCGAGCGGCCCTGCCGGCCGGTGACCAGGAAGGCCTGGTTCGGGCCGGCCACCTTGATCCGGGACAGGACCAGCAGGACGAGCAGGACCACCAACAGGGCGATGCCGCCGAGGGCGATGAGCAGGGTCACGAGGGTCCTCCGGGGAGCTCACGGGCAGGGGGTGCGGGGGCAGGAGGCTCTGGGGCGGTCGAGACGACCTCCACCGAGGTCGCCGACGGGGTGCCGACGACGTAGACCGGGGTGCCGACGGGCAGCGTGACGGTGCTGAGCGCCGCGTACTTCAGCTGCTGGCCGGCAACGGCGAGCCGGACCTCGCCATAGCCCCCGGCGGGCACCGTGGAGACGACGACGCCCTGGCTGCCGAGCAGGTGACCGGAGGTCAGCGTGGGCTCGGTCGGCATGTCCCGCAGGCTCGCGGACAGCTTGATCGCCCCGGCCGCCAGCGGGAGCGCGACGACGAGGCCGACCAGCAGGCACAGCAGCACGGTGACGACGCCCGGCAGGCCGGGCAGCAGCGCGGACGCCGCGGCACCGCCGAAGCCGATGCCACCCAGGGCCGCGGCCAGCGCGGGCACCGAGAACGGGCCGTCGACGTCGCCGTGGCCGAACTCGCCGATCTCACCGATCACGAGGGACAGCAGCAGGACGGCGATCCCGACCCCGCCCACGGCGAGGAACATCAGTGCGATCGGGTCCAACCGTGCCCCTTCCCCTGCGAGATGTGCCCCCACCCTCACAGGGCGACCCCCGTGGATCAAGCACGGGACCGTCTCGGTGGACAGACCTCACCCCTGTGGACGACGGCGAGCAGGCCGGTGTCAGGATCGGGTACGACACGGGGTGTCCCGACCACGGGACTGAGAGCACACCCGTCGAACCTGCTCCAGCTGAGACTGGCGAAGGGATGTCGATTTCCATGGTCTCCTCGATCGACCCTGCCCGGCTGCGGGACGCCCACACCGCGCTCACCGGCACCGCACCCCTGGTGCACTGCCTGACCAACACCGTGGTCCAGACGATCACCGCGAACGCCCTGCTGGCCGTGGGCGCCGCCCCGGCGATGGTCGACGCCCCCGAGGAGGCAGCCGGGTTCGCCGCCGTCGCCTCGGCCGTGCTGGTCAACGTGGGCACCGTGAACGCCCGGACGGCGGAGGCCATGCGGCTGGCCGCCCGGTCCGCCGGGGAAGCCGGCACCCCGTGGGTACTGGACCCGGTCGCCGTCGGCGGGCTGCCCTTCCGCACCGGGCTGGCCGCCGATCTGGTGCAACTGCGCCCTGCCGTCGTCCGCGGGAACGCCTCCGAGGTGCTGGCGCTGGCCGGCACCGGGGCGGGCGGGCGCGGGGTGGACAGCGCGCACAGCACCGACGACGCGCTGGAGGCTGCGGCCGACCTGGCCCGGCGGACCGGCGGGGTGGTGGCGGTCAGCGGCCAGGTCGACGTCGTCACCGACGGCACGACGACTGTCCGGGTCGGCGGCGGGCACCTGCTGCTGACCCGCACGACCGGCGCCGGCTGCGCCCTGGGCGCGCTGACCGCGGCCTACGTGGCCGCCACCGGGTCGCCGCTGACCGGCGCGGTCGCCGCACACGCGCACGTCGCGCTCGCCGCCGAGCGGGCTGCAGCCACCGCGGCCGGGCCGGGCAGCTTCGCGATCGCGTGGCTGGACTCGCTGCACGCCGTGGGCCCGGACGACCTGGCCCGAGCAGACCTGCGATGAGGCTGGACCCCACCCTCTACCTGGTCACCGACACCGCGCTGTGCGCGCCGCGGGCGGTCCCCGACGTGGTCGCGGCTGCAGTGGCCGGGGGAGTCACCGCCGTCCAGGTGCGGGACAAGACGGCGTCCCGCCGTGAGCTGCTCGAGCTGACCCGCGCGGTCCGGGCGGTGCTCGCCGACCGCACGGACGTCGCGGTGGTGGTCGACGATGCCGTCGACGTCGCCCTGCTGGCCGGGGCGGACGGCGTGCACCTGGGCCAGGACGACCTGCCGGTCACCGAGGTCCGGACGCTGGCGCCGCACCTGCACCTGGGCCTGTCGATAGGGTCCGCCACCGACCTGGACGCCGCGCTGGCGCTGCCCGCCGGGACCGTCGACCTGGTGGGGCTGTCCCCGCTGTGGTCGACGCCGACCAAGCCCGACGCCGGCCCAGAGCTCGGCCTGGACGGTGTCCGGTCGCTGGCTACCCGGGCACAGACCGCGGGACTGGCCACGGTGGCCATCGGGGGGATCCACCTGGACCGGGTCGCCGAGGTCGCCTCGACCGGGGTGGACGGGGTCTGCGTGGTCTCCGACATCTGCGCTGCCGACGACCCGCGCGCGGCGGCGACCGCGCTCCGGTCCGCCTTGTCCCGGGTGCCCGCATGACCGCCCGCGTCGCCCTGACCATCGCCGGGTCGGATCCCAGCGGGGGCGCCGGCATCCAGGCCGACCTGAAGACGTTCTCCGCGCTGGGTGCCTACGGGACCGCTGTCCTCACCGCGCTGACCGCGCAGAACACCCACGGGGTCACCGGCGTGCACCCGGTGCCGGCCGGGTTCGTCGGTCAGCAGTTGGACACCCTGCTCGACGACGTCACCGTGCACGCCACCAAGACCGGCATGCTCGGCTCGGCTGCCGTGGTGCACGCGGTCGTCGCGGTGCTGAGCCACCGCCCGGTGGGCCTCCTCGTCGTCGACCCGGTCATGGTCGCCACCAGCGGCGACCCGCTGATCGACGACGACGCCGTGGACGCCGTCCGGAGGACGCTGCTGCCGATCACCGACCTGCTGACGCCCAACGTGCCCGAGGCGGCCCGGTTGTTGCACGTGGAACCGGCGACGACGGTCGCCGGGCTGCGCGACCAGGCCACCGCCCTGCTGGCCCTGGGGCCGCGGGCGGTGCTGGTCAAGGGAGGCCACCTGGCACACGCGCTCGGCGAGAGCATCGACGTGCTCGCGCTGCGGTCCGGGAACGGGTCGACGGCGCTGCACACCAGCCGTCGTCCCCTGGTCTACACCCGGCACACCCACGGCACCGGCTGCACGCTGTCCGCGGCACTCGCGGCGGGGGCCACCGTGGCCGGGACCACCGGCGAGCCGCCGGACTGGCCCGAGCTGGTCCAGGCCGCGCGGGACTTCCTCCAGGCGGCGCTGCTGGGGTCCGACGCCCTCGGTGTCGGATCCGGCAACGGCCCGGTGCACCACCTGGCCCAGACGTGGAGTGACCGGTGAGGACCTTCTGCGCGGACGCCTGGGCCGCCACCACCGCCGTCCGGACCGAGATCGAGCAGCTGGCCTTCCTCGCCGAGCTGGCCGCCGGCACCCTGGACCCCGGGGCTTTCCGGCAATACCTGGAGCAGGACGCGCTGTACCTGGCCGGGTACGCCAAGGCGCTGGCGCTGCTGGCCGCCCGGGCGCCGGACCCACGGGCGGCGTCCTTCTGGGCGCAGTCGGCGCACGGCGCGGGCGTGGTGGAGAGCGCGCTGCACACCGACCTGCTGGAGCTGCTCGGCGGCGCGGAGCGGGAGACCGACCCCAGCCCGGCCTGCCTGGCCTACGTCTCCTACCTGGTCGCCACGGCCGCCACCGAGCCGTACGCCGTCGGGTGCGCCGCGGTGCTGCCGTGCTTCTGGGTCTACGCCGACACCGGCCTCCGGCTGGCGGCGACCGCCCGGGCCACCCCGGACCATCCCTACGCCAGGTGGGTGGCGGCCTACGACGACCCGGTGTTCCAGGAGTCGACCCGCCAGGCCCGCGAGCTGACCGACGCCGCCGCCCGGGATGCCGGTCCGGCGCAGCTGGCGGCGATGCACCGGTCTTTCGCCGTCGCCACCCGGTACGAGCTCGGGTTCTGGCGATCGGCCCACGACCGGGAGACCTGGGACTGAGTCACCGCCAGTCGGGCGGGTCCGCGGGCTGCAGGTCGGGGTCGTCGCCGGCGAAGGTGCGCACCCGCCCGGGCCCGGTCCGCGGGCCCTCGAACCGGACGGTCACCCGGTTCAGGCCGCTGCCCCACACCCAGCCCGACCCGTGCTCGGTGTGGGTGGCGTCCTGCCCGGGGTGCCAGACCCGCAGCGCCGGCCCCGGGGTCGGGTCGGCCGGCACGAGGTCCTCCGTCGGCGCCTCGCTGGCCTCGACCAGGTCCGCGGCCGGCGCGAACAGGTCGCCCTGCACGTAGGTCGCCAACCCGCTGACGCCGACGCCGAGCAGCCGCAGCCCGCCGGAGCGGTCCACCCCGGCCAGCAGCCGGTGCGCGACCTGGGCGATCGAGCGGGGGTCGTCGACCGGCTGGGCCAGGGTCTGCGAACGGGTCAGGGTGGAGAAGTCGTACCGGCGGACCTTGAGGGTGACCGTGCGGCCGGCGGTGCCCGAGCGGGCCAGCCGCTCGCCCACCCGGCGGGCCAGGTGCTCGACCGCGACGGTCAGCCTGGCCGGGTCGGTGAGGTCCTGGGCGTAGGTCTGCTCGGCGCTGACGCTCTTGGCCTCGCGGTCGGCGACCACCGGCCGGTCGTCGTCGGCCCGGGCCAGCCGGTACAGCCCGGCGCCGTGCGCCTGCCCGACGAGGGTGGTCAGGTCGACCAGGGTCAGCCGATGCAGGTCCCCGACGGTGGACACCTTGATCTGCGCCAGCCGCTCCGCGGTCGCCGGGCCCACCCCGCCCAGTGCCCGCACCGACAGCGGGTGCAGCACCTCCAGCTCGGTGCCCGGAGCGACCACGGTCAGCCCGTCGGGCTTTCTCAGCTCTGAGCCGATCTGGGCCAGCGACTTGGAGCTGGCCACCCCGACGGACCCGGTCACGCCGCCGGTGGCCTCGGCGATCCGAGCCTTGAGATCGTTCGCCAGCGCGGTGACGCCGTCCACGGACGTGTCGTGGTCACCGGCCGTCAGGTCCACGTAGGCCTCGTCGATGCTCACCGGCTCTACCAGCGGGGACAACTCGCGCAGCAGGCTCATCACCAACTCGGAGGTCTTCGCGTAGGCCGGGAAGCGCGTGCCCAGGAAGGCCGTCCCGGGCGGGCAGCGACGCCGGGCCTCGGCGGTCGGCATCGCGCTGCGGGCCCCGAACACCCGGGCCTCGTAGGACGCCGTGGACACCACCCCGCGCCCACCGGTGCCACCGACGATGACCGGCCTCCCGCGCAGGCTGGGCTTGTCGCGCTGCTCGACGGCGGCGAAAAAGGCATCCAGGTCCAGGTGCAGGACACTCGCCTCACGTCGCACGCCCCTGATGGTCCTCCACCGACGCCGGGGATGATCGACACGTGACCGACGTGAACGAGTGGGCGCGGATGAGCGCCGCGGACCCCGAGCACTCCCAGCGCTACGTGGACAGGTTCCACGGCCTGGCCGCCGACGGCGTCGACCTGGACGGCGAGGCCCGCCTCGTGGACGCGATGGCGACCCGCGGCTCCCGGGTGCTGGACGCCGGCTGCGGCCCCGGTCGGGTGGGGGCCGCGTTGCACGCCGCCGGCCACGAGGTCGTCGGGGTGGACGCCGACCCGGTGCTGGTCGCCGCGGCCGAGGCCGACCACCCCGGACCGACCTGGCTGGTCGGGGACCTGGCCGAGCTGTCCGTGCCAGGCCGGTTCGACATCGTCGTCTGCGCGGGCAACGTGATGGCCTTCCTGGCGCCCTCGACCCGGCGGCGGGTGCTGGCCGGGTTCCGGGCGCACGTGGTATCCGGCGGACGAGCGGTGCTCGGGTTCGGCGCCGAGCGCGGCTACCCGTTCCCGGAGTTCCTGGACGACGCCCGGGCCGTCGGATGGAGCGTCGACGTGCTGCTGAGCACCTGGGACCTGCGCCCCTTCGACGAGGGCTCGGACTTCCTGGTCGCCGTCCTCAGGTGAGGATCCCGACCAGCCGCAGGGTGCGGGCCGCCCGGCCGACGGTCACCTGCTGGCCCCAGGACAGCGTCAGGTGGTCGTCCTCCAGGCCGTCCCCGAACGCGAGCAGCCGGTCGGACTCCACGGTCAGCGTCAGGACGTCGTCCCCGGTGAGCACGCCCTCGGTCCAGCGGGTCCCGGTGACCGGTGAGGGCCAGGCCTCCCGGACGAACCAGGCGAGGGCGGAGTCCGTGGGGCCGGGCAGCGCGAGCGGGCTGTGCCGCTCCTGCGCGGCCGACCGGCACCAGCCCGTCGCCCCGGTCCCGGTGGCCACCAGCACCCCGGACGACGCCTGCCGCTCGACGTCCCCACCCGGCGCCTGCAGCCGGTAGCGCGCGGTCTGATGGGTCGGCTGGCCCAGGTAGACCTCGTTGAGCGCCAGCGGGGTCTCCCCCGTCGTCGGCGGTGGCCAGCACCCGGGGCCAGCAGGTCCGGGGTGAGCACCAGGCTGTCGATCCTGGGCAGGTTGGCGGCCAGGTCCTTGAGCGCCAGCCCGGTCAGCACGGCGGGGTCGACGCTGGCCCAGGCGGCCAGGTCGGCCGCGGTGGCCTCGGCCTTCGCCGCACCCAGCACTCGAGCGGGCCCGGGCCAAGCTGGAGTACACCGCGCTGGGGACGGCGTTCTGCCGGCCGGAGTTCATCGTCGCCCAGCTTCGCCGGATCTACGAGGTGGTCTGGGGCCGGGCGCTGGACCCGCGCAACTTCCACCGCAAGGTCACCGGCACGCCCGGCCTGCTGGCGCCGACAGGGGAGACCGGTGCCGGCGTGCTCTGGCCGCACTCCAGCGCCAGGATGCGGTCGCACCAACCTGTTCGAGCAGTACAGCTAGCCGAGGGTGCGGACCAGCGCCTCCGGCGCCCGGCAGCGCCAGGCGTCGGTGACCAGCTCGGTGAGCAGGTCCACGTCGACGTCCCCCAGGCGGACCAGGACCGCGGCGTGGCCCTCGAAGTGCGGGACCGTGAAGCAGACACCGGGTTCGGCGGCCAGCAGCTCGGCCTTCTCGCCCTCGCCGGCGACCCGCACCGCCAGCACCTCACCCTCGGGGACGGCGCCGCCCAGATCGGCCCGGTCCTTGACCCCCAGCGGCCGGGCCCACACGAAGGTCTGCCCGGCGATCTTCCAGGCCCGGTTGCCGTAGCTGGTGCCCTCGGTGACCTCCGGCAACGCGCCCGCGAGCCGTTCGACGTCCGTCCAGGTGGCCATGCCGACCACCCTGCCGCACTCTGCGCGCCGGGACGAGGGCTGCTGCGACCTCATCTGCGTGCACGGTCATCGCCTGGAGCCGGTCGCCGATCCGCAGGCCCGACGTTCGGCGGGGCGACCCGATCGGTTGCCCCCGCTGGTAGGACCGGGGCATGACATTCCTCCCCGACCCGGCGACGGTCTCCCGGGCGACCGACCAGGAGGTGGCCGGCCGGAGCCGCTTCGTCGCCACCGGCACCCAGACCCGCGGCGACTTCGGCCTCTTCGAGGTCACCCTGCCGCCCGGCGGCGGGGGACCGGGACCGCATGTGCACCGGACGTTCAGCGAGTCCTTCCACGTGCTGGAGGGTCGGCTGGCGGTGCTGGACGGCGACACCTGGACGACGGCCGGGCCGGGCGATCTGGTCTACGTGCCCCGCTCCGGGGTGCACGGCTTCCAAGCCGTCGACGAGGACACCGGCTGCCGGTTCCTGTTGCTCTTCACGCCCGGGGCACCGCGCGAGGGCTACTTCCGCGGCATGGCCGAGTTGCGCGCCGACGGGCACCTGCCCACGACCGAGGAGCTCGACGAGCTGGCCGCCCGGTACGACCAACTCAACCTGCGGGGCTGACCTCGCGCTCGTCCCGGTCCTGCCAGGTGCAGACGCAGACCTCGTTGCCCTCGACGTCGGCCAGGACCCAGAACGAGCGGGTCAGCGCGCGCACGGCGTCGGTCATCAGTTCGCCATGTCCACGAAGCGGGAGTAGTGGCCCTGGAAGGCCACGGTGACGTTGGCGGTGGGGCCGTTGCGGTGCTTGACCAGCATGATGTCCGCCTCACCGGCCCGCGGGGACTCCTTCTCGTACATGTCCTCGCGGTGGATCATCATCACCATGTCGGCGTCCTGCTCGATCGAGCCCGATTCGCGCAGGTCGGACAGCATCGGCTTCTTGTCCTGGCGCTGCTCGGAGCCACGGTTCAGCTGGCTCATCGCGATCACCGGGACCTCGAGCTCCTTGGCCAGCAGCTTGAGCGCACGGGAGAACTCCGAGACCTCCTGCTGACGGGACTCCACCCGCTTGCCCGACGTCATCAGCTGCAGGTAGTCGATGACCACCAGCTTGAGGTCGTTGCGCTGCTTGAGCCGCCGGGCCTTGGCCCGGATCTCCATCATCGTCATGTTCGGGGAGTCGTCGATGTAGAGCGGGGCGTCGGCGACCTCGCCCATCCGGCGGGCCAGCTTCGACCAGTCCTCGTCAGAGAGCGTGCCGGCGCGCATGTGGTGCAGCGGCACCTTCGCCTCGGCCGACAGCAGACGCATGGTGATCTCGTGCTTGCTCATCTCCAGGGAGAAGATGCAGGCCGCCTGGTGGTGCTTCACGGCGGCGTTCCGGGCGATGTCCAGGCCCAGGGTCGAGTTGTGCGTGGGAATGAACGCCTTCCCGGCCAGGAACAGGTGGTCCGCGGCCGCCACCTGGATGCACCGCACCGGGACGCTGGCGATCGGCCGTACCTCGGTGATGAACCGGACCCCCCGTGAGGTGAACGTCCGGGCGCCGCGTTCCTTGTGCATCAGCTTCTTGCGCTCGAGGCAGAAGACTGCGTCGTCGGTGCTGAAGGTGAGTGTGAAACAGACGGATGAGGCCTCCGTCCGACCGCGCACCGGCTTGCGGCTCATCCCGACCCGGTGGCCCAGGCTCTCGATCAGCTCACGAACCCCCTCGGCCAGGCGTTGCGACGTCACGGCGAACTGGACGACCCCGTTCGGTGCCACCGTCCCGTCGGTGTCGAGCAACCCCGCCAGCAGCGCCCGCCGCTGGGCCACAGACGCCCGCAGGTAGGCCAAGGGCACGTGCTTCTCACCCAGCACCCCGAGAGAGCGCAGCAGTCCCCGCACGGTGCCGTGCGCGTCCCGGCCGTCCTGGCACCGCTCCAAGGGCCGAGCAGCGACGGGCGGTCGCGGGGGCAGACCGATCGAGTACCGACGGTCTGAGGTCGTGCGGGTGACGACGAGCCCCTCGGCCTCGATGTACGCGGCGATCTCCGGGTCGTCGCTGGTGTACTGCGCAGCGGCCGAGGTCCCGTCGCCCAGCCAGACCCCCAGCGTGTACGGCGGGACGAGCAGGTCCGCCTCGGGCAGATCGAGTGGCTGCGCGGTGCGAACGGAGTGGTTCAGGCGCCCATCCGCAGTCGCACAGCGGACAGTGCCCGCAAGCTCTTCCGTGGTCCGCACGCCGGCCGTGACCCGCGGCGACGTGCCACGTACCCGGGCCTCCTGGGCAGCGCGACGACTGGCCCGGGTGTCGGTGAGCCACTGGTGCTGCGCGTCGGCGACGAGCATCGAGCCGTCGGAGAAGTGCACCTCGTAGCAGGGCCGGTCGGTCATGACCTCGGTCGCGGCGACCACGGTCGTGGGCCGACCGTCGGCTCCCAGGACCTGCTGACCGACAGCGATCTGGCCCATGGTGGTCCAACCGCTGGGCGTCGCCACGGCGGTGTCGAGCGCCAGGGCCTTGCCCACGCCAGGTCGGGCCGCGATGACGATCATCTGGCCGGCCTGCAGGCCGTTGGTCAGCTCGTCGAGGTCCCGGATGCCGGTGGGCACGCCGCGGGCGGTGCCACCGCGGCTGGCGATGGCGTCCAGCTCGTCCATGGTGGGCTGCAGGATGTCCTCGAGGCGCGAGTAGTCCTCGCTCATCCGCTTCTCGGTGACGTCGTAGATCTCCTGCTGGGCCCGGTCGACGATGTCGTCGACGTCGCCCTTGCCGCCGGCCGCGCCGTAGCCCAGCTGGACCACCCGGGTGCCGGCCTCGACCAGGCGGCGCAGCACGGCCTGCTCGGCGACGATCGCGGCGTAGTAGCCGGCATTGGCCGCGGTGGGCGTGGACTGGATGAGCGTGTGCAGGTAGACCGCACCGCCCATCTTGGACAGCTGGTCGGTGCGGTTGAGCTCGGCGGACACGGTGATCGCGTCGGCGGGCTCACCGCGGCCGTAGAGGTCCAGCACGCAGTCGAAGACGATCTGGTGCGCCGGGCGGTAGAAGTCCGCGCCGTGCAGGACCTCCACCACGTCGGCGATCGCGTCCTTGCTCAGCAGCATGCCGCCCAGGACCGACTGCTCGGCAGCGACGTCCTGAGGGGGCTGACGGTCGTACTGCGGCGCAGCGGCCACCGGCCTGCTGATGTCGTCGACCACTGCCACGCGAGTTGCTCCTGTCCGTCGTGCACGCCACGGGGACAGACCACCCCTGCAGGTGGTCCGTCCGTCGTCGTCCTTGGTATCGCGGGGCACCGACAGAACCGGTGCCGACCACCCCGCGCGGTGGCTTCGTGGGTGACGCTAGGCAGCCGGTGGGCCCGCGTCCACGAGCGCTGTGCACAGGCCTCTGCACAACCTGGGGACAGTGCCGTGGACGAACGCAGCCTCCGTGTGGAGTGGGCCGGGACGGGCGGCGGCCATCCGCCGGTCCACCCGCCGCCACCAGCCGGTCTCCTCCGCGGAGCCTGTGGACGGGAGAAACTTCCATCCGCCCGCGAGGCCCGGGCGCGTCGGGCCCGGCGACACCCCGCGCCGTCGGCACCACTCAGCACGACCTGCCCCCGGCCGGCCTGTCCGATCCCCAGAGGACGCCACAGGGGGCGCCGGACCGCACGGTCCGACGCCCCCTGTGGGACTGGCGAGTGGCTGCCGTCAGGCAGCGACCACCTCGATGGACAGCGCAGCGCTGACCTCGGGGTGCACGCGCACCGTGACGGTGTGCGCGCCGGTGCTCTTGATCGAGCTGGGCAGCTCGACCCGACGACGGTCCAGGGCCGGACCACCGGCGGCGGTCACCGCGGCGACGACGTCGGCCGTGGTGATCGAGCCGAACAGACGCCCGCCGTTGCCGGCCTTGGCCGGCACGGAGACGGTCAGCGCGGAGAGCTGGCCGGCGATCTGCTTGGCCTCCTCGAGCGTCGCCACGTCGCGGGCAGCCCGCGCGCGGCGCAGGCCCTCGACCTGCTTCTGGGCACCACGGGTGGCCACCATGGCCAGGCCGCGGGGCAGGAGGTAGTTGCGGGCGTACCCGCCCTTCACCTCGACGGTGTCCCCGGCAGAACCGAGGCCGGTGACCTCCTGGGTCAGGATCAGTTTCGATGCGCTCATGATCAGCGCGCCGTCGACGTGTAGGGCAGCAGGGCCATCTCGCGGCTGTTCTTCACGGCCACGGCGACGTCACGCTGGTGCTGGCTGCAGTTGCCGCTGACGCGGCGGGCGCGGATCTTGCCCCGGTCGGAGATGAACTTCCGGAGCAGGGTGGTGTCCTTGTAGTCGACACCGGTCGCCTTGTCCTTGCAGAACTGGCAGACCTTCTTCTTGGGCTTGCGGATGGGTGGCTTGGGCACAGGGTTCTCCTGGAATGCGTGATGGAACGGCCCCCTCGCAGGGTCCCGCGGTGAGCGGAGCGAGGCGTGGGGGGCGAGGGGGTCCTTCTAGAAGGGCGGTTCGTCCGAGGACGACGCCGGGGTCGACCAGGGGTCGCTGGAAGCGCTGCCGCCACCGCCGCCGCCGCCGCCGGAGGAGCCGAAGCCCCCACCGCCGCCGCCGGAGCCGCCACCGAACCCGCCGCCGTCACTGCCGCGGTTGGCCTTGGTGACCTTCGCGGTGGCGTAACGGAGCGAGGGGCCGATCTCGTCGACCTCGAGTTCGATGACAGTGCGCTTCTCGCCCTCCTTCGTGTCGAAGGAGCGCTGCTTGAGGCGACCGCTGACGATGACCCGGGAGCCACGGGTGAGCGACTCGGCGACGTTCTCCGCCGCCTGGCGCCACACGTTGCACCGCAGGAAGAGCGCCTCGCCGTCCTTCCACTCCGACGTCTGACGGTCGAAGGTCCGGGGCGTGGACGCCACGGTGAAGTTGGCGACGGCGGCTCCGGACGGCGTGAAACGCAACTCCGGGTCGGCGGTCAGGTTGCCGATGACGGTGATGACGGTCTCGCCGGCCATGGTCAGTGAGCCTCGGGCCGCATCAGCTTGGTGCGCAGGATGGACTCGTTGAGGTTCAGCTGACGGTCCAGCTCGGCGACCGCAGCGGGCTCGGCCTGGATGTCGACGATGGCGTAGATGCCCTCGACGTTCTTCTTGATCTCGTAGGCGAGACGACGTCGACCCCAGATGTCGGTCGTGACGGTGCCACCGGAGTTGGTGACGACCGACAGGAACCGGTCCAGGCTGGGAGCGATGGTGCGCTCCTCGAGCTCGGGGTCGAGGATGATCATCAGTTCGTAGTGACGCACGGAGAACCCCACCTCCTCTGGTCTCAGCGGCTGCAGAGGATCTGCAGCAGGAGGGCTGTACACGCGTCGCGCGCCCGAGGACCGCACCTGACGGTCGACCGGACGCGCTCGTTCCAGAGTAACAGCCGCTCAGACGCGTGTCGGCCCCCGTCCACAGGGGGCGGGGCCAGCGACGAGCCGCCCGGGCCGAGGACAGGTCCGGCAGCGGGACCAGCGTGTCCACCACGAACCGGATGCCGACCGGGAGCGGCGGCGTCGTCGGGCACCCCCTGTTGGTGGTCCGTGGCAGGGTCGGGACATGGACAGCCAGCCCATCGGGGTGCACGTCGGATCCGGCCTGACCGAGGCCAACGAGGTCGAGGACGGCGGGGTCCTGGCCCGCGCGGCCGAGGTCGACGCCTCCGCCGTCCAGGTCATCCTGGCCGACCCGAAGGACTGGAAGGCCCCCAAGCCCCGCCCGGACGTCGAGGACCTGCAGACCAGCGATGTGGCCGTGTTCGTGCACGCGCCCTACGTGCTCAACGTGGCGTCCACGAACAACCGGATCCGGATCCCCAGCCGCAAGCTCCTGGGCCAGCACGCGCAGGCCTCGGCCGCGATCGGTGCGGCCGGGATGGTCGTGCACGGCGGGCACGTCACCGGCCAGGACGACCCGGCCGCCGGGTTCGACAACTGGCGCAAGACGTTCTCTCGGCAGGCCGACGACGGCGGCTTCCCGCTCCCGGTGCTGATCGAGAACACCGCGGGCGGGGACAAGGCGATGGCCCGGGAGCTCGACGCGTTGGCCCGACTCTGGGAGGCCGTGGGGGAGTTCGGCGCCGGGTTCGTGCTGGACACCTGCCACGCCTGGGCCGCCGGCTGGGACCTGGCCACCGTCGTCGACGACGTCCGGGCGATCACCGGCCGGATCGACCTGGTGCACCTGAACAACAGCCGGGACGCTGCGGGCTCCGCCCGGGACCGGCACGCCCCGCTGTCCGACGGCGAGATCCCCACCGAACTGCTGCTCGAGGTGGCCCGTACCGCCGGCTGCCCGGTGGTGCTGGAGACCCCCGGCGACCCGGCGTCGCACGCAGCGGAGATCGCGCTGCTGCGTCAGTCGCTGGGCTGACCGGCCGACACCCGCGCGGGCTGGTCCGGGACCACCGACTCCGGCCGCCAGCCGCGCAGCCGGACCCGGTCCGGAGCGCCGTCCAGCACCCCGCCCGAGGGGTCGTCGGTGCCCGGCCAGCTGCGCCGGACCCGGTCCAACGAGGGGTCCCAGACGTCTCGGACCACGAGCACGACCAGCACCAGGACGGCGACGTCCCGAACCCCGACGGCGAGGAAGAACCACTCGACGTCGATGCCCTTGTCCTCGGGGCCCAGGTACCAGAGCATCCGGGGCACCCACAGCAGCGCCTCGGTGGCCTGCCAGGCCAGCAGCGAGCGCCACCCGGGGCGGGCCAGCACCGCCAGCGGCAGCAACCACAGCGAGTACTGCGGGCTCCACACCTTGTTGACCAGCAGGAACCCCGCCACCAGCAGGAAGGCCAGCTGGGCCACCCGGGGGCGGGTCGGCGCGGCCAAGGCCAGCCAGCCGACCGCGGCAGCCAGCACCACCAGCGAGACAGCGACGACGGCGTTGAGCACGTCGGGGCTCTGCCCGGCGGCCAGCGGGCCGTCGAAGAGCCGGTCTCCCGAGGCGGTGATCGCGATGTTCCAGAGCGTGTCCGGGTCGGCCGGACGGCTGTCGTTCAGGGCGAAGAACCGTTGCCAGTTCTGCGGTGCGAGCAGCGCGATCGGGAGGTTGGTGGCCAGCCACGCGGCCGCGGCGGACAGCGCGGTGGTCAGCCAGGCCCGCAGCTGCCCGGTACGCAGGCACAGCACCAGCAGCACCCCCAGCAGCAGCACCGGGTAGAGCTTGGCCGCGATGCCCAGGCCGATCAGCACCCCGGCCAGCACCGGGTGCCGCTTCGCCCAGGCCCACATGCCCAGGGTCGCCAGCGCGACGGCGAAGAGGTCCCAGTTGGTGAAGGCGTGCACGAGGAGCAGCGGCGAGAGCCCGATCATCGCGGCGTCCCAGGGTCGGCGGCCGGCCAGCCCGACCACCGAGCGGGTGACCAGCAGCGCGCAGACCGACAGCATCAGGCAGGTCACCACGTAGTAGCCCTGCACCGGCACCACCGTGGGCAGCAGGCCGACGGTGCGGGCCAGCGAGTCGTAGCCGCGGGCCAGCACCGAGGCCACCCACTCGAAGCCGCCGGTGAGCACCGGGTACTCCACCTGCGAGTCCAGGTAGGGCACCTGGCCGCTGTCCAGGCCGTGCAGGGTGAACAGCGGGACGGTGTCGGAGTAGCAGAAGTGCGTGTACTGCTTGGAGCCCGTCCAGTTGCCGTCCGAGCACGGGCTCTGCTTGACCCAGGCGAACGCCAGTCCGACCACGGTGAAGAACAGGGACACCCGCAACGGGGTCCAGAACAGCGCCCGCCCGGTGACGGCGTGCCGGCCCCACGGCCCACCGAACGCCTCACTGGCCTGCGTGACGACCCGGTCGGCCCAGCTGGGCACGACCCGGTCCGGCCAGGGTGGGGCGGCGACGCGCGGCGGTCTGCTCACGGCCGTCGCGGTCGGACCGGTCCCCGGGGACGACGCGGGCCCGTCCCCCGGCTGGTCGGCCGGGAACAGGCCCGTGTCGTGCGTGGTCACCGGGTCAGTGTGCCTAAGGCGCGGGTTGGCTCGGTGCGACCGGTGGCCCCACCGGCGGGTTCGGTGCCGGGATCGGGTTCGGTGCCGGGTTCGGGTTCGGTGCCGGGTTCGGGTTCGGTGCCGGGTTCGGGGCCGGGGCCGGGACCGGTGCCGGCGTGACCGGCGCCTCGGTCGTGGTCACCGGGGCCTCGGTGGTGGTGGGCGCAGGGGCCTGCGTCGGCGGCGCGGGCGCCCGCGTGGTGGGCCGCGGGGCCCGGGTGGTCTCGACCGGCACCGGCACGCTGTCACCGGTGTCGCCGTCGATGATCGAGTCCTCGGGCAGCGGCTCCTCCGGCGTGCCGGCCAGCACCGCGTTCATGTACTGCTGCCAGATGGCGCCCGGCAGCCCGGAGCCGAAGATGATCGAGCCGTTGGCGTTCACGATCGGGTCGCTCGGGCTGTCGTTGCCGATCCAGACCGCCGTCGAGATGGACGGCGTGAACCCGACCATCCAGGCGTCCGAGTTGTCCTCGCCCTGACCCTGGGTGCCGGTCTTGCTGGCCACCGGGCGGTCGCCGTCCAGGGAGCGGCGGGAGTACTCCGCGACGCCCTCCAGGGAGAACGTGGTGTCGCTGGCGACGTCGGCAGGCATGGCCTGGATGCCGGCATCCACGGCCGACTCGGGGGAGACGAGCACACCGCCCTCGGAGTCGGTGACCGAGCTGACGATGTGCGTGGCGTGGTGCAGCCCGCCGTTGGCAATGGTGGCGAAGCCGGCGGCCTGGTCGATCGGGCGCATCTCGTACTCGCCGATCCCGATGGCCGACCCGGTGACACCGTCGGCGTTGGCCAGCGTGCGGAGCCCGCTCAGCGCGCCGCTGGTCCAGCTGTCCGGCATGCCGGTGGCGGCCAGTGCGGTGGTCCGGACGTTCTCTGCCCCGACCTCGTAGGCCAGCCCGTAGAACGTCGTGTTCAGCGAGCGGGTCATCGCCTGCACCAGCGTGCAGGAGCCGCACGAGGCGCCGCCGGAGTTCCGTACCGGGGCCTCCCGGTCGGGGAACGTCTGCGGCGAGCTGCCGTCCCGCCGGGAGTTGACGCTGATGCCCTGCTCCAACGCCGTGGCCATCACATACGGCTTCATCGACGAGCCCGGTTGCCGCTGGACCTGCACGTAGTCGGTCCCGGTGTCGGTGACCGGGCTGTAGTAGGCCAACACGGCCCCCGTTCGCGGGTCGATGGAGACCAACGCCTCGCGCAGGTTCTCCGGCTCGCCCTCCATCACGTCGGCGACGGCGGCTCCAGCAGCGTCCTGGTAGGCCTTGTTCACGGTGCTGACCACCCGCAGGCCACCGGCGAAGACGTCCTGGTCGTCCAGGCCGTACTTGCTCTGCAGCTCGGCGACGACCTGTCGGGCGATGAAGCCCTCCGGGCCGTCGGGGTAGCTGAGGTTCGCCGTGGAGACCGGCAACACCTCGGGGTAGACCGACGCCCTGCGGTCGGCCGAGCTCAGCCAGTCCTGCTCGACCATGCCGTCGAGCACCAGGCCCCAGCGGTCCTGCGCGCCCTCGGGGTTCGAGGCCGGGTCGTAGGCGCTGGGGCTGCGGATCAGGACGGCGAGCACGGCGCCCTGCTGGGCGGTCAACGCCGACGCGTCCACGCCGAAGTAGGCCTGCGCCGCGGCCTGGATGCCGTAGGCGCCGCGGCCGAAGTAGATGGTGTTCAGGTAGCCCTCGAGGATCTCGTCCTTGGAGTAGCTGTTGTCCAGCTTGACGGCGAGGAAGAGCTCCTGGAACTTCCGGCTGAACGTCTGGTCGGCGGTCAGCAGGGTGTTCTTCACGTACTGCTGGGTGATCGTGGAGCCACCTTGGGTGGAACCGCCGGTGAGGTTGTTCCAGGCGGCCCGGACGATGCCGGTGATCGAGATGCCCGGGTCGTCGTAGAAGTTTCGGTTCTCCGCGGCCAGCACGGCCTCGCGGGCGGGCTCGGAGACCTGGTCCAGCGGGATGCTGATCCGGTTCTCCTCACCGAGCCGGGCCATCTCGGTGGTCCCGTCGGAGTAGTAGATGATCGACAGCTGCTTCTGGGCGACGTCGTCCAGCGAGGGCACCGTGGTGTTGGCGTAGACCACGCCGACGAAGACGCCGAGCAGGACGGCGGAGGCGGCCACCAGCCCGGCGAGGACCTTGTAGACGCGCCGCCGCTTCTGCTTCGCCGTCCGCTTGCCCTTCGGCCCCCGGGCCTTCGAGCCCTTGGGGGCGGGCTTGCGTGCCGACACCTGGGCGCCGCCGTCGCGCGAGACCGTCGTCCGGCCGCGGTCGGCACGGGCCGGCCGGCGCGGGTCGGGCCGGGACCCGCCACCGCCGGACCGGGTCTCACGGGCGGGCGGTGGCCGGCGGACGGAGCCGGCGGGCGGCCCGACGGGGGAGGTCTCGTCGTGGGGAGGCACGGCGGTGGCCCCTCTCTCGGGTCGGTGGGCGGACGCGGGCACGCGTCCGGGCCCCAGGATGACGGGTGGAGCTGTGGACGGCCTGGCCGTCGCAGGTCGTGCGGCTCGGCGTCGAGCTAGTCGTGGGCCGCCCGGCGACGGGTCTTGCGTGGTGCGCGGCCGGGCTCGGGAACTGCACCCAGGACGTAGGACGAGGCCAGGTGGTTCCAGCCGCAGCCCTGGCAGACCTCGAGGCTGGAGACCGCGAACTCGTCCTGCACCGTGTGCATCCGGGCCAGCTCCACCTGGGTCTTGGCCTGGCCGGCGACCGGTCCGAGGGCGTCGCCGTAGACGTAGTTCACCATCGTCAACCGCTGGTTGCGGCAGACCGGGCAGAGCTCCTCGGTGAGCTCCCCGTGGTGCTCGGCGGCCCGGGTCAGGTACGGACTGGCGTCGCAGACCTCGAGCAGTGCGGTGCGGCCGGCGTGCACGTCGGCGAGCAGCGCCCGGCGGCGCAGCGAGTAGTCCACCACCGCACGTCCCTGCACCGAGCGTCGTCCGGCCACGCGCCGATGCTACGCACGTCGGAGGCCGCCGTCGTCCTTGCGGAGGTGTCCGGGACGGGACCGGTGGGGCTCGCTGTGACCTCCCCGTGACCCGCCGGAGGGTCCTCGGTGGACCGCACGTGGTCCTCCTGCGAGCACCCGACGGCCACCCGGTGTTGCGCTCCCCGTCATATGTCGATGTATCGTGCCGATACATCGATCCGCACGGACCGGCTGAGGGACGAGGTGGGGGAACTGCTCGAGTTCGCCATCCTCGGACTGCTCCAACAGGCCCCGATGCACGGCTACGAGCTGCGCAAACAGCTCGCCGGCGTGCTCGGGGGGCTGCGCAGCATCTCCTACGGCTCGCTGTACCCGGCACTGAAGCGGATGCTCGCCGCCGGTCTCGTCGTCACCGTCGACGCGGACCCCAAGGCGCTGCTCCCCGCCGACGCGCCACCACTCACCGGACGCCGCGGCAAGGTCGTCTACGCGATCTCCGCCGAGGGCAAGGAGAGGTTCCACTCCCTCGTCAGCCAGACGGGACCGGAGGCCTACGACGACGAGGGCCGATTCGGCGTCCACCTCGCCTTCTTCGGCTCCACCGCCGCCGACGTCCGGCTCCGGATCCTGGAGGGCCGCCGGCGGACCGTCGAGCAGCAGCGCGACGGACTACGGGCCGCGCTGGCCCGCACCCGCGAGCGGGTTGACCGCTACACCCTCGAGCTGCAGCGCCACGGTCTGGACGGCGTGGACCGCGAGGTCCGCTGGCTGTCCGAGCTGATCGACCGCGAGAAGAACGACCCCGATCGTGCCGACCCGGCAGCGCCGCCGGGGCCGGACAGCAACACCAGCACCACCCCCTGAGCCACGTTCGTCATCGAGGCCGAGCACCCAGCGTGCCGGCACAAGGAGGTCCCATGGGACAGGTCAAGGTCGCCATCGTCGGCGTCGGCAACTGCGCCGCGTCGCTCGTGCAGGGCGTCGAGTACTACCGGGACGCGGACGAGACGAAGTCCGTCCCCGGTCTGATGCACGTCCGCTTCGGGGATTACCACGTCTCCGACGTCACCTTCGTCGCCGCGTTCGACGTCGACGCCAAGAAGGTCGGCCGGGACCTCTCCGAGGCCATCGTGGCCAGCGAGAACAACACCATCACGATCGCCGACGTGCCGCCGCTGGGCGTCACCGTGCAGCGCGGCACCACCCTGGACGGCCTGGGCAAGTACTACCGGGAGATCGTCGAGGAGGCCGACGACGAGCCGGTGGACATGGTCGCGGCCCTCCGCGAGTCCGGCGCCGACGTCCTGGTCTGCTACCTGCCCGTGGGCTCGCAGCAGGCCGCCGAGTTCTACGCCCAGGCCGCCATCGACGCGGGCGTGGCCTTCGTCAACGCGCTGCCCGTCTTCATCGCCGGCACCCCGGCGTGGGCGCAGAAGTTCACCGACGCCGGCGTCCCGATCGTGGGTGACGACATCAAGAGCCAGGTCGGCGCCACCATCACCCACCGGGTGCTGGCCAAGCTGTTCGAGGACCGCGGCGTGCAGCTGGACCGCACGATGCAGCTCAACGTCGGCGGCAACATGGACTTCAAGAACATGCTCGAGCGGGAGCGCCTGGAGTCCAAGAAGATCTCCAAGACCCAGTCCGTGACCAGCCAGGTCGACCGGGACATGGGCAAGGACAACGTGCACATCGGCCCGTCGGACCACGTGCCGTGGCTCTCGGACCGCAAGTGGGCCTACGTCCGGCTCGAGGGTCGTGCGTTCGGCGACGTGCCGCTGAGCCTGGAGTACAAGCTCGAGGTCTGGGACTCCCCGAACTCGGCCGGCATCATCATCGACGCCGTCCGGGCCGCGAAGATCGCCCTGGACCGCGGCATCGGTGGCCCGATCCTCTCGGCCTCGTCGTACTTCATGAAGAGCCCGCCGGAGCAGTACAGCGACTCCGAGGCGCGCGACGCCGTCGAGGCCTTCATCCGTGGAGACGTCGAGCGTTAGGAAAGACGAGCGCTAGGAAAGACGATGGAACGGCCCCCTCGCAGGGTCCCGGTCCGCGCGAAGCGTGGGCCGGGGGGCGAGGGGGTCCTTCTCCTAGGGTGGGGTGCATGTCGGCTCGACCCCGCGCGCTCGCCGCGCTCGTCCTCGGCCTGGTGCTGACCCTGCTCGTCGGGTGCGGCTCGGACGGCTCGTCCGCCAGCGACCGGAACCCCGGTGACCCGATCACCGCCGACGAGGCCGAGGTCCTCGCCGGGCTGCTGCACCGCAACTACACCGAGGGCGGCGCGGACTTCACGGTCACCGCGCCGTATGCGGAGGACACCGTGCTGACGTTGACCGGGGAGATCGACTTCCGCAGCGGCATCTCCCGCGCGCAGGCCGTCACCACCTACGGCGGGGACCGCCCCGACGACAGCCGAACGCTCTTCGCCACGCCCCAGGACCTGTGGTACGGCGACGTACCCGGGCTCACCGACGCTCTCGCCGCCGCCGGCCGACCGGACACCACGTACCTGCGCCGACCGCTGCTGACGGTTCAGGCGGACGGGACGTCGTCGCTGGTGGACGTGCTGGTCCAGCTGGTGCCGCGGCTGTCCGCCCGGGCCGCCGACGACCCGCGCTCATTCCTGGAACGCGACTACACGTGGCAGGGCCAGAGCTCGGTCAACGGCGAGCTGGCCTCGATCTACGGCTTCGGCACCGGGACGACGGTGACCGTGTCGGCCGAGGACCGACTGCTGCTGCAGTACCGCACGCGACTGCCGGACCAGACCTTCGACGTGACCATCACGCTGTCCGACCACGGACCGCGGGAGATCACGCTGCCCGGCGACGCGGAGACCGCGCTGGCGGCGGACTACCCGGACATCGCGGCCGAACTGGGCTTCTAGCGGACGTAGAGGCGGGGAGGACGGTCTCTTCCCCAGACCGTCCTCCCCGCAGCGCTCTGTCTACCACCGAACGGGTGCGCTCAGCCCGACGACACGCTGTGACGGAGCAGTTCACCCGCGTCGCGGGTCAGTCAGTTCTGACTGGGGTCTGGCGTGGCCATGGACAACACCGCGCGGGCGCCCCGCTGGCGGCCCAGCACGCGGTGCCAGAGCTGGGCGCCGCCCACGGTGGCCACGACGTCGTCCGGGCGGCTCTCGACGCACGCCCAGGCACCCTCGTCGAGCTCCGCGGCCAGCTGACCGGGTGACCAGCCGGCGTACCCGGCGAACACCCGCAGCCCGGTGACCACGGCGCCCAGACCGTCGGGGTCGGCGTCCAGGTCGACCAGGTGGACGCCGCCGTCGACGACCCGCAGCGCCTCGCAGGGGCCCTCGGCCACGGCCAGGCACAGCGCCGTCTCGCTCTCGCACGGCCCGCCGACGTGGAAGACCGCGGGTGCGACGGCGAGGTCGGACCAACCGGGCAGCACGTCGTTGATCCGCACCTCGCTCGGCCGGTTCAGCACGACGCCGACCGTGCCGGTGCCGGAGTGGTCCAGCACGTAGACGACGGTGCCGGCGAAGGACGGGTCGACGAGACCGGGCATGGCCACCAGCAACACCCCGGCCCGGACGTCGTCCAGGGTCCCGATCGACACCGAGGGGGCCGCGCGGGGGAGCCGACCCGCGGCCGAGGCGGCGGGTCGACGGTCCGGGTCAGGCGACGAGGGCACCGGGTTCATCGCCTCCCAGTGTGCAGCAGGATCTGGCCGACGGGGGTCAACCGTGCGCGGGTCGGTGCCCGTCCCGTCGGTGGCGCGCCCGGTCGTAAGGTGCGCCACATGGCGGGGCGGGGGACGACGGCGCGGCGGCTGCTGTCCCGCGCCGACTTCCGTCGACTGCTGCTGACCCGGCTGTCCTCCCAGTTCGGGGACGGGGTCTTCCAGGCGGCACTGGCCGGCACGGTGCTGTTCAACCCGCAGCGCGCCGCCGACCCGATCGACGTCGCCGCCGGGTTCGCCGTCCTGTTGCTGCCCTACTCCCTGATCGGCCCGTTCGCCGGGGTCCTGCTGGACCGGTGGAGCCGGCGCCAGGTGCTGCTGGTGGCCAACGTGGTGCGCGCGGTGCTGGTCGCCGTCGTCGCCACGCTGGTGTGGGCCGGGGTCGGCGACGTGCCGTTCTACCTGGCCGGGCTGAGCGTGTTCTCGGTCAACCGGTTCGTGCTGTCCGCGCTGTCGGCCGGCCTGCCGCACACCTGCGACCGGTCCGGGCTGGTGTCGGCCAACGCGCTGACCACGACCGCCGGCGCCGTGTCGACGGTCCTCGGCGGCGGGGTGGCCATCGGGGCGCTGAGCCTGCTCGGGTCCGGGGACGGCGGCTACGCGCTGCTGGCCCTGCTGTCGGCCGTGCCCTATCTGCTGGCCTCCACCATCGTGGCCGGCTTCCCGCGGCAGTACCTCGGGCCCGACCACCTCACCCGGGCCGCCCAGGTGACCGCCCGCCACGTGCTGGCCGGGATGGCCGCCGGCGCCCGACACGTGCTGGCCCACCGGTCGGCCACCGCCGCGCTGGGCGTGATGGCGGTGCACCGGGTCTTCTACGGCGTCCTCACCCTGCTGACCTTGCTGCTCTACCGGAACACCTTCGTCGCCGCGGGGCCGTTGTTCCCTGCCGGGCTTGCGGGGCTGGCCGAGGTGGTCGCGGCGGGCGCCATCGGCACGCTGCTGGCTGCCGCCGTCACCCCGTGGGCGGTCCGGCGCTGGGGGAAGCCCCGCTGGACGACAGCGGCGCTGGTCCTCGGCGGGGTCGGTCAGTTCGCCCTGGGGCTGCCGTTCGCGCCGCCGTCCATCGTGGCCGCCGGGTTCGCGCTGGGCTTCGTCGCGCAGGCGGTGAAGATCTGCGTGGACACCACCCTGCAGGAGGTCGTCGAGGACGACTTCCGCGGCCGGGTCTTCTCGGTCTACGACACGCTCTTCAACGTGACCTTCGTGGCCGCCCTGCTGCTGGCGGCAGTGTTGCTGCCGGAGTCCGGCGTCAGCTACGTCGTCCTGGTGGTCGTAGGCGTCGGCTACCTGCTGCTCGCCCTGGTCTACCGCTTCGGAGTCCCAGGGCGCGGTTTCCGCGCCCGTGGGACTCCATCAGAGGTCGAGCGCGCGACGTAGCTCCCGCCCGCACACCCGCGGCTGTGCCCGCATGCGCGGCACCGGAAAGCGGAACACCCGCAGACCCGTGCCCTGGACGGCGTTCTGCCGCCACAGGTCGAACTGCCAATCGGCTGCACTGAGGTGGAAGGCCGTGCCGTCGGCCTCCGCTGCGACCCCGAGGTCCTCCCAGAGCGCATCGAGGTGGAACGTGCCCTCCGCCGTCTCCACGGGGGCGTTCCAGGTCGGCTCGGGAAGACCCTCGAGCCGGACCACCCGCCGCAGATCGGACTCACCCACCGACCGCATCCCCCGGGCTGCGTCGGTGAGTGTCTGCCGGAGCCACGGTGTGGCGGACCGCCCCAGCATCCGGGTCTCGGCTGCCAGCTCCGCCAGGTCGGTCAGCTCCCGCTGCAGGACATCGGCGACGACGTGCTCCACGTCCTGACGCCGCCTCGCCGTGGCCGCGACGTCCACCGCGGCCCGCGCGGCCGAGGTCACCGCCAGACCCCCGACCAGCAGGTCCCCCAGCGGGCGTCTGCTCTGGTGCACGACGACGAGGCCACAGGACTTCAGGTGTCGCCCGTGCGGCACGGTCACCTGCTCGAGCCCGCCGTCCTCCGGCTGTACGTAGGCGCCGCGCACACCCGAGACCCGCGGCGCGGCGGACGGCGCCTGCACCCTGGCCCGGTGCAGCACCAACGCACTGGTGTGCGACAGGCGACCGCCCTCGCCGGCCCAGGACAGGGCGACCTCGCGGCGCTCCCGGGTGGTCAGCTCACCGGAGTGCTGGACGACCACCCCGGGGACGGGCTCCTGCCAACGCCCGGACCGGACAGCTCGTCGGATCCGGTCCTTGCCGACGCCTGCGGCGACCAGATCGCGACGGTGCGAGATGAGAGGGGAGCCGGACACGCGGCGATTTTCGCGGGATCAGGGCGTGCACGGATCCCGTCGTCCACAGGCCCCGGCATGGAGTCCCACGGGCGCGGAAACCGCGCCGTGGGACTCCACAAGAGAGCTCAGCGCGAGCGCCACCAGGCGAGCAGCTCGGCCTCGGCGACCTCGGGGTCCAGCGGGCCGCGCTCCAGGCGCAGGTCCTTGAGGAACCGCCAGGCCAGCCCGACGTCGGGGCCCGGTGAGATCTGCAGCAGCTCCATGATCCGATTGCCGTCCAGGTCGGGCCGGACCCGGGCCAGGTCCTCGGCCTCGGACAGCTCGACGATCCGCTGCTCCAGCGAGTCGTAGGTCGCCGACAGCATGGCCGCGCGCCGCTTGTTGCGGGTCGTGGAGTCCGAGCGGACCAGCTTGTGCAGCCGGGGGAGCAGGTCGCCGGCGTCGGTGACGTAGCGCCGGACGGCGGAGTCGGTCCACTCCCCGGAGCCGTACCCGTGGAAGCGCAGGTGCAGGAAGGTCAGCCGGGAGACCTGCTCCACGACCTCCTTGGAGTACTTCAGCGCCTGCAGTCGCTTGCGGACCAGCTTGGCGCCGACCACCTCGTGGTGATGGAAGGACACCCGCCCGCGCGGCTCGTGCCGGCGGGTGGCCGGCTTGCCGATGTCGTGCAGCAGCGCGGCCAGCCGCAGCACCAGGTCCGGGGACGGCGTCTCGTCGTCGGCGAGTTCGAGTTCGATGGCCTGGTCCAGCACGGTCAGCGAGTGCGCGTAGACGTCCTTGTGCTGGTGGTGCTCGTCGATCTCCATCCGCAGCGCGGACAGCTCCGGCAGCACGACGTCGGACAGTCCGGTGGCGACCAGCAGCTCCAGCGCCTCCCGCGGGGCGGGGTTGAGCAGCGTCCGGGAGAACTCGTGCTGCACCCGCTCGGCGGTGATCCGGACCAGCGCCGGCGCGAGCTCGGTCATCGCCGCGACGACCTCGGGGTCGGGGACGAGTGCGAGCTGGGCGACGAACCGGACCGCGCGCAGCATCCGCAGCGGGTCGTCGGTGAACGAGGCGGTGGCCGTGCCCGGCGTCCGCAGCCGGCGGGCGAGCAGGTCGCCCAATCCGCCGAACGGGTCGGTGACGGTGCGGTCCGGGCCCAACGACACGGCCATCGCGTTCACCGTGAAGTCCCGGCGGGCCAGGTCCGCGACCAGCGACGTGCCCCAGACGACCTGAGGGTTGCGCGATTCGCCGTCGTACTGGTCGGCCCGGTAGGTGGTGATCTCCAGCCGCTCGCCGCGCACCTCTGCGCCCACCGTGCCGAACGCGATCCCGGTGTTCCACGTGGAACTGGCCAGTCCCTCGAGGACGGCGAGGGTCTGCTCCGGGGTGGCCGACGTGGTCAGGTCCAGGTCGCCCATCCGCGGCGTCCCGGCCTCGGCGGACAGCAGTGCGTCCCGGACCGACCCGCCCACCAGGTGCACCTCGTGGCCGGCGGCGGTGAACCGGTCACCGACGAGACCGAGCACCGGGGTCAGGTCGACGAGCTCCCGCACAGTCGCCTGCACGGCCTCCGGGACGGGCTCGGGGGAGGGGTCACCCGGAGGGCGACTCGGCAGCTCGGCAGACACGACCGCCCAGGCTACTGGCGCCCGTCGCGCTACCCTCCACCTATGGCTGGGACGGGCGGGCGACGACGCCCGGGCCGTCGGTTGCGCCGGGTCGACGAGACCTCCGCCGGCGGCCTGGTGGTCACCGACGTCGATGGCACCGGACCGCGTGCCGCCCTGATCGGGCGCACCGACCGCCGCGGCCGGCTGCTCTGGTCGCTGCCCAAGGGGCACATCGAGGCCGGGGAGACCCCCGAGGACACCGCGGTGCGCGAGGTCGCCGAGGAGACCGGCATCACCGGGGAGATCGTGGCCCCGCTGGGGATCATCGACTTCTGGTTCGTCGCGGACGGCCGCCGGGTGCACAAGACCGTGCACCACTTCCTGCTCCGCGCGGTGAGCGGCGAGCTGTCCGACGAGGACGTCGAGGTGACCGAAGTCGCCTGGGTCCCGTTGACCGAGCTCTCCGCCCGGCTGGCGTACGCCGACGAGCGGGCGCTGGTCGAGCGCGCGCCCGGGCTGCTGGCCGACAGCGCGTGAGCCGACGGGCCGCCGGTGGCGCCGGCCGCCCCGCCGTCGTCGCCCGGGTGGGGGCCCTGCTCACCGGCGCACTGGTGACGCTGCTGGTCGCGCTCGCCGTCCCCACGGTGGCGCAGGCCGCCCCAGCCAGCGCGTCACCCTCCGACGCCTTCCCGGGTGGCAGCAGCAACCGGCCGGTGCAGATCGAGATCGCCCGGTTCGAGCCGCGCACGCTGGTGCTGGGCGGCAGCGTGGAGATCGTCGGCACACTGGTCAACGACAGCGACGACACGATCACCGACGTCTCGGTGCGCCTGCAGCGCGGGGACCGGCTGACCACCCGTGCCGAGCTCAGCGCCGACGTCGCCGTGCCCTCGACCGGCAGCGCCGCCCAGGCGCCGTTCCAGACCGTGCCGGGTGAGTTGGACCCCGGTGACTCGCTGCCGTTCACCTACACCGCCACCAGCGCGGAGCTCGGCCTCACCGAGGACGGCGTCTACCCGGTGCTGGTGAACGCCAACGGCAGCCGGGACGGTCTGGTCGAGCGGATCAGCCAGCTGTCCAGCTACCTGGTGGTCCAGCCGACCACCCCGACCAGCCGGACGACGGTCGCCTGGCTCTGGCCGCTCGTCGACCGGCCGCACCGGGACGCCACCGGCGCCTTCACCGACGACGAGCTCGCCGGGGACGTCGCCTCCGGTGGTCGGCTGGACCGGGCGCTCGACGTCCTGGAGGAGCTGCCCGACGGCGGCGCGGCGGTGCCGGTGACCCTGGCCGTGGACCCGGCGCTGGTCGAGGCGTTGCTGGCGATGGCCGGCGGATACACCGTCGACGGCGTCGCGGGCCAGGGCACGGCGGCGGCCACCGACTGGCTGGACCGGCTGCGGGCGCTGGCTGCCGTGCACCCGGTCGTCGCCCTGCCCTACGCCGACGTGGACGCCGATGCGCTGCAGGCGGCCGGGCTGTCCGAGGTCGTCACCCGGAGCCTGCCAGGCACCCCCGAGGGCACCGGCGACACCGGGGCCGGGGCCCGGCTGATCGCCGGGGCCCTCGACATCACCCCGCGCACCGACCTGGCCTGGCCGGCCGGTGGGACCGTCCGCGCCGACACCCTGGACACGCTGCGGGCCGGCGGCGTCGACCAGGTCGTGCTGGGCGCCGGCGCCTACAGCGACCCCGGCGCGGCACTGGGCACCAACGGCGGCACCGCGGCCGCGCGGGTGCCGCTGGAGACCGCCGGGGGCGAGACGACGACGCTCATCGCCGACGGCGTGCTCGCCCAGGTGGTGGCATCGGCGGCCGACGTGGCCCCCCGGGTGGCCGAGCAGCGCTACCTTGCCGAGCTCGGTGTGCTGACCGGCCAGCTGGCCGCAGTGGACCCGGCTGTCGCCCAGACCGTCCTGGTGGTGCCGCCGCGTGAGGTCGACGCCGACCCGTCCTGGGCCACCGCGATGATCGCCGACACCGTCACGCAGCCCTGGCTGGCGGCGCAGTCGGTCGAGCAGCTGGCGGCAGGCCCGCAGTCCGACGCCGGCGAGCTCGTGCAGACCACCGGCGACCGCCAGCTCGCCGGCTCCGGGATGGCCGTGATCGCGCAGAGCGTCGCGATCCGGGACGACGTCGCGGCCGCCGTGGTGGACGACCCGGCCGTCGTGCTGGCCGGGTACGACGCGGCGATCGCCCGGGCGAGTTCCTCGGCCTGGCTGGGCGACCCCGATGGTTTCGCCGCGGCGGCGGAGGACCTGGCGGGCACGGTCGCTGCGCTGCGCGGCCAGGTCACCCTGCTGGCCCCGGCCGACGGCGCCTACAGCCTGGCCTCCAGCGACGCCCCGCTGGTGCTCACCGTGCGCAACGACCTGCCCTTCGCGGTCTCCGTGCAGCTGGCCCTGACCTCCCGGGGAGGGGTGGGCTTCCAGGCCGACGCGGTGCCGGCGTCGGTGCTGGAACCGGGCACCCGGACGACGATCACCGTGCCCACCCAGGTGCGGCAGTCCGGCTCGTTCACCGTGCTGGCGATGCTGTCGACCCCCAGCGGCGGCCCGCTGGGCGAGTCGGTGCAGCTGCGGGTCACCAGCACCGCCTACGGGACGATCACGCTGGCCATCACGATCGGCGCGGCCGCCCTGCTCGGGCTGCTGTTCCTGCGCCGCCTCGTGCTCTTCGTGCTGCGCCGGCGGCGCGGGGAGCCCCGTCCCGTCGACGACGACGTCCTGGTGCCCGTGCCCGACGGCCCGGACGACGCCGGAGCACGGCCGTCTGCCGGCTCGCCGCCCACCCGGAGCCCGGTGTGACCGGCGCCCACCGCACCGGAGCACCGACCGAGGAGCCGACACCGACGGTGCAGGAGATCGTCGAGCGCGCGCGCGCCGAGGGCCGCACCGACGAGCAGGAGCTGTCCGGGCAGCAGGGGGACGACGACGCGCAGGACGCCCCGGACGACGGCGCCCTCGCCGACGTCCCCCCGGCCCGACCTGTCACCGGGTCCTCCCCGTTGCCACCGGCGCCCTACGGCGCCGTGCCCCCGCCGCTGGCGGCGCCGTCCTCCAGCGCGCTGGCCGGTCACCCCACGAACCCACCACGGCCCGCCACCCCGCCGGTGCCCCGGCCGGACAGCTCCCGACCCCAGACACCCCGACCCCAGACACCCCGACCCCAGGCACCCCGACCCCAGGCACCCCGTCCCCCGGCACCCCGTCCGCACGCACCCGGCCCCCCGCAGCCGGCCGCACCGCCGCACGAGCACCCCGCCCCGTCGGTCGACCGAGGTCCGAGCACCCGGGTGAGCCCGCTCGGCGCCGCCCTCGCCCCACCGGTCTCGGACCGGCCGCGTCCGGGGGAGCAGCACCGCAGCGACCAGCCCGACCGCCGTCGACCGCACCCGGACCAGCCCCTGCTGCCCCCGGTGCTGCCGGTCTCCGCGGAGTCCCCGGGGACCGGCCACGATCAGGCGCCACCACCGCCGTACGCCCATGTGGCCGCCACACCGCGCCGCGACCGCTACGTGCAGCCGGTGGAGGACACCCAGCTCATCCCGGTGCTGCCCCCGGTGCCCAGCAGCTTCGAGCAACAGGACACCGACCCCGGGCAGCCGCCCCCCCGCCAGGAGGAGCCCGGCCGCAGCCGCGGCATCCTGCGGGCCGCCGGCACCATGGCGGTGGCCAGCCTGGTCTCCCGGGTCACCGGCCTGGTCCGCACGATCGTGTTGGCCGCCGTCCTCGGCGTCACCGCCGTCAACGACGCGTACACCGTCGTCAACACGCTGCCCAACATCGTCTACGAGCTGCTGCTCGGGGGTGTGCTGACCTCGGTCATCGTCCCGCTGCTGGTGCACGCGCAGGAGCGCGACCGGGACGGCGGGGTGTCCTACGCGCAGCGGCTGACCACCGTCGCCCTCGCGGGACTGACAGTGATGACCGCATTCGCCGTGCTGGTGGCCCCGCTGCTGACCCGGGCGTACGGCATCGTGGGCGACCCCGACCAGGTGTCCCTGGCGAACTGGCTCGCGCGCATCCTGCTGGTCGAGATCGTCTTCTACGGGCTCGGTGCGTTCGCCACCGCGATCCTCAACGCCCGCGGGGTGTTCGGCTGGCCGGCCTGGGCACCCGTGCTCAACAACCTGGTCGTCATCGCCACCGCGGTGCTCTTCGTGCTGGCCGGTGGCCCCGGGGACCTGACCCCGGTGACGATCACCGACACCCAGGTCTGGCTGCTCGGTGGCGGCACGACGCTCGGCATCGCCGTGCAGGCCGTCGTCCTGGTCCCGCAGCTGCGCAAGGTCGGTGTGCCACTGCGGCCCCGGTGGGGGCTGCGTGGCACCGGGCTGGGAGAGGCCGGGACGCTCGGACTGTGGGTGATCGGCTACGTGGCCATCAGCCAGGTGGGTGTCCTCGTGGCCACCCGGGTCGCCAACGTGGCCACCTCCGAGGGCGGGCTGGGCCCAGCCGCCTTCAGCATCGCCAGCCTGCTCTTCCAGATGCCCTACGGGATCATCGGCGTCGCACTGCTGACCGCCCTGGTGCCCCGGATGAGCCGCGCGGCCAGCCGTCGGGACGTCCCCGCGGTCGCGGCGGACCTCTCCCTGGGCATGCGGCTGTCCGCGGTCGGCCTGCTCCCGGTGACCGCGTTTCTCATCCCGCTCGGCCCGGCGTTGGCCACGGTGGGGTTCGCCCACGGCCAGACCAGCGTCTCCGAGGCACGGTCGATCGGCACCGCTCTGGCGATCGGTGCCTTCGGGCTGCTGCCCATGGCGGTCACCCTGCTCCAACTGCGGGTCTTCTACGCCATGAAGGACGCCCGGACGCCGACGCTGATCCAGGTGGCCATGGTCGTCGTCCGGGTGCCGCTGCTGCTGCTGGTCCCGGCGCTGGTCGAACCCCGCCATGTGGTGGCGGGCCTGATGGTCGCCACGTCGGTCACGTACCTGGCCGGCTGGTTCGTCGGCCACCTCGCACTCCGTCGCCGACTGGGCACGCTGCGTACCGGCGACGCCGCCGCCACGGTCCTCCGGGTGCTCCTGGTGTCCGTCGTCGCCGCGGTCGCGGGCTGGGGTGCCGTGCAGGTCACGTCCGACGTGGCCGGGACTGCCGTCGTGGGCTCGCTCGTGGCCCTCGCTGTCGGTACCGTAGTGGTCGGCGCCGTCGTGGTCGGTGGTGTCGTGCTGGCGCGGGTCCCGGAGGTCGCGGGGCCGGTCGCCGCGGTCCGGGCTCGCCTGGGTCGTCCACGACGCTGACCGACCCCGCAGGACGCCGGGGACCTGACGCGGCACGCGTCCGGCGGTGACCAGGGGAGGTCGGCAGCGTCCGTGACGTCGACGACCACCGGACTGCCCGACCGTTACCGCCCCCTGGACCAGCTCGCCCCCGACGAGCCCACCAGCACCGGCGTCATCCGCTCCTGGCGGGCGACCGACCGGGTGCTCAACCGGGACGTCGCGCTGCGCGTGCACACCCCGGGCGGGCCCGCCGCCCGTGCCTGGATCACCCGGGCGCTCACCGCCGGGGGCCTGGCCACCCCCGCGCTGGCGATGGTCTACGACGCCGCCGAGGGCACCCCGGACGACAGCCCGGCCGCCTACGTCGTCAACGAGTGGCTCGAGGGCCAGACCCTCGCCGACCGGCTCGAGGCCGGTCCGCTCCCCGAGCGGGAGGCCCGCACCGTCGTCCGCCGGCTGGCCGAGGGCGTCGCCGAGGCGCACCGGGTCGGTCTCGCCGTCGGCGGCCTGACCCCCGAACACGTCGTGCTGCGCTCGGGCGGGCTGGTCGGCCTGCTGGCTGTACCGGCCGCCGAGGGCACCGTCCCCGGGGACGTCGCCGCGCTGGGCGCGCTGCTCGAGCTGTGCCTCACCGGCCGACGGGGCGACACCCCGGGCGCCGTCCCGCCGGTCATCGTGCAGCCCGACCTGGCCGCGCTCGTCCGCCGGGCCCGCTCCACCGAGCCGGGGACGGCGCTGTCCAGCGTGGCCGCGATGGTCGCCCTGCTGGGTGACCGGGTGAAGACCGGGCACACCGAGCCGCTGCCCGCCGTCCGCGTCGACGAGAGCGACAGCGGCTGGCTGCGCAAGCTCCGGGACCGTCGGGACGCCGCCGACGCCGCGGGTGGGGCCGACGACGACGCGAGCCCCGCGGTGCCCGCCGTCCCGCCCACCCCGGCACGCCACCGTGGCCTGGTCGACGACCAGGACGACCGGCTGGACTGGGGCTCGGCGTTCCACGACGGCAGCGACGAGGACCCGGTCGAGGACGACCTGGACACCGACGGCTCCGGTTCCAGCTGGCGCCGGCGGCTCGCCGTCGTCGGGCTGCCGTTGCTCGCCCTGGCCCTGGTCGTCGGCGTCGGCTGGTGGTTCGGCACGAACGTCATCTCCGCGGCCAGCAGCGTCGACGACCCGGTCGGCTCGACCCCGTCGGTCAGCGCACCGGCCACCAGCGACGCCCCGGCCGAGGAGCCGGCTGCCACCCCGCTGCAGATCACCGCTGCGCAGGTCTTCGACCCGTTCGGTGACGGCGAGCCCGAGAACGACGACGATGTCCCGCTGTCCTACGACGGCGACCCGTCCACCTCCTGGTCGACCCTGAACTACCGCGGCTCCGCGGACTTCGGGAACCTCAAGCCCGGCGTCGGCGTGCTCTACGACCTCGGCACCGAGCAGGCCCTGTCCGGGATCACGCTCAGCACCGACACCCCGGGTGCCACCGTCGAGGTGCGCACCGGCGACAGCGCGGACGGCGACCTGGACAGCTACCCGGTCGCGGCCGCCGCGGAGCTCACCGGCACCGACGACCTCACCTTCGACGCGCCGGTCACCACCCGGTACGTCCTGGTCTGGGTCACCGGGCTGGTCCCCGGCGACGACGGCTTCAGCGCCGATGTCTCCGAGGTCGTCCCGGTCGCTGCGCAGTAGCGCGGCGCCGGCCCCCGGGGCCCCGCACCCGCTGCCGGTCGGGAATGCTCCCCCTACCCTGGCCGTTGTGCCGCCTGTGACGACTGATCAGCCCACCCCCGGCCCCGCGGTCCTGGCCCCGGGTGACACCGGCGCCCCGGCCACGATCCCGCCGGCGGAGCACGACGGTGTCCGCGACCTGATCATCATCGGTTCGGGACCCGCCGGCTACACCGCCGCGACCTACGCCGCGCGCGCCAACCTGCACCCGCTGGTCCTCGAGGGCAGCCAGTTCGGCGGCGCCCTGATGACCACCACCGAGGTCGAGAACTTCCCGGGCTTCCCCGAGGGCATCCAGGGCCCGCAGCTGATGGACGACATGCGCACCCAGGCCGAGCGCTTCGGCGCCGAGCTGGTGCCCAGCGACGTCACCGAGGTCGACCTCACCGCCAACCCCAAGGTGGTCAAGGTCGGCACCGAGACCCACCTGGCACACGCGGTCATCGTGGCGACCGGCTCCAAGTACCGGTACCTGGGCCTGGAGAACGAGGCACGCCTGCTCGGTCACGGCGTCTCGGCCTGCGCCACCTGCGACGGGTTCTTCTTCCGCGACCAGGACATCGTGGTCGTCGGCGGTGGTGACTCGGCGATGGAGGAGGCCACCTTCCTCACCCGCTTCGCCAAGTCCGTGACCGTCGTGCACCGTCGTCCCGAGCTGCGCGCCAGCAAGATCATGCAGCAGCGCGCCCAGGACAACGAGAAGATCCGCTGGGCACTGGGCAAGCAGGTCACCGAGGTCATGGGCGAGAACCAGGTGTCCGCGGTGGAGCTCACCGACACCGAGTCCGGCGCCGTCGAGACCCTCGACGTCACCGGCCTGTTCGTCGCCATCGGCCACGACCCGCGCAGCGAGATCTTCGCCGGCCAGCTCAAGCTGGACGACGAGGGCTACATCCAGGTCGAGCACCCCAGCACCCGGACCACCATCGACGGCGTCTTCGCCTGCGGTGACGTCGTCGACCACATCTACCGCCAGGCCATCACCTCGGCCGGCACCGGCGCCGCCGCGGCGATCGACGCCGAGCGTTGGCTGGCCGACACCTTCGACGAGCGCTGAAAGAGGACCTCGTCGCCCCCCACGACGCGCTACGCACGCCTCGGGACCCTGCGACGAGGCCGTTCCAGACATCTAATCCCCAGCACCAACCGACTGAAGGAGCCACCCCCATGGCCAGCAACACCGTCACGGTCACCGACGAGAGCTTCGCGACCGACGTCCTCGGCAGCGACAAGCCCGTGCTCGTCGACTTCTGGGCCGAGTGGTGCGGCCCGTGCAAGATGGTCGCCCCGGTCCTCGAGGAGATCGCCTCCGAGCATGCGGACAAGCTCACCATCGCCAAGCTGAACATCGACGAGAACCCGCAGATCGCCCGTGACTACCAGGTCATGTCGATCCCGACGATGACGGTCTTCCAGGGGGGCAAGCCGGTCAAGAGCATCATCGGCGCCAAGCCCAAGGGCGCCATCCTCTCCGACCTGGCCGACTACCTCTGAGGCCGAACCACGACAGACCGGGGCCCGGACGCACCTGCACGCGCGTCCGGGCCCCGTCGCGTCCGGTCGCGGACACCCCCGATCTCGCCGGGACGGCCGTCGGGGACGACAATCGGCGTGCACCCGCCCCGAACCCACTCCTGGAGCGACCCCCGCGTGGAACCCCTCGTACCCGGCAGCACCGGCCCGGCAGTGGCCGACGTCCAGGCCGCGTTGCGCAGCCTCGGGCTGCTGCACACCGAGCCCACCGCCCCCGAGGCCGCCGCCGTGTTCGACGACGCCACGTCACTGGCGATCCGGCACTTCCAGCAGGTCCGCGGTCTGTCGGTCGACGGTGGCGTCGGCGAGGAGACGTACCGGGCGCTCTCGGAGGCTCGCTGGTCACTCGGTGACCGGCTGCTCCACTTCGACCCCGAACGCCCCATGCGCGGGGACGACGTCGCCAACCTGCAGGAGCGACTCCTCGAACTCGGCTACGACGCCGGCCGGGCCGACGGGATCCTGGGCATGGACACCGAGATCGGCCTGAAGACCTTCCAACGCGACTACGGCCTCACCGTCGACGGCACCTGCGGACCGGGCACGCTGCGAGCCCTGCGCCAGCTGGGTCGCCGGGTCACCGGTGGCCGGCCGCAGCTGCTGCGACAGAGCGCCTCGCTGGTCGAGTCCGGCCCGCACCTGATCGGCCGGGTCATCGTCATCGACCCCGGGCACGGCGGCGCGGACACCGGCTACACCGCCGGGGAGACCACCGAGTCCGACCTGGTCTTCGACCTGGCGTCCCGGATCGAGGGCCGGCTGGCCGCCGCCGGGGCCACCGTCTACCTGACCCGCGGCCGCACCGGCGGACCCACCATGGCCGAGCGCACCACGTTCGCCAACGACGCCCGGGCCGATCTCTTCGTCTCCCTGCACATGGAGGCGCACGACTCCCAGCACGCCCGGGGCGTGGCCAGCTACTACTACGGCACCGGCTCGGGGGCGTCGTCCACCGTCGGTGAGGAGTTCGCCAATCTGCTGCGCCGCGAGGTCATCGCCCGCACCGGGATGCTGGACTGCGGCTCGCACGCCAAGACCTGGGACCTGCTCCGGCTGACCCGGATGCCGGCGATCCGGATCGACTGCGGCTACCTGTCCCACCCGGTCGACCGCCAGCTGCTGCTGGACGCCCGGCTGCGCGGCACCATCGCGCAGTCCGTGCTGGCGGCCGTGCAGCGGTTGTTCCTGCCCAAGGACGCCGACCCGCCGACGGGCACGTACCAGCTGCGCACCTCGGCCTGAGCGGTCCGCCGGCCCGCACGTCAGCGGAGTTCGGTCACGCAGCGGCCATACACTCACACCATGTCCTCCACGACGCCCGACCCCCCGGTCAGCGCGTCGGTCCCGGTCCCGGCGCGTCACCCGCGGCTGGACCCGCTGGCCGACCGCTACGCCGCACGCACCCACGGCATGAAGAGCTCGGAGATCCGGGCCCTGTTCTCCGTGGTCAGCCGCCCCGAGGTGGTCTCGCTGGCCGGCGGGATGCCCGCCGTCACCGCGCTGCCGCTGGACGCCGTCGGCTCGATGATCGGCGAGCTGGTCAGCGGGATGGGCGCCCAGACGCTGCAGTACGGCTCCGGCCAGGGCGACCCGCGGCTGCGTGAGCGGATCTGCGACGTGATGGCCCTGGAGGGCATCACCGACGCCTCGCCGTCCGAGGTCGTGGTGACCGTCGGGTCCCAGCAGGGCCTGGACCTGGTCACCCGGGTCTTCTGCGACCCCGGTGACGTGGTCCTGGCCGAGGCGCCGTCCTACGTCGGTGCGCTGGGGGTCTTCCAGGCCGCGCAGGCCCGGGTCCAGCACGTCACCATGGACGACGACGGCCTGGTGCCCGAGGCCCTGGAGGACGCACTCATCGAATGCCGGGCCCGCGGGGACAAGGTCAAGTTCCTGTACACGATCCCGAACTTCCACAACCCCGGCGGCGTCACGCTGACCGAGGAGCGGCGGGTCGCGATCATGGACATCGCCGACCGGTACGACCTGCTCGTCGTCGAGGACAACCCGTACGGCCTGCTGGGCTTCGAGCACGAGCCGATGCGCGCGCTGCGGGCCCGCAACAGCGAACGCGTGGTCTACCTCGGCTCGTTCTCCAAGACGTTCTCCCCGGGGCTGCGGGTGGGCTGGGTGCTGGCGCCCCTCGCCGTCCGGGAGAAGCTGGTGCTGGCCACCGAGGCGCAGGTGCTCTGCCCGCCGTCGCTGACCCAGTACGCCGTCGCCCGGTACCTGGACACCCAGCCCTGGCAGCAGCAGATCAAGACCTTCATCGAGCTCTACCGGGAGCGCCGGGACGCCTGCCTGGACTCCCTGGCCGCGCTGATGCCCGCCGGGACCACCTGGACCCGGCCCGACGGGGGCTTCTACGTGTGGCTCAAGCTGCCGCACGGCCTGGACGCCAAGCTGATGCAGCCCAGGGCGGTGAGCGCGCACGTGGCCTACGTGCCCGGCATCGGCTTCTACGCCGACGGTCAGGGCAAGGAGTTCATGCGGCTGTCCTACTGCTACCCGGAACCGGACCGGATCCGGGAGGGCGTGCGTCGGCTGGCGCGGGTCATCGAGGCAGAGCTGGACCTGCATTCGACCTTCGACGGCGTCGACACCGGCACGTTCCGCACCGTCCGTCCCAGCACCCCGCAGGTCCCGACGACGGCGCCGATCACCGGTCCCGCCTCGACCGGTCAGCTCGGGGACGGCCCGGCATGAGCGAGACTGCACCCGTGCACACCGAGGCCGACACCGACCTGCTCCGCGCCGTCGTCCTGGCCGGCGGGTTGACGTTCGAGCGCGAGGTCAGCCTGTCCTCGGGCACCCAGGTCGTGGAGGCGCTGCTGCGCGCCGGCCTGGACGCCGAGCTGCGGGACGCCGACAGCGAGTTGCTGCCGGGCCTGGCCGCCGCGCCCGCCGACGCCGTCTTCATCGCCCTGCACGGCTCGACCGGGGAGGACGGCGCCGTCCGCGCGGTGCTGGACCTGGCCGGTGTGCCCTACGTGGGCTCCCCGGCGGCTGCCTGCCGGCTGGCCTGGGACAAGCCCGCCGCCAAGTCCGTGGTCAAGACCGCCGGGGTGACCACGCCCGACTGGGTCGCCCTGCCGCACTCCACCTTTCGCGAGCTGGGTGCCGGTGCCGTGCTGGATCTGATCGCGGCCCGGCTCGGCCTGCCGTTGATGGTCAAGCCCGCCTCCGGAGGCTCCGCACTGGGCGCCCAGAAGGTCAGCCGGGTCGAGGACCTGCCGGCCGCGATGGTCAGCTGCTTCGCCTACGGCGACACGGTGCTGGTCGAGCGGTTCGTCGAGGGCATCGAGTTGGCCGTGTCGGTGGTCGATCTGGGGGAGGGCCCGCAGGCGCTGCCCGCCGTCGAGATCGCCCCCGAGTCCGGCGTCTTCGACTACACCTCCCGCTACACACCCGGCCTGACCGAGTACCACACGCCGGCCCGGGTGACCGACGATGTCGCCCGCCGGGCGGCCGAGACGGCGCTGACCGTGCACGCGGCGCTGGGGCTGGCCGACCTGTCCCGGACCGACCTCATCGTGGACGCCGACGGCGAGATCCACTTCTTGGAGGTCAACGTCTCTCCGGGGCTCACCGAGACCTCGATGTTCCCGATGGCCGTCGAGGCCGCCGGGCACCGGCTCGGCGACGTGCTCACCCGGCTGCTCCGGCAGGCCGCCGCCCGAGGCTGACCTGCCGCCTGGCGTTGCGTCAGTGACGCAACGCCAGGGCCTGCACGGGGATCAGGCCTTCGGGGGTCCCGGGTGGCTCCGGCCGGTGATGTCGGGGGCCATCATCCCGACGATCCGTTGCAGATCGTCGACCGAACCGAACTCGACGACGATCCGGCCCTTGGCCCGGCCGATCTGCACCTTGACCTTGGTCTCGAAGACGTCGGAGAGCCGGAAGGCCAGGTCCTCCACCCCGGGGGCGGTGATCGTCCGCCGCTTCCGCTTGGCCTCGGGGGCGGCGGCGACCGCCAGCGCGACGGCCTCCTCGGTGGCCCGCACGCTCATGCCCTCGGCGACGATCCGGGTGGCGAGGGCGTCCATCGCCTCGTTGGTCGGCAGCCCCAGCAGCGCACGGGCATGCCCGGCCGACAGCACGCCCGCGGCGACCCGGGTCTGCACCTTCACCGGCAGCTTCATCAGCCGGATCGTGTTGGTGACCTGCGAGCGGCTGCGGCCGATCTTGGACGCAAGCTCCTCGTGGGTGGCGCCGAACTCCTCGAGCAGCTGCTGGTAGGCCGCGGCCTCCTCCAGCGGGTTGAGCTGCACCCGGTGAATGTTCTCCAGCAGGGCGTCGCGCAGCATCGCGTCGTCGGAGGTGTCCCGGACGATCGCCGGCACGGTGGCCAGCTCGGCGGCACGCGCGGCCCGCAGCCGGCGCTCGCCCATGATCAGCTCGTAGCCACCCTCGGGCCTCTCCCGGACAACGATGGGCTGCAGCAGTCCGAACTCCGCGACCGAGTGGGTGAGCTCCTCCAGCGCCTCGTCGTCGAAGACCAGGCGGGGCTGCTTGGGGTTGGGGACGACGTCGTCGACCGACACCTCGCGCAGGTACGCCCCGGGGATCCCGACGACCTCGGCCGGCAGGTCGGCCACCGGGGTCAGCGCAGCCGGCTCCGGCAGTCCGGCCGCCGCGCGCTCGGCCGCGGCCTCGACCGCCTCGGCGGCACGGGCCGCCGGCGTCGCGGTCGGTGCCGGGGCGCTGGTGGGGATGAGGGCCGCTAGGCCCCGGCCGAGTCCGCCGCGCTTGCTCATGAGTTCTCCTGGGGACCTGATCGGACGCTCGCCACGGACTCACCGAGGACGAGTGCAGACAGCGAGTGGGCGGACGGCGGCGCTGCCGGGCGAGCGACCGCCACCGGGGGGGTGGGTGCCACCGGGACCAGGGGCAGCAGGTCGACACCGCGCTGGGCGAGTTCGCGGGCGGCCTCGACGTAGCTCGTCGACCCGCGCGACCCCGGGTCGTAGGTCAGCACGGACTGCCCGTACCCGGGCGCCTCGCTGACCCGGACGTTGCGGGGGATGACCGAGGACAGCACCAGGTCCCCGAAGTGGTTGCGGACCTCATCGGCGACCTGGTCGGCCAGCTTGGTCCGACCGTCGTACATGGTCAGCAGGATCGTGCTGACGGTGATCCCGGGGTTCAGGTGCGCCCGGACCAGCTCGATGTTGGAGAGCAGCTGCCCCAGGCCCTCGAGCGCGTAGTACTCGCACTGGATCGGGATCAGCACCTCGTCCCCGGCGACCAGCGCGTTCAGCGTCAGCAGACCCAGGGACGGCGGGCAGTCGATGAGCACGTAGTGCGGACGCTCCTCGGCCGGCAGCGCGTGCAGGTGTGACTCGATGGCCCGGCGCAGCCGGTGCTCGCGGGCCACCACGCTGACCAGCTCGATCTCCGCGCCGGCCAGGTCGATCGTGGCCGGGATGCACCGCAGGTGCGGGGACGCCGTCGTCGGGTGGGTGACCTCGGCCAGCGTCGAGTCACCGACCAGCGCGTCGTAGATCGACGACGTGCCCACCGAATGGTCGACACCGAGGGCCGTGCTGGTGTTGCCCTGGGGGTCGAGGTCGATGACCAGCACGCGCAGCCCGAACAGCGAGAGGGCGACCCCGAGGTTGACCGTCGAGGTCGTCTTGCCGACGCCGCCCTTCTGGTTGGCGATCGTCACGACCCGGATCCGGCCGGGGGCGGGGAAGGGCTCCTGCTCGTTCGCGTGCAGCACCCGGGTGGCCCGCATGGCCTCCATCGCGATGGGGCTGTCGAACTCGACACCGGCAGGCGTGGAGTCGGCGGCGAGACTGCTGCGCAGCCGTTCGCCTGGGTCCGTCATGCCTGCGTCCTCCTCGCCCGACTGTGTTCCACGTGGAACGGGTCGGGTCCCTGTAGCCAGTTCCACGTGAAACGCACGTCGTGGAGTTGTTCCACGACCCAGCCTACGGGTCGCGGGGGCGTGCTCGGGCCTGCCGCTCAGTGGCCGCCGCGGGTCATCACGACCACCGTGGTGGCGGCTGCGCCGAGTGACTCACCGACCGCGCGGACATGAACGTCCCGCATGCCCGCCGCTGCGAACTGGGGCAGCAGGGAGGGCACCTCGGCGGCGGCCTTGGCCCCGACGAGGGCAACCAGCTGGGCGCCGGGGCGCAGCAGTGGCTTGGACCAGCCGACCAACCGGAGGAGCGGTGCGACCGCCCGGGCGGTGACGACGTCGATCGGCCCGACGGCGCGACCGACGGACTTCTCCTCCGCCCGTCCGCGGACGACCCGCCACTCCGTCCCCAGGGCCGCGACGACGTCCTCGAGGAACTCCACACGGCGGGCCATCGGCTCCACCAGGGTGAGCGTCAGGTCCGGTCGGGCCAGGGCCAGCGGGATACCGGGCAGACCAGCGCCGCTGCCGATGTCCACCACCCGGGCATCCTCGGGGACCGCCTCGGCCACGGCCGCGCTGTTGAGCACGTGCCGGTCCCACAGCCGCGGGACCTCGCGGGGCCCGATCAGGCCCCGCAACACGCCGTCCCCGGCCAGCAGCTCGACGTAGCGCCGGGCCGCCTGGATCCCGTCGCCGAAGACCGCCGCGGCGACCTCCGGCTCGACCGGCGACTCTGCGGCGGCCGGTTCCTCGGGTGAGCTCACGCGTCTGGCAGGACCACGACGCGGCGGTTCGGCTCCTCGCCCTCGGACTCGCTGCGCACCCCGACCGCGGCGGCGATGACGTCGTGCACCACCTTGCGCTCGAACGGGTTCATCGCGGCCAACCGCTCGGGGGCGCCGCTGCCGGCGACCCGGGCGGCGGCCTCGCCCGCAAGCGCGGTCAGGTCCGCCCGGCGCTGGGCGCGGAAGCCGCCGACGTCGAGCATCAACCGGCTGCGGGTGCCGGTGGACTGGGCCACGGCGAGCCGGGTGAGCTCCTGCAGGGCCTCCAGGGTCGCGCCGTCGGGCCCGATCAGGGTGGTCAGCTGACCGCCGACGACGGCTACCGAGGCCCGGTCGCCCTCGACGTCGAGGTCGATGTCGCCGTCCACGTCGAGGATGTCCAGCAGCCGCTCCAGGTAGTCCCCGGCGACGTCGCCCTCCTGTACCAGGAGGTCGTCGCCCTCCTCGTCCTCGTCCTCGCCGTCCTCGACGCCGCCCTCGCCGTCCTCGGCGCCGGCCTCGGTGGCGTCGACCGGCTCGACGACCGCGTCGGCGGTGATCTCGTCCGCGTCCGGCAGGTCGGTCTCGCCCCCCACCTGCGGCAGGACGGCGTCGGACGTGGCCTCGGCGGTGGTCGCCGTGCCGGCGGTGTCGGTGCTGCTCTGCGGTGCGCTCACGTGGGGTTCCTCCGGAGGAGTGCAGGCGGCCGGGGCGAGCCCGGTGGTGTGGGGGCCGACGACGACGGGGTCGGC
>JBBSVA010000012.1:0-55790 GCA_038233915.1 Mycobacteriales bacterium | reverse complement strand
GGGTTCAGGCCAGCGCGAAGGGGGCGTCGTCCGGAACCGGCAGGACGCCGTCCACCGTGGCGGTCACGGTCATCCGGCCCAGCGTCGCGCGGCCGCCGAACAGCGACAGGAACGCGGTGTCCGCGGCGTCCCGGCCGTGGCAGATCCGCACCAGGGACGACGTCGGGGCCAACCGGGTGGGGTCCACGGTCGACCAGGCGCCGTCCACGTCGGCCTCGACCACGGCGTGGAAGTCCATCGGCGCGAGCCCCGGCGCGTAGACCGCGACCAGCCGGGCCGGCACCTCCAGCGCCCGCAGCAACATCACGGTCAGGTGGGTGTAGTCCCGGCACACCCCGGAGCCGGCCAGCAGGGTGTCGATCGCGGTGTCCACCGGGCGGCTGGCGCCGGCGACGTAGACCAGCCGGTCGGTGACCCACCGGGCGACCTGACGGACCAGCTCGCGGCGCTCGATCGTCTGGTCGAACTCGGCTGAGGCGAAGCCCTCGACCTGGTCCGACGGGCAGTAGCGGGAGGGCCGCAGGTAGGTGGCCCAGTCGGCGGCAGTCACCTCGCGGGCGGCGCCGCCGGACTGCACCGAGGCCGAGTAGGCGATCGTCGTCTCGCCGGCCGCGAGCTCCAGCTTGTGCACCCGGGCGCCGTCGACGTCGGTCTCCTCGACCGCGGAGCGGGCCTGTCCGGCCGAGACGACGGTCAGCTCCTCGGTCTCCGGCGCGGCCACGGCCACCTGGAGGAGCGCGGTCGCCGGGACGGGGGAGGAGACGGTGAGACTGCAGGCGACGTCGGTGCGCATGCGCGCATGATCCCGGCCCGGCGCCCGGGACGACCACTCGCGACGGGTGTGTGCCCGCTCACCGACCCGGGCCGCCCATGATGGCCGGGTGCGGAGCGAGTGGCAGCGGTACGTGGCGATCGGCGACAGCTTCACCGAGGGGATGGCCGACCCCTCCGAGATGGCGGGGGAGCACCGCGGCTGGGCCGACCGGCTGGCCGGGCACCTGGCCGCAGCGCAGGGCTCGGTCGACTACGCCAACCTGGCCGTCCGGGGCCGGCTGCTGGCCCAGGTGCTCGACGGGCAGCTGCCCGCAGCGCTGGCCGTCGGTCCCGACCTGGTGAGCATCGTCGCCGGCGGGAACGACCTGCTGCGTCCTGGCGCCGACCCCGACGCGCTGGCCGCCCTGATGGAGGAGGCCGTCGTCGAGGTCCGGTCGACCGGCGCCGACGTGCTCCTGGCCACCGGCGTCGACCCCCGGCAGACCCCGCTGCTCGGGCGGACCCGGGGTCGCTCGGCGATCTACAACGCGCACCTGTGGTCGATCGCCCGCCGGCACGGCGCGGTCGTGCTGGACCAATGGGGCTCGACCTGGGTGCAGGACCGCCGGATGTGGGACGTCGACCGGCTGCACCTCAACCCCGAGGGTCACCGACGGACAGCACTCGCTGCAGCCGCTGTACTGGGCGTGCCGGTGGACGGTGACTGGAGCACCCCGCTGGCCACCGAGCCGCCCGCGGCCCGGCTGGCGCGCGGGTCGCCGCCGAGGCGGCGTGGGTGCGGACGTTCCTGGTGCCCTGGGTCGGACGGCGACTGCGCGGCCGGTCCTCGGGGGACGGCCGCACGGCCAAGCGCCCCGACCTGACGACTGTCACCGCCGACTGACCGCCCGCCCCGACCGGGGCGGGTGGTTCAGACGGGGGCGGCTGCCCGGGCGGGCAGCGGGGCCGGTCGGCCGAACGCGTAGCCCTGGGCCATCAGGCAGCCGTGCTCGCGCAGCCAGTCGGCCTGGTCCTGGTCCTCGATGCCCTCGGCGATGACCTCCAGGCCCATGCCCTGCCCCAGCTGCAGCAGGCCCTGGACCAGCGCGGCCGTGGAGGGCTCGGTGACCACGTCGGCGACGAAGGACCTGTCGATCTTCACGGTGTGGATCGGCAGCCGGTGCAGCGCGGTGATCGCCGAGTAGCCGGTGCCGAAGTCGTCCAGGGCCAGCGTGACGCCGGCCGCGGTGACCTCGGAGACCGAGCGCAGCGTGGCCTCGGCGGCGAAGAGCGCGGTCGACTCGGTGATCTCCAGCTCGAGCCGGCCGGCCTCCAGGCCGGACTCGGCCAGGGCGGCAGCGACCAGCTCGGGGAACCCCGGCTCGGCCAGGTGGCGGGCGGAGATGTTGACGTGCACCCGCAGGCTGGACTCCCAGCCGGCGGCGTCGGTGCAGGCCCGGCGGAGCACCCAGGCGCCCAGCTTGGAGGTCAGCCGGTTGTTCTCGGCGGCGTCCAGGAAGGCGCCCGGCGGCAGCAGTCCCCGGGTGGGGTGCTGCCAGCGGATGAGGGCCTCGTAGCCGAGCAGCCGCTCGTCGGCCAGTGCCACGATCGGCTGGTAGTACAGCCGCAGCTCGCCGGCGTCCACCGCGTGCCGCAGGTCGCTCTCCAGCTGCAGCTGGTCGACGTCGCCGTCGGACAACGCCTCGTCGTGGACCTCGACCCGGCCGCGGCCGCCGTTGGCCTTGGCCCGGGTGAGCGCGCCGTGCGCCTGCTTGAGCAGGGCGTCGGGGGCAGCGTCGACGCCGAGGGTCAGGCCCATGCTGGCCGACAGCACGATCTCGCGGTCGTTGACGTGGAACGGGTCGTCGAGCACCCGCATCAGCCGGTCGGCCAGGGTGCGCAGGCCCTCGATGTCGTCGACGTCCTCGGCCAGGATCAGGAACTCGTCGGCACCCAGCCGGACGGCGGTGTCCTCGACCCGGGTCGACCAGCGCAGCCGGTCGGCGACCTGGCACAGCAGCTGGTCGCCGGCCTCGTGGCCGAGGGAGTCGTTGACCGCCTTGAACCTGTCGAGGTCGAGGTAGACGAGGCCGACCGGGGCGCCGCGGCGACGGGACAGGTTCAGCGCGTGTTGCAGCCGGTCGGTCAGCGAGCGGCGGTTGGGCAAGCCGGTCAGCGGGTCGGTGAGCGCGCGGCGGACCAGGTCCTCCTCGGCGCGCCGGCGGTCGGTGACGTCGACCAGCGACAGCACCACGAAGTGCGGGTCGCCGTTGGTGCGCCGGACCAGCTCGCGGGCCTGCTGCACCCACAGCGTGCTGCCGTCGGCGCGCTGCAGCCGGCGCTCGCCGACGATCTCGAGGTGCGGGTCGAGCACGGTGGCACCGGCGACGGGGGCGGGGGCCAGGTCCTCGGCGGGGACGTCGTCGGGGTGTGCGAGCAGGTCCAGGTGCCGGCCGATGAGCTCGTCGGCGGATCGACCGGTCAGCGTGCACATCGCCGGGTTGACCACCTGCAGGTGGCCGTCGAGCCCCACGACGGCTTTGCCGATGGGTGCTGCGAGGAACAGCGCGCGGAACAGCTGACCGCGGTCGGCGAGCAGGGTGTCGACGGCCCGCGGCCCGGTGGGACCACCGGGGGACCCCGGTGGGGTCGGCGGGGCAGAGAGGCTCACCGGGACAGCCTCACCCATGCACCCGCTGTAACCGCGCAAGCGACACAGGAGCGTCGTGGTCGCGTCGTCACGTTCCGTCACCCCCAGCTGCGTGTCGCGACGCGTGGGGCGGGCGGGTCTGGCAGGCACCCGTCGACGCACGTGCTGATCTCCGGCACGGGTGTGACCGGAGCCGCAGGACCGGTCCGGAATGGTCCGCGGTGCCCGACCGCTGGCCCGGGCATGGACCTGTTCTCCCCCGTACGCCTCGGCGACCTCGAGCTCGCCAACCGCATCGCGATGGCTCCGCTGACCCGGATGCGCTCGGGCGTCGACGGCGTCCCCGGCGACCTGGTCGTCGAGCACTACGCCCAGCGCGCCGGTGTCGGCCTCATCGTCACCGAAGGCACCTACCCGAGCGCGGAGTCCCGCGGCTACCCCGGCCAGCCGGGCATCGTGACCGACGAGCAGGCTGCCGGCTGGGCCCGCGTCGCCGACGCCGTGCACGCCCGCGGTGGCGTCGTCGTCATGCAGGTGATGAACGCCGGCCGGGTGTCGCACCCCGACATCACCGGCACCGACCGGATCGTGGCCCCCTCGGCGATCGCGATCGACGGCCAGGTGCACACGCCCGAGGGCAAGGCCGACTACCCGGTCCCGCACGCGCTGACCACCGAGGAGGCGGTGGCGGTCAAGGCCGAGTTCGTGGCCGCCGCCCGTCGCGCCGTCGATGCCGGCCTCGACGGGGTCGAGGTGCACGGCGCCAACGGCTACCTGCTGCACGAGTTCCTGTCGCCGGGCTCCAACACCCGCACCGACGTCTACGGCGGCAGCCCGCAGGCCCGGGCCCGCTTCGTCGTCGAGGTCGTCACCGAGGTGGCCGCCGAGATCGGAGCCGGCCGGGTAGGTCTGCGGATCTCGCCCGCGCACGGCGTCCAGGGCGTGATCGAGAACGACGCCGCCGACGTCCGCGAGACCTACGGCGTGCTGGTCGATGCGCTGGCCCCGCTGGGCCTGGCCTACCTCTCCGTGCTGCACGCCGAGCCCGCCGGTGAGCTGGTGCAGGACCTGCGCCGCCGCTTCGGCGGCCCGCTGATGGCGAACACCGGTTTCGCCTCGCCGACCCCGCGGGCCGAGGCCGTGGCCCTCGTCGAGTCCGGCCAGGCGGAGTGCGTCGCCGTCGGCCGGGCCGTGATCGCCAACCCGGACCTGGTCGCGCGCTGGGCCGGTGGGCACGAGGAGAACGAGCCGGACCTGGCGACCTTCTACGGCGGCGGGGCCGAGGGCTACACCGACTACCCGACCCTGGAGCTCAGCCGCGTCTGAGCCCGGCTCGTGACAGGCCCGACCGCACTGCGGTCGGGCCTGTCACGTCGCTGGGCGGGGCTGTCGCACCTGGTTGAACGCTGGAACACCTCGGGGCTCGCGGACGCTGAAGGGGACATGGACAAGAAGATCGGCTTCCTGAGCTTCGGGAACTGGAACCCGGGTCACGGCTCGCAGGTGCGCACCGGGCGCGACGCGCTGCTGCAGAGCGTCGAGCTCGCCGTCGCCGCCGAGGAACTGGGCCTGGACGGTGCCTACTACCGGGTGCACCACTTCGCCCGGCAGCTCGCCGCGCCCTTCCCGCTGCTGGCCGCCGTGGCCGCCCGCACCAGCTGGATCGAGATCGGCACCGGCGTCATCGACATGCGCTACGAGAACCCGCTGTACATGGCCGAGGAGGCCGCGATCAGCGACCTGCTCAGCGACGGCCGGCTGCAGCTCGGCATCAGCCGGGGATCACCGGAGACGGCGCTGCGCGGCGCCGAGGCGTTCGGGTACGTCGCGGCCGACGGTGTCGACGACGGCAACCTGGCCCGCGAGCACACCGCGTCGTTCCGGGCCGCGATCGCAGGCGCCGGGGTGGCTGACGCCGACCCGCGGATGACCGGCGGGGTCAGTGGCCGGCTGGCCGTCCAGCCGCAGTCCCGCGGTCTGTCCGAGCGGATCTGGTGGGGCTCGGGCACCCGGGCCAGCGCGGTCTGGAGCGCCGAGCAGGGCATGAACCTGATGAGCTCCACGCTGCTCAGCGAGGACACCGGCATCCCGTTCGACGAGCTGCAGGCCGAGCAGATCGAGCGCTACCGGGCCGCGTGGGCCGACGCCGGCTGGGCGCACGAGCCCCGGGTGTCGGTCAGCCGCAGCGTCATGCCGGTGGTCACCGACGAGGACCGGGTGTACTTCGGCGACCGCAGCGGGGACGACCAGGTCGGGCTGCTCGGGGGCGTGCGCTCCCGGTTCGGCAAGACCTACGCCGGCCCGCCGGACCAGCTGGCCGAGGAGCTGTCGAAGGACGCCGCCGTGCGGGAGGCCGACACCCTGCTGCTGACGGTGCCCAACATGCTCGGGGTGGACTACAACACCCGGCTGCTGGAGACCGTCGTCCGTGAGGTCGCGCCGGCGATCGGCTGGACGCCCCGCCGCTGACCCCGCGCGGAGGCCCCCGCCCCTGGTGCGCCCGGCAGGAATCGAACCTGCGACCAAGGGATTAGAAGGCCCCTGCTCTATCCGCTGAGCTACGGGCGCTCGGCGGGTAGAGCATCCCATCCGCCCGTACCCGGCCGGAGCGCCCCGTGCCGGCCGTCGTCCACACCGGGGCGGCCGTCCACAGATGGTCGTGCGGCGGTCCCGGGAGGGTGCGCCGGGGCGAGGGTCGGTGACGTCCGGCGGGAGTCGCCGGCAGGACGTCCCGGAGGAGCACCGTGAACGAGAGCCCGATCGTCGTCACAGGGAACGTGGCCGACAAGCCCGAGCGCAAGCGCGCCGGCACCGGCGAGGTGACCAAGTTCAGGATGGCCGCCACCGAACGCAGGTTCGACGGCGCGACCAACCAGTGGAGCGACGGCAAGACCCTCTGGGTCGACGTCGACTGCTGGAACGAGCTCGGCGCGAACGTCAGCGTCAGCGTACTCAAAGGCGATCCGGTGGTCGTGAAGGGCCACCTGTGGACGTCGGAGTGGGAGGTCGAGGGCGGCAAGCGCAGCAAACCGGTGATCACCGCCCAGGCGGTGGGGCACGACCTGTCGCGGGGCCGGTCCTCCTTCACCCGGACCGTGCGGGCGTCGCCGACCTCCCCGGGGGTGCCCGACGACGCGTCCGGGCTGACCGCTACCGACGGCGAGGCCCGCTCCGGGCCCGACGACGACACCGCCTACGAGCACGTGGACGGCGACCGGGTGGACACCACGACGGGTGAGGCCGTGGCCGCGCCGTTCTGACCTCGGCGGCGCCGGGTCCGGGGTCCCGGTCCCGGCGCCACCGGGCTTGCCCGGGGCTGGGAGACTGGGCGGGCAGGCGCGGTGCGGACCCCCAGGGAGGTCGCCCGGCCGCGACACCGGACCAGCACGACACGCAGACGACGGAAGGCTCCTGTGGCCCAGTACATATACTCCATGGTTCGCGCGCGCAAGGCGCACGGAGACAAGGTCATCCTCGACGACGTCACCCTGGCGTTCCTGCCGGGCGCGAAGATCGGCGTCGTCGGCCCCAACGGCGCCGGCAAGTCCACGGTCCTGAAGATCATGGCCGGCATGGAGACCGCCTCCAACGGCGACACCGTGCTCGCCCCGGGCGCGACCGTGGGCATGCTGCAGCAGGAGCCGCCGCTCAACGAGGACCTCGACGTGCGCGGCAACGTCGAGGAGGCCGTCAAGGAGGTCCGGGCCGCGCTGAACCGCTTCGAGGAGGTCAGCGCCGCGATGGGCGAGCCCGACGCAGACTTCGACGCGCTGCTGACCGAGCAGGGCGACCTCATGGAGGTCATCGAGAACGCCGACGGCTGGGAGCTCGACAACCGCATCGAGCAGGCCATGGACGCACTGCGCTGCCCGCCCGGCGACGCCGACGTGACAGTGCTCTCCGGTGGTGAGCGCCGCCGTGTCGCGCTGTGCAAGCTGCTGCTCGAGGCGCCGGACCTGCTGCTGCTCGACGAGCCCACCAACCACCTGGACGCCGAGTCCGTGGCCTGGCTGGAGGCGCACCTGGAGAAGTACGCCGGCACCGTCGTCGCCGTCACCCACGACCGGTACTTCCTGGACAACGTGGCGCAGTGGATCCTCGAGCTCGACCGCGGCCGGGCCTACCCCTACGAGGGCAACTACTCCACGTACCTGGAGACCAAGGCCGGCCGCCTCAAGGTCGAGGGGGCCAAGGACGCCAAGCGCGCCAAGCGGCTGCGCGAGGAGCTGGAGTGGGTGCGCTCGGGCGCCAAGGCCCGCCAGGCCAAGTCCAAGGCACGGCTGGCCCGCTACGAGGAGATGGCCGCGGAGGCCGACAAGTTCCGCAAGCTGGACTTCGAGGAGATCCAGATCCCGCCGGGCCCGCGGCTGGGCTCGATCGTGGTCGAGACAGCGAAACTGACCAAGGGCTTCGGCGAACGGGTGCTGATCGACGACCTGTCCTTCACTCTGCCGCGCAACGGCATCGTCGGCGTCGTCGGCCCCAACGGCGCCGGCAAGACCACGCTGTTCAAGATGTTGGTCGGCCAGGAGACCCCCGACACCGGTTCCATCAAGATCGGTGAGACGGTCAAGGTCGCCTACGTCGCGCAGGACCGCGGCGGTCTGGACCCGGCCAAGAGCCTGTGGGAGGTCGTGTCCGACGGGCTGGACCACATCAAGGTCGGCAACGTCGAGATGCCCTCGCGGGCCTACGTCTCCGCGTTCGGGTTCAAGGGCCCGGACCAGCAGAAGAAGACCGGCGTGCTCTCCGGTGGCGAGCGCAACCGACTGAACCTGGCGCTGACGCTCAAGGAGGGCGGCAACCTGCTGCTGCTCGACGAGCCGACCAACGACCTGGACGTCGAGACGCTCACCAGCCTGGAGGGCGCGCTGCTGGAGTTCCCGGGTTGCGCCGTGGTGGTCAGCCACGACCGGTGGTTCCTGGACCGGGTCGCGACGCACATCCTGGCCTACGAGGGCGACAGCACGTGGTTCTGGTTCGAGGGCAACTTCGAGGACTACGAGAAGAACAAGATCGAGCGGCTCGGCGCCGATGCGGCCCGCCCGCACCGCGCGACCTACCGCAAGCTCTCGCGCGACTGAGGCAGGACGCCGCCGCCCCCGATAACACGCTCCGCGTGTGGCGGGACCCAGCGGCCGGGGCGTTCCACGACCTCACCGGGGCCCCACACCGCCACGAGCGGTGTGGGGCCCCGCTGCGTGCCGGGCGGGGTCAGGCGCGGGGTGGCCAGCCGGCGACCAGGTGACGCTGGGCCGGGGTCTCCACCGCGCGGCGCCGGTACCGGGCGCGCACCCAGTCCACCGCCCGGTCCGCGGGCACGCCGTCCAGCACCGCCAGACAGGCCAGCGCGGTGCCGGTCCGCCCGGTGCCGCCCGCGCAGGCGACCTCGATCCGCTCGGTCCCGGCCCGCTCCAACAGGTCGGTGAGCGCGTGGTGCAGGTCCGCCGGGGAACGCGGCAGCCGGAAGTCCGGCCAGGACACCCAGGTGTGCGGCCACGGCACCGTGCGGTCCCGGCCCAGCAGCAGCAGCCCGGATGCGGGGTCGGGCAGCTGCTCCCCCAGCCCCCGGCCGCGCATCCGCCGGCCGGAGGGGAACTCGACGACACCGTGCTCGGTCGGGTCCCAGGTCACCCCGTCACCGTAGGACCGCCCCGGTACGGCAGGGTGTGCCCCCGTGAGGTTCTCGGTGCAGGTCCCGATGCGCTGGTCGGACATGGACGCCTACCAGCACGTCAACAACGTCGCCTTCCTCGGCTACTTCGAGACCGCGCGGGTGGCGCTGTTCTTCGACCAGCCCACCCACGACGAGATCACCGGCCTGCGCCGCGGCATCGTCGTGGCCAAGCACGAGATCACCTACAAGCGGCCCGTGGTCTACGACGCCGTGCCGCTGGACGTGCAGATCTGGTGCTCGGGGGTCCGGGCGGCGGCGTTCACCTGCCACTACGAGCTCTTCGACCACGGCGCGCTGGCCGTCACCGGCAGCACGCTGCTGGTGCCTGTCGACTTCGCGCTGAACCGGCCGCGCCGGTTGACCCCGGGGGAGAAGGAGTTCCTCGCCGCCCACCTGGACGAGGGCCCGCTGCCGACCGGCTGAGTCAGGCCCCGACCACGCGCGGCACCGGCCGCACGCCGGGGGCCCCGAGCGAGGCGGCCTCGGCGTCGTCGACCTCACGGACGACCGAGCCGACGGCGATCGTGCCGGCGCTGAGCAACGCCGCGTTGATCCCCCCGCGCAGCGCCATCGGCTTCACCAACGGCAAGCCGGTCAGCAGGGCCAGGTGCCGGCACGGCGGGCAGCGCTTCATCCCGAACGCCAGCGCCTCCCCGACCAGGAAGTACCGGCCGACCAGTGCGGGCAGGTCGACCCCGAGGGTCACCACGTTGCGCCGGGTGTCGGCCGGGGTGAACCGGGCGCCGACGAGGGCGGCGACCTCGTCGACTGCGTCGGTGTCGATGAGGGTCACCTGCTTCTCGCCGTCCGGCCAGTTCGCCCAGGTGCCCCCGCCCAGGGCGTACCGGTCGCCCGCCAGGCCCACGCCCGGCAGGGCCTGCACCCGGTCGACCGCCTGCATCGGGGCGGCGGCGCGGGGGGTCACGAACAGGCCGACGACGGTCACGCCTCGGAGTCTGCCCCGCGCGCGTCCAGCGCCTCGGCCAGGGTGTGCGCCAACACCAGCACCTGGACCAGCAGCGGGACCACGGTGACGGCCAGCGCGCGCGGCCCACGGACCGCCCCGCCGCGGGCGGCCTGTGCCTCCCGGATGCGCTCGGCCCGCTCGCTGACCACCGGGATGAAGCGCAGCGTCATGGCCACCAGCAGCCCGATCCGGGCCGGCCGGACGCCGACCAGCCGCAGCGGCCCGCACACCCGCTCGACGACGGCGACCATCGCGCTCACCCGGCTCGTCGCGGTCACCACGGCCGCGGCCAGCACCAGGGTCAGTAACCGGACGACGGCCAGCCCGCCGGTGTCCAGGCCCTCTCGCCAGCCGTCGACGACCACGTGCACGACCAGCAGCGCCACCAGGAACCACAGCACGGTCCGGACCTGGCGCCACAACGTGGCGGGGGACAACCGGGCCAGCCCGAGCCCGACCAGCAGCACCCCGGCCAGCCCGCCGAGCACTACCGGCCATGAGCTGAGGGCGAGGAGCAGCACGCTCCCGACGGCCAGCACCAGCAGCTTGAGACCCGCGGGGAGCCGGTGCACCGGGCTGCCGCCGGGCACGTACAGCGCGAGGGTCACCGGCGGGTGTCCATCAGCGCGCGGTACCCGGCCAGCGCCGGCGCGGGGACGTCGTCGGCCACCACCCGGCCGCGGTCGACCACCAGCACCCGGTCGAAGTCGGTGAGCAGGTCCAGGTCGTGGGTGACGACGACGACCCGTTCGTCCAGCCCGCCGATCAGGTCCGAGACCCGCCGGGTGTTGAGCAGGTCCAGCAGCGTCGTGGGCTCGTCGAAGACCACCCGGGCCGGTCGCATGACCAACACCCCGGCGATGGCCAGCAGCTGCTTCTGCCCGCCGGAGAGCAGGTGGGCCGGGTGGTCGGCGTGCCCGTCCAAACCGAACCGTTGCAGGGCCTCGGCCACCCGGGCGTCCCGCTCGGCGGCCGGGACGCCCTGGTTCTGCAGCCCGAAGGCGACGTCCTCGGCGACCGTGGGGTGCACGATCTGGGCGTCGGGGTCCTGGAAGACGAACCCGACGCGGCGGCGGACGGCGCGCAGCTCGGTGGCCGTGGACAGCCCGTCGACCAGCACCTGGCCGGCGGTCGGGACGACGAGGCCGTTGAGCAGCCGGGCGAACGTGGACTTGCCGGATCCGTTGGCCCCGACGACCCCGACCCGCTGCTCGTGCAGGGTCAGCGTGACGTCGGTGAGCACCGTCCGCTCGCCGTAGGCGTGGCCGACGCCGCGCAGCTCGATCCCGCGGGCGGGGTCGGCGACGGCGGCCGGATCACCGGACCCGGACCGCCGGCGTCTCACGAGGTGGCGGCCGCCCGGCGCGGCCGCTCGATCACCGGGTAGGCGCGGCGCACCTGGACGGCGACCACGCTGGCAATGGCGACCTTGACGGCGTCGCCGATGAGGAAGGGCGCGGCCCCCGAGGCCAGCGCGGCCGCGAAGGACAGGTCCAGGACCAGGGCCAGCACGGTGACCCCGATCGCGTAGACCACGACGATCCCGCCGACCGCGTTCGCCACGACCGCCCAGGCCAGGTCGTACCGGGACCAGACCCGCTCGGTGATCGCGCCGATGACCCCGGCCGCGATCGGCCAGGCGACCAGGTAACCGGCGGTGGGGCCGGCGAAGACGGCCAGCCCGCCGCCGCCACCGGGGAGCACCGGCAGCCCGACGGCGACGAGCACCAGGAAGAGCAGCAGTGCCAGGAAGCCGCGGCGGGCGCCCAGCACGGAGCCGGCGAGCATGACGCCGAGGGTCTGCGCGGTGATCGGCACCGGCCCGACGTTGATCGCCGGGACGAGCCCCAGGACGGCGGTGATGGCGGCGAAGAGCGCGATGTAGGCCAGGTCCCTGGTCTTCACGGGTCGTACCTCCGGCGACGGCGCCGGCGGGCTGTCCGGCGGGACGGATGGGTCGACCCGATCGTCGACCCGGTCCGCGGGAAGGTACCCGACCCGGCGGGTGCAGAGGTCCGGCGGTCGGGCCCGGCCGTCTGACCAGGATGTGCGGAACTGGAGTAGCCGCGGACTCGGGAGGGCACTCGGCTGGGCACGCGGAGCACGGGCGACGACGAGTCGGGTCCGCGGCCCGGGCCCGCGCGGTGCGTCAGGCCCTCGGGGGTTCGGCGGCCGGTGCGGTCGGTCAGGGGGAGAGGTCGCCCTCGGTCGGCTCGCTCCAGCGGTTCTGCATGGAGCGGGCGGCCATCTCCAGGTAGCCCCAGAGGGTGGCGTCCTGGTCGGGCGTGAGGTCCAGGGAGTCCACGGCGGTGCGCATCAGCCGCAGCCAGGCGTCCCGCTCGGGCTCGGCGATGGCGAACGGGGCGTGCCGCATCCGCAGCCGCGGGTGCCCGCGCTCCTGGGAGTAGGTGGTCGGACCGCCCCAGTACTGCTCCAGAAAGCTGCGGAGCCGCGCCTCGGCGCCCTCCCAGTCATCCTGCGGGTACAACGGCGCCAGGATCGGGTCCACCCGGACGCCGGCGTAGAAGTGCGCCACCAGGGCGTGGAAGGTGGGGGCCCCGCCGACCTCGGCGTAGAACGTGCGCGCCGAGGGGAGGGGCCGACTCGACTCGCTCATGCCTCCGATGGTCCCGCAACGGCGCCGCCGCCGGGGAGGCGGGTGCGGGCCAGCGCGACCAGCGGGGGGATGACGACGAGCAGCCCGACGCCGCCGAGCACGATCACCACGGTCGTGGGCGGAAGGACCGAGGCGAGACCCCCGGCGGCCACCACACCCAGCCCCTGGGCACCGAAGAGGCCGGCGATCGCCACGCCGAAAGCGCGACCGCGGTAGGCCGACGGCACGGACTGCACGAAGACCACGTTGAGCGGGATCGTCCACGCCATGCCGATCCCGGACAGCGCCAGCAGGAGGGTGACGACCAGCAGCAGGCCCGCGCCCTCGAGGAGCCACTGCGCCGGCCAGAGCAACAGCAGGGGCGTCAGGGACGCGATCACCAGGGGGATGACCAACCGCTCACGCAACGACGGCGGGCAGAACCGGCCGACGAGCACGGCACCCACGATCGCGCCGACCGGGTTCGCGGCCAACAGCACCCCGACCAGCGCGGTGCCCCCGGTCAGCTCGACCGACAGCGGGGTGACGATGCCCTCCGGGGCGTTCAGGAAGAACGATCCGACCCACAGCACGGCCACGATCGAGGCCAGCCGCGGGGTGCCCAGCACGAACCGCAGCCCCTGACCGACATCGGCCAGCACCGTCCCAGGGTCCTCCCCGGCATCCCGCACGGGCGCGGGGCGGTGCCGCAGGCCGACTGACAACCACAGCGCGGAGACGGCGAAGGTGGCCGCGTTCAGGCCGAGGGCCACCGACGGCGAAAAGGCCGCGGCCAGTGCCCCACCGAGCAGGAACCCACCCACCTGGGCGAGCTGCTGGACGATGCCGGTGAGCGAGCTCGCCACGGCGTAGCGGTCGTCGGTGAGCACGTCGGCCGACAGAGCGGCTCGGGCGGCCTCGAAGGGCGGGGAGCAGACCGACACCAGCAGTAGCAGGACCAGCAGTGCCGGGAGCGGGACGCCGGGCACCGCCATGACCGCCACCAGCAGCGCCCGGGCGCCGTCGCTGGCTACCAGCACGGTCTTGCGGGGGAAACGGTCGGCCAAGGCGGAGAGGACGGGCCCCCCGAGTAGCCACGGCAGGTAGCTGATCGCGAACGTGGCCGCGCTGAGCAGCGCCGACCCGGTCCGCTGGTACACCAGCACGGTGAGGGCCAACCGGGCCAACTCGTCGCCGACAGTCGACAACAGGTACGAGCCGAACAGCGGCCGGTACTCGCGCACCGCGAAGACCGACCGGTAGCTCGCCGGCCGGTCGGCCGCCACGTCGTCCGAGGCGCGGTGGCTCAGGGTGCAACACCCGTCACGGAGCCCCCGAACGTCGGGACCGGGATCTTGATGCCCTCGGTGGCGAACCGCTCCTGCAGCCGCATCCGCAGCTCGCGGGCGACCCGCCACTGGTCGGCGTTCGTCGTCCGGACCTGCAGGCGCATGAGGATGCCCTGCGCGGTGATCGACTCGACCCCGAGCGACTCGGGCTCGTCGAGCAGCACGTCGCTCCAGTCGGGCTCGGCGTAGACGGCGTCCCCGACCTCCTGGATGACCTCACGGCAGCGCTCGAGGTCGGTGTCGTGGGCGACCGGGATGTCGATGACGACCTGGGCGTAGCCCTGACTCTTGTTCCCCACCCGCAGCACCTCGCCGTTGCGGGCGTACCAGACCACGCCGTTGACGTCGCGCAGTCGGGTGATCCGCAGGCCCACGGCCTCCACGGTGCCGCTGGCCTCACCGAGGTCCACCACGTCACCGACGCCGTACTGGTCCTCCAGGATGATCCCGATCCCGGCGATGAAGTCCTTGATCAGGTTCTGCGCACCGAAGCCCAGCGCGACGCCGACGACCCCGGCCGAGGCCACGATCGGCGCCAGGTTGATCCCCAGCTCGCCCAGCACCAGCACGATCGCGATGAAGAAGACGACGATCGAGGAGAAGTTGCGCAGCACCGACCCGACCGCCTCGGACCGTTGCGTCCGGCGGGCGGCCACCTGCTCGACCACCTGCTGGTGCGAGGGCCCGGGCCCCTTGGACCGTCGCGGCTTGAGGATCGTCGGCACCTGGCCGGTCGCGGTGCGGTCGGTGAGCCGGCGGATCGTCCGGTTGACGACCGCCCGCGCCACGAGGGCGACGACGACGATGAGCAGGATCCGGAGCGGGGTGGCCACCAGCGTCTGTGCGTTCGCGGCCAACCAGTCCAGCCCGAACCACTCGTACAGCCGCGCGCACAGCGACGACGAGTCGTCGGTCACGCAGCTGGGGACGGCGGCTTCGAAGCCGTCGCCCTCAGCTGCGATCACGGACAGTGCGTTGATCATCACGGTGGAGTCTGGCAGGTGCGTGGACGTCATCGGTCGACCCCCGCCGTCAGGTGGTCACGCGTCGCCCGGTCCTGGGGACCGGGGCATCGGGACGGCGGGGGGTCAGCGGGCGGTGAGCCCGGTGTGCGCCGCCAGGAAGGAGAGCTGGTCGGCCGCGAGCCCCACCGTGCGGCTCACCGCCCGCGCCCCGTGGCCCACCGCCACCTCACGCCGGAGCACGATCGGCGCGTCCCCGGACGTGGCGTGCTGCAACGCCGCGGTCAGCTTGCGGCCGTGCAGTGGGTCCACCCGCGTGTCGGACTCGAAGGTCGTGACGAGCACCGCCGGGTACGCGGTGCCCTCCACGACCCGGTGGTAGGGGGAGTAGCCGAGCAGCCAGCCGAGCTCCTCGGGGTCCGCCGCCGTGCCGTACTCGTCGTTCCAGGTCCGGCCCAGGCCGAAGAGCTCGTATCGGACCATGTCCAGCAACGGCGCGCTGCAGACGACGGCCGCGGCCAGGTCGGGGCGTTGGGTCAGCGTCGCGCCGACCAGCAGTCCGCCGTTGGAGCCACCGAAGACGGCGAGCTGCTCGTGCGTCGTCCACCCCCGGGCCACCAGGTGCTCCCCGGCGGCTGCGAAGTCGTCGAACACGTTCTGCTTGTGCTCGCGCATCCCGGCCCGGTGCCACTGCTCGCCGTGCTCGGACCCGCCGCGCACGTTGGCCACCGCCCACACGCCCCCGGCCGCGACCCAGGCCAGCGTCTGCGCGCTGTAGCCCGGCGTCAGCGAGACGTTGAAGCCGCCGTACCCGTAGAGCACCGTCGGGCGGGGCTGCGAGGGCGCGCCCTCCAGTGCGACGACGAACAGGTGCACCGGGGTGCCGTCGGGTGACGTCGCGTGCGTCTCGGTGACGACGACGTCGGGGACGGCGCCGGCTACCGGGGCCTGCTCCCAGCTGGTCAGCGTGCCCGGGTCGGTGGCGTCCCAGTGCAGCACCGAGGGCGGGGTGGCGTGGTCGGTGTAGCCGACCCAGACCGACGTGCCGCCCTCGGGCGGTGAGCTCACCCCGGTGATCGAGCCCGGCGGGACGGCGACGTCGGCCAGCCGGCCGCTGCCGTCCGCGGCCCACAGCGAGAGTCGGTCGGTGGCGTCCACGGCGTGCACGGCGAGCACCTGCAGCGAGCCGTCCGCGCCGTCGACCAGGGCGACGTCGGAGAGCACCGCGTCGTCGAGCCGGCCGATGACCTCGGTCCAGGAGTCGGGGTCCCACCCGGTCGGGTCGGTGGGGTCGGCGACGACGAGCCGGCCGCGCGGGGCGTCCCGGTCGGTGAGGAGCCACAGCCGGCCGTCCCGGGCCACCCAGGCCGAGGTCTGGGCGTCCACGCCGACCTGCAGCGGGCGGAGCTCGGCGTCCCCGTGCAGGTCGGCCAGCCAGACGTCGTCCCGGGGTGCGGTGCCGGCCGACGCCGAGACCACCAGCCAGCGGCCGTCGGCGGAGACCCGGACGCCGTAGTAGTTGGTCGGGTCCAGCCCCTCCCCGTGCACCAGCACGTCGGTGGCCGGGTCGCTGCCGACCCGGTGCCGCCAGACCCGGCGGTGGAACTGCTCCTCCCCGGCCGGCACCTGGTCAGGGGCGAGTCGACGCACGTAGAAGAGCTCCTCCCCGCCGGGCAGCCAGGCCACGGGGGAGTAGCGGCAGCGGTCTACCGGGCCCTCGAGCAGCTCGCCGGTGGCCACGTCCAGCACGAGCAGTGCGGACTCCTCATCGCCGCCGACCGACACCTGGTAGGCGAGCCGGGTGCCCTCCCAGGAGGGCGACCAGGCATCCAGGGTGGTGGTGCCGGCCGGATCGAGCAGCATCGGGTCGACCAGCACGCGCAGGGTCCCGTCTGCCTCCCGCACCCGCAGCACGGCGTGCTCCTGCCCGGAATCCCTGCGGAGGGAGAAGGCCCGCCCGGCCCGCCAGACCGGGATGCCCACGACGCCCGAGCGCATCAGCTCGCCGAGCCGGGTCGCGAAGGCCTCGCGCGCGGTCAGGGCGCCGAGCAGGGCGCCCGCGTAGGCGTCCTGGGCCGCCGTCCACGCCCTCGTCCGCGGGTCGGTGCCGTCCTCCAGCCAGCGGTACGGGTCGGCGACCCGGTGTCCGTGCAGGTCCTCGACCAGGTCGAGGCGAGGCGTGAGGGCGGGGTCGGGGGGCAGGGCCGAGGATGCGGCGGGGTCGGGGGGCAGGGCCGAGGATGCGGCGGGGTCGGGGGGCAGGGCCGAGGATGCGGCGGGGTCGGGGGGCGGCTGTGGGACGGCGGTCACCTCCCGACCGTAGCCACCGTCACACGTCCGCCCGAGAACCCACTTGCCCGTACCACACGGGGAGAGTGCAGGATGATGGTGCCCGTGGGTCGCGCACAGCCCCGGCGGTCCGGGGCAGACGGAGGTGCCCCGTGTCGCTCACCGCACTCGGGTCGTCGACCGCGTCGGGCCCGCCGGGCCCGCGGCGCGACCCCCGCCCTGGATCCTTCACGCCCGCGGCGCCGACAGCGCCCGCTGCCATCACAGCCGCCTGTCTCCTGCTGAACGCCACCTACGAGCCGTTGTGCGTGGTCTCCAGCCGGCGGGCCATCGTCCTGGTGCTCGCCCACAAGGCCGAGCCGGTCGACGTGTCCGACGCGCTGTGCCATGCCGAGGTCCTCGCCCTCCCGGTGCCGGTCGTCGTCCGGTTGACCCGGTTCGTGCGGGTGCCCTACCCGGTCCAGGTGCCGCTCTCCCGGCGGGCCGTGTTCACCCGGGACGGTGGTACCTGCGTCTACTGCGGTGCCGGGGCCACCAGCATCGACCACGTCTGGCCGCGCAGCCGCGGCGGTACGCACACCTGGGAGAATGTCGTGGCTGCCTGCCGGCGGTGCAACCACACCAAGGCCGACCGGTCGCTGGCCGAGCTCGGGTGGACGCTGCCGCACCCGCCCGGCGCGCCCAGCGGTGCGGCCTGGCGACTGCTCGGCCACCGTACCGTCGACCCCCGTTGGCGCACCTGGCTCGGACTCTCCGAGGCGGCCTGACGCGAGGTGGGAGACCGTCCCCGGTGACAGGGGCCGTCGAAGCCCCCCGGCCCCGCGGCGAGCCAGCCGCGGGTGCGTCCAAGCCGGGGTCGGTCAGGGCCCTCACCGCCCCGTGCCGGCGCGGCCGGCCGGCTCTGGACTGTCGAGTGGGCGGGTCAACGCGGGCACAGCAGCACCCGGTCGACAGCCACACCCCCCGGCCGCGGACGACAAGCCCGGGATCCGCTGGTCGGCCTCCCGGCCCTGGCCGCGCCCTCTGACCGAACAGTCGCTCCGGGCAGGTCGGCGCGTCCGGGCGCAGCCACGGCGAGACGTCGACAGCCAGCCCGATCCGCCCGCCGAACACCCACGGCACCGGCAGCCGGTCGCCGTCCACGGCGTCACCCGCAAGGGCGAAACCGTCTGGTTCGCCGGGCGGGCGGCCGCCACTGTCCATAGATTTCGACTCGGCCGGTCGGTCGCGACTGAACCGATCCGGCGCTGACATACGAAACCCCCGTGACACTGGATGACTGTGGTCACACCATCCGAATGAAGTGGTCACACCATCCGACGGAGCTCCACTCCCGGGGCCCGCAGTCGATTAGAGGAGACACCATGAAGCGCACCACCCGAACCGTCCTCGCCGCTCCCGTGCTGGGGATTGCGGCCCTCCTTCTCACGGCCGGCCCCGCCGCCGCGGCCGAGGGCTCGGTCCAGGGCGCGCTGTCGCCCACTCCGTCTTCGCCGTCCGGTGGTAGCGGCCAGGCCATGGTGGAGGTCAACGGCACCACCCTGTCGTTCACCCTGGCGGCCCAGGGCCTGCTGGCCGGCGCGCCCCACGCCGCCCACATCCACTTCGGCGAGGGCGCCCGCAACGAGTGCCCCACCGCCGCGGACAACACCGACCCGCAGGAGTTCTTCACCACCAGCGAGGGTGCTCCCGCCTACGGCGAGATCGTCGTGTCGCTGACGACCACCGGGGACGCCTCCCCGGACTCGGCGCTGGCCGTCGACCGGTTCGGCGTGGGTGACAACATCAATTACTCCCGCGGCGACGTCCAGGTCAGCGAGGCGGTGGGCCAGGCCATCACCGACGGCAAGGCGGTCGTCGTCGTCCACGGCGTGGACTACGACGGCGACGGCGCCTACAGCGCCGGCCAGCGCGGCCCGTCGGACCTCGACCCGTCGCTGCCCGGTGAGGCAACCGACCCGGCTCTGTGTGGCGTCCTGAACGTCTCCCAGATGGCCTCCACGCCGCAGGGTGGCGTGGAGACCGGCGCGGGTTCCACGACCGGTGTCGAGTCCGCCGGCCTGATCGGTGTCGGCGCCCTCGCGGTTGTCGGTGGTGGCGCCCTCCTGGCGCGTCGTCGCTTCTCGACCCAGAACTGATGACCGAGGACGCCGGGCACGAGGGGAAGGCCCCCCGCGCCCGGCGTCCTGGCCCGGTGATCACGATGGTCCTCGCGGTGCTGCTGCTTCTCGGCGGCGGCACCGCGTTGGCCGTCGGCATCCTTGGTCAGGACGCCGATCCGCCACTGCCCGTGGCCGCAGCTGCACCCGAGACCACGACACCGGGCGCCATCCCGGCCCCCCGCGCCACGCAGCAGAGCCCCGAGCCCGTACCGGTTCCGGCCACTCCCGTGACGCTGCCGCTCTCGGTGACCATCCCGGCCATCGACGTGGCGTCCGAACTGATCACCGTCGGACTCAACCCGGACGGCACCCTCGAGGTGCCACAGCCCGGGCCCGATTACGACAAGGCCGCCTGGTTCCGCGATTCGCCCCGCCCGGGCGAGATCGGCCCCGCCGTGATCGAGGGGCACGTCGACAGCGCCGCCAACGGCCCCTCGGCCTTCTACGACCTGGGCCGGATGACCGTCGGTGATCGGGTCGACGTCGGCCGCGAAGACGGATCCGTTGTCACGTTCGAGGTGTACGACGTCCGTGTCGTCCCTAAGGACGACTTCCCTACCTTGCTCGTCTACGGCAATACCCCGGGTCCGGAGTTGCGACTGATCACCTGTGGCGGCCCCTTCGACAGCAACGCCGGCAGTTATCTCGACAACGTCATCGTCTTCGCCCGCCAGGTGTAGGCGGACCTCCAGGGCGCAGGGCTGCTTCGGCGTGGTTGGGAGCCCCCGTGGCTCGGTCCGCGGAGGCCCCTCACCTGCCGGACCGGCACGAGCAGCTGTCTCGACCACACGTCGAAACCACCTGTGAGTGCGCGCCCCATCGACCAGCGGGACCTGGTCGGCTGGTTCCGGCAGTGATCGGCTCGCCGGAGATTCGCCGCTGCACGCCTCTCAGGTGACCCGGGAGCGCTCCGTCGGGTAGCCCTCGTGGGCACCGGTGGCCAGTACGTCGACCAACCGGTCCACGGCGTCCCAGACGTCGACGAACCGGGTGTAGAGCGGGGCCAGGCCGAACCGCACCCGGTCCGGCGTCCGGAAGTCCGGGACGACGCCCCGGTCCAGCAGCGCCTGCGTCAGCTGCCAGGCCTGCGGGTGCGCCAGGCTCACGTGCGCCCCCCGCCGGTTGGCGTCCCGCGGGGAGGCCAGCCGCAGCTGCGGCAGCCGCTCGTCCGCCAGGGTCACCAGCAGGTCGGTCAACGCCCGGCCCTTGGCCGCGACCGCGGCGATCCCGGCCTCGGCGGTGATCCCCACCCCGATCTCGACCGCGGCGGTGGCGAGCACCGGTGGGGTGCCGACGGCGAACCTGTCGATGCCCGGCGCCGGGTCGTAGGCCGGGCCCATCGCGAACTGGTCCCGCTGGCCGAACCAGCCCCAGACCGGCTGTCGCAGGTCTGCCTGCAGCTCGCGGCGGACGTAGAGGAACGCTGGCGCCCCGGGGCCGCCGTTGAGGTGCTTGTAGGTGCAGCCCACCGCGAGGTCCGCCCCGCCGGCGGCCAGGTCCACCTCGACCGAGCCGGCCGCGTGGCTGAGGTCCCACAGCACGAGCGCGCCGTGCTCCCGGGCGAGCGCGGTGACCGCGGTCAGGTCGACGAGTGCCCCGGAGCGGTAGGCCACCAACGACAGCACGACGACGGCGACCCGCTCGTCCAGCGCTGCGGCCAGCACGTCCAGCTCCAGTCCGGTGTCGACGTCGGCCGGGACCTCGCGGACCGTCAGGCCCTTCTGGGCGGCCACCCCGGCCACGATGTAGCGATCGGTCGGAAAGTCGTCGGCACAGCAGACGACGACGTCGCGACCCGGCCGGGCATCACAGCCGGCCACCAGCAGCTTGAACAGGTCGATCGACGTCGAATCGCTGACCAGCACCTCGCCCGTCCGGGCGCCCAGCACACCGGCGGCCAGCGCGTCGCCGACCCGGCCGGCCTGGGACACCCAGTCCGACCACGAGCGCACCAGTCCGCAGCCCCACTCCTGCTCGACCACCCGGGCGATCGCGGCCGGGGTGGCGCGGGGCAGCCGGCCCAGCGAATTGCCGTCCAGGTAGAGCCGGCGATCGGGGCCGTCGTCCCAGGAGCCGGCGTGGCCGTCGCCGGTGAACCGGTCCCGGAAGGCGGCCAGCGGGTCGGCGGCGTCGAGCGCCAGGGCGTCGGCACGGGTCAGCACTGTCGCAATGTCCCACGGCTGCCCTTCGACGACGTCCCGCGGGCAGGTGCAGACCCCACGCGGTTAGCGTCGCCCGCATGACGCAGCTGCACGAGCTGACCGCGCTGGAGATGGCCGCCGCCGTCCGGTCGGGGCAGGCCAGCCCCACCGAGCTGGTGGACCACCACCTGGCCCGGATCGAGGCCCTGGACGCCGGCATCGGCGCCTGGGTCACCGTCACCCCGGAGCGGGCCCGGGCCGCTGCCGCGGGTGCCGAGCAGCTGCTCACTTCCGGGGCCGAGCTGCCCCCGCTGCTGGGCGTGCCGACCGGCATCAAGGACCTCAACCTGACCGCGGGCGTGCGCACCACGTTCGGCTCGGCCGCGATGGCCGACCACATGCCCACCGTCGACGACCACGTCGTCACCGCCCTGGCCGCCGCGGGCACGATCAGCCTCGGCAAGACCAACACCCCCGAGTTCGGCTTCCCCTGCTACACCGACAACGACGTCGTGGGCCCCACCCGCTGCCCGTGGGACACCAGCCGGCTGGCCGGCGGGTCCAGCGGGGGAGCGGCCGCCGCGGTCGCCGCCGGGATGCTGCCCTTCGCCCAGGGCTCGGACGGCGGCGGCTCCATCCGCATCCCGGCCGGCATCAACGGCCTGGTCGGCATCAAGACCGCCCGCGGCCGGGTCAGCAGCGCGCCGCTGGGCGCCGAGATCACCGGCCTGGGCGTGCAGGGCCCGCTGGCCCGCACCGTCCGGGACGCCGCGGCGATGCTGGACGCGATGGCCGGCCCCGTCGTCGGTGACCCGACCTGGGCGCCCCCGCTGCCGTCGGGGGAGACGTTCCTGGCCGCCGCCGACCGCCAGGTCGGGCGGCTGCGGATCGGCCGCTACCGGGACTCCGGGATGCCCGGGGCCCAGCTGTCCTCCCAGGTGTCGACGGCGTTCGAGGAGGCCTCGGCGCTGCTGGAGTCCCTGGGTCACGACGTCGTCGACCTCCCGGCGGCGCCGCTGACCGACCAGGTGCTGGCCGCGTTCGAGACCACCTGGTCGCTGTCGGGGGCGACGCTCCCGGTGGCCGAGGTGCAGGTGCCGCTGCTGCGCCCGCTCACCCGGTACCTGCGCGAGCGGGGGCTGGCGCTGTCGGCCCGGGAGGCGATGGACGCACTCCTCACGCTGCGGACCTTCAGCCGTCGGTTCGTCCGGTCGACGGCGCCCTTCGACGTGCTGCTGGCCCCGATTTGCACCGACACGCCGCGGCCGCTGGGTTGGTTCGACACCCAGGACGGCGAGCCGGTGGGCGGCGCCGAGGACTTCGAGCGGCAGAAGCGGTACGCCGCGTTCCCCGCCGTCTACAACGTGACCGGCCAGCCGGCGGTCAGCGTGCCGCTGTACTGGACGCCGGACGGCCTGCCCATCGGCACCATGCTGGTCGGGCGCCCCGCCGACGAGGTCACGCTGATCGCGCTGGCCGCCCAGCTGGAGCAGGCCCGGCCCTGGGAGCACCGTCACCCGCCGGTCTGGTGAGCCGGGCACCCGAGGCCCCGGTAGATTAAGCGACGTGACCCTGGTCGAGACCCTGCTCGTCTTCCTGGTGGCGCCGCTCTCGGTGCTCGTCGTCGTGTATGCCCTGGTGCTGCTGCCCGCGCTGAAGAACCGGGACCGCTACAAGCCCGGCAAGCCCTGGGGCCACGCGCCTGTCTGGTACGAGCCGCACCGCGCCGGTGGCGGCCACGACGAGGAGCACGGGGACGACCACCGGGAGGCCATCCCCACCGGGGCCCGGGCCTCCACGCTGGCCATCGGCCAAGCGCCGCACGCCCCGAGCGCGCCCACCGTGACGCGCACCGCGTCCGGCGGCGCCCGCGGCACCTGGTGACGGCGTGACCCGCGCACCCCGACCGTCCCCGCAGAGAGGCAGCACCCGCTGATGGCCACCGAGCTCGCCGACACCCGAGAGCCGATCGTCGACGGCCAGGAGGGTGACGGTGGCACTACCTCGTCCCCCTTCAGCCCGGCGCAACTGGCGCGGCTGGACGAGGCGCTGACCATGTCCTCCCGGGAGACCGGGCTGCGGTTCACCCTCTACATCGGTGAGCTGCCCCCCGACACCCGGGCCGGCGCCGAGGACCTGCACGCTCGCTCCGGCGGCGACACCACGGAGTCGGTGCTGCTCGCCCTGGCCCCCGACCAGCGGGTGCTGGAGATCGTCACCGGCGCGGCTGCGGCCCGCCGGTTGCCCGACCGCGCGTGCGCGCTGGCCGTGCTGTCGATGACCAGCTCCTTCGGCTCCGGCGACCTGGTCGGCGGCATCGTCAACGGGCTGCGGCAGCTCTCCGACCAGGCGGGGCACCCCGCCGCCCACCGCGCCGGGCACTGAGGACGACCCCCGCCGCTCGCGACGGGGCAGGTACCCGACGGGGGGCCCGGGAGCAGCTGGCTCCCAGGCCCCTCGTCGTCGCGGTCGGCTCAGCCGGCGGTGCGGCCGGCCTCGGCGTCCCGCTGCTGGGCACGCAGCGCCCGGGCCACGCCGTCCCGGCCCTCGCTGACCAGCCGGCGCAGCGGCGCCGGGTGGTCCGGCTCGGCCAGCCACGCATCGGCGGCCTCGACGGTCGCCGCGGACACCTGCTTCGGGAACAGGTACTCCACCGCGTTCTTGGCGATCTCACCCGGACGGCGGTCCCACAGCGGGGCGATGTCGGCGAAGTACCGCTGCACGTAGGGCGCGGTCAGCTCACCCTGGGCCGGATGCCAGAACCCGGCGACCATTGCCTCGTGGATCGAGTTCGCGATCGACTCGTCGTGGAACGCGCGCTGCCAGGTGTCGGCCTTGGACGCAGCGCTCGGGCGCAGCGCCCGGGCGGTCGCGGTCCGCCGGGCCCCGGTGGCAGTGGCGTCCCGCTGCGACTCGTCGTCGATCTCGGCGTCCCCGGCGGCCCCGACGGCGACCAGGCCCTGCAGGAACGACCAGCGCGCGTCGGCGTCCACGGTCAGCCCGGGCACCTCGACGGAACCGTCGAGCAGGCCGCGCAGCACGGCGACCTGCTCCGCGCTGCGCGCGGTGCCGGCCAGCGTGCGGGACCACTGCAGCTGCGCGTCCGAGCCGGGCTCGGCGCTGCGCAACGAAGCCAGCGCCTTGTCCGCCAGCGCCGTCCAGCCGGTCTCGGCCCAGGCCGGGTCGGCGTAGTTGCTCAGGGCGGCCTGCACCCGGGCCAGCAGCGACTGGACGACGCTGATTTCGCTCTCGGCGTCCACGCCGGCCAGCACCAGAGCCACCCAGTCGCGGGCGGCCAGCTCGCCGTCGCGGGTCATGTCCCACGCCGCAGACCAGCACAGCGCCCGGGCCAGCGGGTCGGGCAGGTCGCCGATCCGGGACCGCAGGGTGGCCAGCGAGCGCTCGTCCAGCCGGAGCTTGGCGTAGGTCAGGTCGTCGTCGTTGACCAGCACCAGGTCCGCCGCCGGGTGACCGGCGAGCTGGGCCACCTCGGTGCGCGCGCCGGAGACGTCCAGCTCCAGGCGGTGCGTGCGGGTCAGGCCGTCCGGGCCCGCGGTGTACAGGCCGATGGCGAGCCGGTGGTCCCGCAGCACCGGGTGCTCGGGGACGGCGGTCTGCTCGATGGCGAAGGAGCGGTACCGACCGTCGGCGTCGGTCTCGAAGACCGGTCGCAGGGTGTTGACCTGGCTGGTCTGCAGCCACTGCTGCGCCCAGGCCGACAGGTCCCGGCCGGTGGCGTCGGACAGCGGGCCGAGCAGGTCGGCCAGCGTGGTGTTGCCGTACTCGTGGGTCCGGAAGTATCGCTGCACCCCGGACAGGAAGGCGTCCTGCCCGACGTAGGCCACCAGCTGCTTGAGCACCGAGGCACCCTTGGCGTAGGTGATGCCATCGAAGTTCACCTCGACGGCGGCGACGTCGACCATGTCGGCGGCGATCGGGTGCGTGGAGGGCAGCTGGTCCTGCGCGTAGGCCCAGGACTTCTCGGTGTTGGCGAACGTCGTCCAGGCGGTCGTGTACTCGGTCGCCTCGGCCTGGCAGAGCGTGGAGATGTAGGTCGCGAAGGACTCGTTGAGCCACAGGTCGTCCCACCAGCGCATGGTCACCAGGTCGCCGAACCACATGTGCGCCAGCTCGTGCAGGATCGTCTCCGCGCGACGCTCGTAGCGCGCCCGGCTGGTGCGCGACCGGAAGACGTAGTCCTCCAGGAACGTCACGGCCCCGGCGTTCTCCATCGCCCCGGCGTTGAACTCGGGCACGAAGAGCTGGTCGTACTTGTCGAAGGGGTAGGGGTAGTCGAAGACCCGGTGGTAGAAGTCGAAGCCCTGCTTGGTGACGGCGAAGATCTCGTCCGGGTCCAGGTGCTCGGCCAGCGAGGCACGGCAGTAGATGCCCAGCGGCAGGCCCTCGTGAAAGTCGGTGACCTTGGCGTACGGCCCGGCGATCAGCGCCACCAGGTAGGTGGAGATCCGCTTGGTGGGCTCGAAGTGCACCAGCTGGGAGCCGGCGTCCCCGGCCTCGATCGTCCGGCCGCCGGTGTTGGACACGACCTGCCAGTCGAAGGGCGCCGTGACGTGCACGGTGAACTCGGCCTTGAGGTCGGGCTGGTCGAAGCAGGCGAAGACCCGCTTGGCCTCGGCCGGCTCGAAGTGCGAGTACAGGTAGACGGCCCCGTCCTCGGGGTCCAGGAAGCGGTGCAGGCCCTCACCGGTGCGGGAGTAGCGGCAGTCCGCGTCGACGACGAGCTCGTTCTGCGCGGCCAGCCCGGGCAGCGCCAGGCCGCCGTCGACGGTATAGCCGGAGACGTCCAGCGCGGTGCCGTTGAGGGTCGCGGCGTGCACCCGCTCGGCGACCAGGTCGATGAACGTCTCGCTGCCGGGGGTGGCCGCGTCGAAGCGGACCGTCGTCGTCGACCGGAACGTCTCCTCGCCGGGACGGCCGGAGCCGTCCGTGACGTCGAACTGCAGGTCGTAGGCGTGGACGGCGAGGAGCTGGGCGCGAGCCGCAGCGGCATCGCGGGTCAGGTTGGGAACAGCCACCGGGGCAGCCTCCCACGTCGGCATGCGCGCGCTTGCTGGAGCTGGGCGCCGGGGTCTGCGCGGCGCCTCCCGCGGGAATGGCCGGGCGGGCGGTCGCCTTGAGACGACAGAGCCCCAGCCGCCCCACCCCGAGGAGCACACCCCCATGACCGACGCCGTGCAGAGCGCCCCGACGCGGGCCCGCGTCGACTTCTGGTTCGACCCCGCCTGCCCCTTCGCGTGGCTGACCAGCCGGTGGGTCCTGGAGGCGGAAAAGGTCCGCGACATCGACCTGAACTGGCACGTGATGAGCCTGTCGGTGCTCAACCGCGGCCGGGACCTGTCCGAGCAGTACCAGGACATGATGGAGAAGGCGCTGGGCCCGGTCCGGGTCGCCACCGCCGTCGCGGAGCAGTACGACAACGCGACCCTGGGCGACTTCTACACCGCGATGGGCCAGCTCCGGCACCACGACGACGTCGAGCTCGACCAGCTCGTCGGCCCCGCCCTGGAGCGCCTGGGCCTGCCCGCCGAGCTCGCCGAGGCCGCGACGTCGACCGAGTACGACGCCGCCTTGGAGAAGAGCCACCACGAGGGCATGGACCCGGTCGGTGACGACGTCGGCACCCCCGTCATGCACGTCGACGGCGTCGCGTTCTTCGGCCCCGTGATCACCCAGGTGCCCACCGGCGAGGACGCCGGCCGGGCCTTCGACGGCACTGTGCTGCTGGCCAACCTGCCGAGCTTCTTCGAGCTCAAGCGCAGCCGCACCGAGAACCCGGACATGTCCACAGTGCCGGCCGAGACCCTCGAGCTGCGCGCCTCCCGCTGACGCCCGCGGGTGCGGCATCCTGACCGGGTGCCGCACCCGACCCGTCAGCGCATCCTGATCACCGGCGCCAGTTCCGGACTCGGCGAGGGCATGGCCCGCCGGTTCGCCGCCCTCGGCCGCGACCTGGCCCTGGTGGCCCGGCGCACGGACCGGCTGGACGCGCTGCGCGACGATCTGCTCGCCGCGCACCCCGGGGTCACCATGCTGACCGCGGCCCTGGACGTCGACGACCCCGAGGCCGTCGCCGAGGTCGTGCCCCGGTTGGCCGGGGAGCTCGGCGGGCTGGACCGCTTCATCGCCAACGCCGGGCTGGGCAAGGGCGTCCCGGTCGGCACCGGGGGAGCGCGGCCCAACCGCGCCGTGCTGACCACGAACGTGCTCGGCACGCACGCCTGCTGTGAGGCCGCGGTCGCGCTGTTCCGCACCCAGGGCCACGGGCACCTGGTGGTGGTCAGCTCGGTCGCCGGGGTGCGCGGCATGGGGGGCACCCGGACCGCCTACGCCACCTCCAAGGCCGCCGATGCGGTGCTCGCCGAGGGCATCCGGGCCGATCTGCTGGCCGCCCGGTCCACCCGTCGGATCCGGGTCACCACGGTGCACCCGGGCTTCATCGAGACCGACATCAACGCCGGGCGCCGGGGCGCGTTCACCGTCGACCTGGACACCGGCGTCGACGCGCTGACCGCCGCGATCGAGCGGGAGCCGGTCCGGGCCTACGTGCCGGAGTGGCCGTGGCGCGCGGTCGCCGGGCTGCTGCGGGTGCTGCCCCTGCCGATCGCCGCCCGGGTCTCCTGACCCCACGGCCGGGCTCTCCTGGCAGGGTCGCCAGGCTGTCCTGAGAGGATCGGGACATGCGCGTCTTCCTCGGCACCGACCACGCCGGACTCGAGCTCAAGGCCCACCTGCTGCAGGCCGTGGCGGATGCCGGCCACGAGCCGGTCGACTGCGGGGCCTTCGACTACGACCCACAGGACGACTACCCGCCGTTCTGCCTCGAGGTCGGCGAGCGGGTCGTGGTGGAGCCGGGCAGCCTGGGCGTCGTCATCGGCGGGTCGGGCAACGGTGAGCAGATCGCGGCCAACAAGGTCCCGGGTGTGCGCGCGGCGCTGGTCTGGAACCGGTCGACCGCCGAGTTGGCCCGCCAGCACAACGACGCCAACGTGGTCGCCGTCGGCGGCCGCCAGCACACCGTCGAGGAGGCCACCGAACTGGTGCTGCTCTTCCTCGCCACCCCGTTCAGTGGTGCGGAGCGGCACGTCCGCCGGATCGGCCTGGTCGCCGCCTACGAGCAGGAGCGGCACCATCCCGCCGGCGGCTGAGCCGCCGGCGGCTCAGCCGCACCCTGGGACGCTCAGAACTCCGTCACGCACCAGGGCGCGACCGGCCAGGAGAAAGACGTCGAGGCCAGCGTCACCGCCCCGGGGCTGACCTCGGTGACCCGCCCCGCGCCGTGCAGCGCGGCCAACGACGTCCCGCCGAGGTAGACCGCGGACAGCTCTTCGATGCCCAGCACGAGGTCAGGGTCCCGGTCGGTGCGGCCGCAGTACCCGCCGGCCGGGTGTCCGGACAATCGCCAGCGTCCCTCGTTCCAGGGGCAGAACTGATCGCGCACCTCGACCACCAGGTCGATCGGGGCGGGGTAGCGGCGGGCGGCCAGGGCCCGGTCGACGTCGACGAGGCGGACCCACAGCCCGTCGATGGGCCGGGACTGCCACGGCCGGGAGTCGACCAGCAGCTGCTGCAGCGGCTCTGCGCCGGGGCCGTCCTCATAGCTGAGCCGGCGGACCAGGTCGTGGGAGAGCAGGAACCGCCAGAGCGCTGCATGGGCGGCCGGGGTCCCGGCGCGGACCTCCTGCACGGTCAGCGTCCCGTCGGGCAGCCCGCCGTCGGTCCAGGCGGCCTTGATCCGGTACGTGGCGTACCCGGTCACGGTGCCGTCGGGCTCGGTGTGCAGCGCCAACTGCCTGGCTGTCGCGCCCCCGCGCTGGTCCTCGTCGTCCCGCAGGATGCGGGTCCACCACCGGTCGTCGCGGGCCAGCGTGCCGGGGACCTCCCGGCGCACCCGCTCGTAGAACGCCGCTGCGGCCGGACGGAACGCATCCACGTCCACCAGGGACACCGTGCCCGCCGAGACGGGGGCGTCAGGGCGCAGCCGCAGCCGGGTCGGGTCGGCACTCCAGCCGCCCTTGGTGGTCGCCGGGGCGTACCCGAACCGGCCGTAGATACCGGCCTCCGCGGCCCACAGCGCAGCGACCGGCTCCCGGCCCGCGGCGTGCACCTCGTCCAGCTGGCGCCGCATGAGCGCGGTCAGCACGCCCCGCCGGCGGTGCGTGGGGGAGACGGTGACCCAGGTGATCCCGGCGGTGGGCACGGCGGCTCCGCCGGGCACGGTCATCTCCAGGCTGTAGACCCCGGCCGTGGCGTGCACCCGGCCGTCCTCGCCGAACAGGCCCAAGGACCGGTCCAGCTCGGCGAGCGGCGTGGGGACGTCCAGGAAGGGGCCGGTGGACGGCTCCCCGAAGACGACGTCCATGGCGCGGCCGAACCGGGGCCAGTCCTCGGCGGTGGCGGGGCGCAGCGCGGCGGGCTCGATCACCGGTCAGGTCTACCGCTCGGCGGCGGGCCGGCGCGACTCGGTTTCGACGCTGCCACCACGGTTGTCGGGGCGCGCCCGGGCGCCGCTGCGCGGGACCGTCGACGCCGGTGTCACCGGACGGTCACCTCGAGGGTCCCGTCGGTGTCGGGGGTGGCCGCTAGGGTCGGCTGCGTCCCTGACTCACCGTCCGCCGCTCCCGCCCGAGCCGTGGCCGGTCCGCCGGAAGAAGGCCCATGCGCTCCGCCGTCCCCTCCACAGCCCTCGCCGGGCTCCTGCTCCTGTCCGGCTGCACCGGGTCCTCCGGTGGGGGAGGCGGTGACGCAGCGCCCCTCGAGCCGGTGACCGCCGCACCCGGGGCCGCCAGCACGTTGGTCGCCGACGTCGACCCGGCCGCGTCCGCGGTCTCGACCAGCCGGGCGCTGTTCACCAGCTCGCCGGTGGTCGTGGTCGCAGACAGCGACGACGAGGCCGGCCAGCTGCTCGGGGCCTCGGCCGCGGTCTCCCTGGGCGTGCCGCTGTTGCTGACCACCGGGAGCGCCGACGACCCGGTGGCAGGCGAGCTCGACCGGCTCGGCGCGACCGACGTGCTGGCCGTGGATGCCGAGCTGCCCGCCGCCGAGGGCCTGACCGTGGTGTCCGTGCCCGCCACCGCCGAGGCCGTCGCCGGTGCGACCGGGGTCGAGCTGGGTGAGACCGACGCGGTGGCCGATGACGGCGCCGTCGCCGCGGTCGCCGGGCTGGACGCCGACACCCCGGTCGCCCTGCTGCCCGCCGGCGCCGGCAGTCCCTCCGAGCAGGAGTCCGAGGGTGGCGAGCTGCCCGAGGTCAGGCGTGCCCAGCCGCTGTCCGACGTCGTCGTGCTCGCCAGTGGCAGCCCCGAGTCCCTTGCCGGTGTCGCCACCGCCCGTGCCGCCGGCGCCACCGTCACCCTGACCGACGGCCAGACCGACCCGCGGGCCTCGGCCTCGGTCGTGGACGCCCTCGCGCAAGCCCAGCCGGCCGCGGTCGTCATCCTCGGGGCCGACTTCGCGGGCGTCGCCGGGCTGGACTGGAAGACGGCCACCGCCACGTCGGGCACCCAGCTGCCCGGCGGGGGGCAGCTGTTGTTCCCGGAGCACTTCTTCGTCGCCCTCTACGGCTACCCCGACGGTGGGGCGCTGGGTGTGCTCGGCGAGCAGCCGCTGGAGCAGTCGATCACCCGGGCGGAGGAGACCGCCGCCCAGTACGACGCGCTGGTGCCGGAGAAGACCGTCGTCCCGATGTTCGAGATCATCGTGACCGTGGCGTCGGCCTCCGCGGGCCCGGACGGCAACTACTCCACCGAGGCCGACGTGGAGACGCTGCGGCCCTACGTCGAGGCGGCCGGCGCGGCCGGGCTGTACGTCGTGCTGGACCTGCAGCCCGGCCGCACCGACTTCCTGACCCAGGCGCAGCAGTACCAGTCGCTGCTGGAGCTGCCCTACGTCGGGCTCGCGCTGGACCCCGAGTGGCGGCTGCAGCCCGACCAGGTGCACCTGACCCAGATCGGCCAGGTCGGCATCGACGAGGTCAACCAGGTGGTCACCTGGCTGGCCGACCTGACCCGGGCGAACGCACTGCCGCAGAAGCTGCTGGTGCTGCACCAGTTCCAGGTCCGGATGATCGTCGACCGCGAACGGCTGGACACCAGCCGGGACGAGCTGGCGATCATGGTGCACGTGGACGGCCAGGGCTCCCAGCCGGCCAAGCAGGACACCTGGGACGTGCTCCACCAGGATGCGCCGTCCCCGCTGTACTGGGGCTGGAAGAACTTCTACGACGAGGACGAGCCGATGCTCACCCCCGAGCAGACGATCGAGCAGGTCCTCCCCACGCCGGAGCTCGTCACCTACCAGTGAACCGAGGACGCTCGTGACCGACCTGCTGAGGACGCCGACGACTGAGGACCTCGCCGACCTCGAGGCGAGGATGGCCGGGCACCGTGCCGAGCTGACCGGCTACTGCTACCGAATGCTGGGCTCCTCCTTCGACGCCGAGGACGCCGTCCAGGACACGATGGTCCGGGCCTGGCGGTCGCTGGAGAAGCTGCAGGGGCCCGGCGCGCTGCGCTCCTGGCTCTACCGGATCGCCACCAACGTCTGCCTCGATGCGCTCGACGGTCGCAAGCGGCGGGCGATGCCGGTGGACCTGTCCGACGAACCGTCCGCCCCGGTCGAGGCGTCGCTGGCCGGCACGCTGCCCGACGGCGCCTGGGTCGAGCCCGCGCTGACCCGGCAGATCGTGCCGGTCGGTGGAGACCCCGCGGACCTGGCCGTGCAGCGGGAATCGGTTCGTCTGGCGTTCGTGGCCGCGCTGCAGGTGCTCCCCGCAAGGCAGCGCGCCGTGCTGGTGCTGCGCGAGGTGCTGCGCTGGAAGGCCGGCGAGGTCGCTGCGCTGCTGGAGACCACCGTGCCGGCGGTCAACAGCGCGCTGCAGCGGGCCCGGGCGACGCTGGCCGGGTACGAGTCGAAGGCCCGGCCCGGTGAGGTCGACGCCGACCAGGTCGAGCTGCTGGCCCGCTACGTGGACGCCTTCCAGCGCTACGACATGGACGCCTTCGTCGCGCTGCTGCACGAGGACGCGGTGCAGGACATGCCGCCGTTCTCGATGTGGCTGCGCTCGGCCGACGACGTCGTGGCCTGGATGGTCGGGCCCGGTGCGGGCTGTCGCGGCTCGGTGCTCATGCCGGTGTCGCTGAACGGCTCGACGGCGTTCGCCCAGTGGAAGCCCAGCGGCCCGGGCGGGTCCTTCGAGCCGTTCGCGATCCAGGCGCTCGAGGTGCACGACGGCCGGATCAGCCGGATCACGTCCTTCCTGGACACCCGGCTCTTCCCGTTGTTCTGCCTGCCCGCCACCCCACCGCCCGAGCTGCTGCCCGGGTGACGGGATCCGGAGCGGTGCGGTTCAGCGCGTGCCGCAGCTGCGCAGGACGGTGAGGACCAGCGCGCGGGCGACGGTAAGGACCTCGTCCAGGTCCACGGACTCGCGCGGACCGTGCGCCAGCCGCACGTCGCCCGGCCCGTAGTGCAGCGTGGGGACCCCGGCAGCCGCGTACAGGCGCAGGTCGCTGCCGTAGGGGGCGCCGCGCTCGCGGAGCCGGTCCCCACCGGCCACGTCGGCGTGCGCGTCGGCCACCAGGCCGCGCAGCGGAGAGCCGGGTTCCAACCGACCCCCGGCGAACTGACCGCCGAGCCAGGTCACGACCGGCGGGTGCTCACGTAGGAAGGAGTCCTGATCGGCGACCTCCGCGATCCGCTGCACCAGCTGCTGGCGGGCATCGTCGGGCTCTTCGTCCACCCGCAGGCCGAGGCGCCCCTGTGCGACGAGCCGGTCGGGAACGCTGCTGGACCAGTCCCCGGTGGATAGCCGGCCGACGACGAGCGGGTAGGGGACCGGGTACTCGCGCATCAGCGGCTCGACGGAGCGGTTGCGCTCGGCTGCCAACGTGACGAGGGCCTGGTGCAGCGGCAGGTAGGCATCCAGCGCGCTGTGCCCGGCGTAGGGGGTGCTGGCGTGGGTCGCCAGCCCGGCGACTTCGAGCTCGAAGGTGAGGGCGCCGGCGGCGGCGGTGATCAGCGTGCCGCTGGTCGGCTCGGTGATGACACATGCGTCGGCGGTGTGTCCGCGCGCCAGGGTGCCGAACGCGCCGAGGCCACCATCCTCCTCACCGATGACGAACTGCAGGGCCAGCCCACCGCGCAGCTCGACGCCGGCCCGGCTGATCGCCGCGTAGGCAGCCAGATTCGCCGCGATGCCGGCCTTCATGTCGCACGCGCCGCGGGCGTGCACCCGGTTGGCGCGCCACACCGGGGCGAAGGGATCGCCGGCCCATTTCGTTCGGTCCCCGGGCGGGACGACGTCGACGTGCCCCTGCAGTGCCAGGGCCGGGCGCCCGTCCTCGCCTTCGCGTGTGCCGACCAGCCCCCATGCCTCCGACCGGGAGGTCTCCGTGCCGGGGAACCCTGCTGCTGCCTCGAGCGCCGGCAGGTCCAGCGGCCACAGGTCCACGGCCAGGCCGAGCCCGTCCAGCCGCTTGGCGAGGAGGTGCTGGACGTCGCTCTCGGCGTCGGAGCCGGACACGCTGGGCACGGCCAGCAGCTCGGTCAGTCCCGCGGCGATCTCTGCGCGGTCGACCGCGTCCAGGGCCCGGATCTCCTGTGCTGTCAGCTCGGGCACGTGCGACTCCTCTTCTGGGCCAGGTGGACGGCGGTTGCCGCCTGTCGATTTTTTCTTGTGAGTTCGTTCGTGGTCGGTCGTTTTCCTTGCGTGTTCGACCCATAGACGCAAGATCTATCATGTCCGGATGGCAACCCTCGACGACGTCGATCGCCTGATCATCAGCCGCCTCGTGCGGGACGGCCGGGAGAGCCACGCCGAGACCGCCCGGGCGGTCGGGCTGTCCCTGTCCGCCACCAAGCGACGGGTCGACCGGCTGCTGTCGACCGGCGTGCTGCGCGGCTTCAGTGCAGTCGTCGAACCCGCAGCGCTGGGATGGGCCATCGCCGCCGTGCTGGAGGTGCACACCAACGGCACGGTGCCCTTCGACCGGATGCGCCGGGACCTCGACGCGCTACCCGAGGTCATCTCCGGCTACACGGTTACCGGCGATGCAGATGCGCTGTTGCGGGTCGTGGCCGCCGACGTCGCCCATCTCGAACGGGTGGTCTCCAGCTTGCGCAGGCTGCCTTACGTGCAGCACACCTCGACCGTGCTGCTGCTGTCCCCACTGGTGACGCGCGCGGAGTCGGCGGCGGGGGCCGGACCGCCTTGAGCCACGTGCACGCTGGGTCGCCTCCGGCGATCGCTGGTCCGATGACGAGGGCCTGACCCCAGACGCCGGCTGACCTGAGCGCGAGGGGCACGTGCCCGCGGCGGCACCGTGCTCAACGTCCCGGTGCCCGACCTCGACGCGGCCGTGGCGCAGCTGACCGGCCGGGGCGTCGAGTTCCTGCAGGACCACCACCCGCCGACCGACGCGCCGTCGACACCGCGGGGTGCCCGGTCACGGGTCGCTGGGCAGCGGCCGGCCGGGCCAGTCCAGCAACCGGGCACGAAGGACCGCGGTGTGCAGGGTGAAGCGCTGACCGTGATCGGACACCTGGTGGCCGGTCAGCTGCGCGACCCTGGCGAGCCGGTAGGTGACCGTGCGGACCGACACCTGCAGTCTGCGCGCTGCCTCGGTCGCCGCGTCCCCGACCGCGAAGTAGGCCTGGCATGGCCAGCTGGGAAAGCTGTGGCTCTTCATGGCTCGTTTCGCTGGTCAGCGCGTTCCTCGTCTGAGGACCTGCTTTCTGCGTGCCTCACTGTGCTCCGCTAGCTCCGGCACCTCGCCCGCCGGGCGGCGACCCGAGACGCCGGTCGCCACGGACACCGCCATGCCAGCGCGGCGAGCCCCGCTGCTCAGCGCCCACGCGGTAGTCGAGGACCTCCATCTTCGACGGGTACGCCGCACAGGTGCTCGACCAGCCGCAGACCTGCCTGGGCGAGCTCTTTCCGGTCAGCATCGTGGACTCCACTTTCCAGGTGGAGATGGCCGGCGACGTCGACCAGGACCACGCCGCGCACGCAGGACGATTCCAGCCGGTCGCGCAGGTTGTCCGTCATCTGTCATGTGCGGCGTTCGCCGGGCTGGCCCGGACTGCTACGGGACAGGTGTGCGACGTTCCCTGCCATGTCCGCGGCGCGGCCGGTCGGCCTCCTTGTGAGAACGCCGCGGCCCCTCCGACTGTTGCTGATGCGCCTCGCGTCGGATGGGCACCATGGTCGCTGTGACCACGGCCGACTCGGGCCCGAACCTGCGGGCGCTGCTGCGCCGGCCTGCGTACCGCCGGCTGTGGCTGGCCCGCACGATCAGCCAGGTTGGTGACGTCGCGCAGTTCACGACGCTCGGGCTGCTGCTCATCGCGCTGACCGGCTCGGGTTTGGGAGTAGCCGGGGCGGTGCTGGCCGAGATCGCGCCGGTGCTGCTGCTGGCTCCGCTGGCCGGGATCCTCGTCGACCGGCTGCCCCGGGTGCGGGTGATGGTCGCCGCCGACCTCGCGCGCGTGGTTATGGCTGCCGCCCTGGCGTTCTGGCACGACAACCCCGTCGGGGCTTACGCCGTTGCGTTCGGTTTGTCTGCCGGGCAGGTGTTCTTCTCGCCGGCTGCGCAGTCGCTGCTGCCGACCGTGGTTGACGACGAGGAGCTGGTGGCGGCCAACAGCGGCATCTGGACCGCGGCAGTCGCCGCGCAGATCGTCGTCGCCCCGGTCGCTGCCGTGGTCGCGGTCCGCTTCGGCTTCAGGCCGGCGTTCGCGCTCAACGCGGTGTCCTTCGCGCTGTCCGCGGTGGTGCTCCGGGGCCTGCGCGAGCCGGAACGTCCCCGGCCGGTCTCGGTGGCCAGCCCGTTCGCCCACGCCCGCGAGGCGCTGGCCACCCTCGGACAGATCCCGCTGTTGAGGGCGCTGGCCGCCGGCCAGTTCCTGGCGGCGCTGTCAGCGGGGGCGACCAGCGCGCTGCTCGTAGTCCTCGCACAGGAGCGTCTCGGCGGTGAGGAGGGCTTCGGAGTGCTCATCGCCTGCATCGGCATCGGCGCCGCGCTCGGCCCGCTGCTGTTGCTGCGCCGTATCCGCAACCCGCGGCGGCCGTTGTTCGTCTTCGGGCCCTACGCGGTGAGAGGCGTGGTGGATCTGGTGCTGGCGGCGGTCACAGCGCTGCCGGTGGCCGCGGCGTCGCTGGTCTTCTATGGGCTGTCGACCTCGACCGGCGCGGTCACGTTCAGCAGCCTGGTGCAGTCCCGCGTGCCCGCTGAGCTGCGCGGCCGCGCGTTCGCCGGCTTCGACGTTCTCTGGCAGACCGGCCGGTTACTGAGCCTGCTCGGCGGCGGGTTGCTCGCTGATGCCGTCGGCATCCAGGCCGTGTACCTGCTCGGGGGCCTGCTGCTGCTGGCGGCCGCGGCGGTCGGCGCGGCCGCTACGAGGGCGTCACACCGGCCTTGAACTCCGGCTGCGAGCACGAGTCCGCCGTCTCCCGCCGGGCAGAGCCTTCAGGTCTGCACCCAACGAGCCGCGACGCCGCAGACCGCCTACGACGCAACCCCGTCCGCTTCGGCATACGACGCCCCACCCCACCAGCCCGACCGCCGTGCTCAGCGGGCCCGGTCACGCCAGCTGCCCGGCGAGGTCGGTGAGGCCGGTGGCGGTCAGCGTCGGTGCGGTGAAGCAGCTCGGGTACGAGCCGCCGGTCCGGTTGATCCACGCGGTGGACATCCCCGCCCGGGCGGCGCCGTCGATGTCCCACGGGTGCACGGCGACCAGGAGCATGTCCGACAGTCCGACGTCGCAGGTGCGGGCGGCGTACTCGTACGAGCCCCGGGCCGGCTTCCACATCCCGGCGTCGTCCACCGACAGCAGCGCCTCGAACTGATCGCGGATGCCGGCGGCGGAGAACAAGCGCTCCGAGACCTGGACGGAGCCGTTGGTGAGGGTCACCAGTCGACGTCCCGACCCGCGCAGCGCCCGGATGCCCTCGACGACGTCGGGATGGACATCCAGCTGGCCGAAGCCGGCCATCACGTGGTCGACGGCCGCGTCCAGGTCGCGGTCGAGGTCCACTCCGGCCAGCACCGTGTGCAGCGCATCCACGCCCAGCTGCGCGAAGGTCGGCTGCGCACCGGCCGCGGTCAGCGCGAAGCCGTCGCGCAGCAGGGTGGCGAACCAGAGCTTGGCCAGGTGCTCGGGCGCCCCGACAGCACCGAACCGCTGCGCCATCGGGCTCATGTCGGAGAGGGTCTCGTTGACGTCGAAGACGATCACGGAAGGCTGCACTGTCACGGTCTCTCTCCTCGGTATGGTCGTTGTGACCGGACGGGAACACGATGACCCCTGTCGGGGCATCCCGCCCGGTCACGACAGTGCCGGGGCGGAGTCAGGCTGCCTGGTCCAGCACCGGGTAGTCGATGTACCCGGCGTCGGTGCCGCCGTAGAAGCTCTTCTCGTCAGCGGCGTTGAGATCGGCGCCGACCTCCAGCCGTGCGACCAGGTCAGGGTTGGCGATGAACGCCCGCCCGACCGCGGCCAGGTCGGCGCGGCCGTCGGCCAGCAGCGCGTCGAGGTTGTCCGGCGTCGTGGCGAGGCTGAAGGCCGGGTTGACGATGAGGGTGCCCGACCACGCCGCACGGATCTGCTCGGTGACCCCGGGCGGCCCCTCGACGACGTGCAGATAGGCCAGCTCGAGCGGCTGTAGTCCCGCCACCACAGCTGCGTACACGTCCTCGGTCTCGTGCTCGACGATGTCGTTGAAGCTGTTCGCCGGGGACAGTCGCACCCCCACGCGCTCCGCGCCGACGGCCTCGGCCACCGCCGTGGTTGCCTCGACCAGGAACCGGGCACGGTTCTCGGCCGAGCCGCCATAGCGGTCGGTGCGCTGGTTGGTCCCCTCGGCCAGGAACTGGTGCGGCAGGTAGCCGTTGGCGCCGTGCACCTCGACGCCGTCGAACCCGCCCTGCTCGACCGCGAGCGTCGCCGCGGCGGCGAACTCGGAGACCACTGCCTCGACCTCGTCGGTGGTCAAGGCCCGGGGCTCGACGAAGTCCTGCAGCCCCTCGGTGGTGAACACCTGGCCGGCCGGGCGTACTGCGGACGGGGCGACCGGGAGACCGCCGTCCGGCTGCAGCGAGGGGTGGGAGATCCGGCCGGCGTGCATGAGCTGCAGGTAGATCCGGCCACCCTGCTCGTGCACGGCATCGGTCACCCGGCGCCAGGCGGCTGCCTGCTCGGCGGTGTGGATGCCCGGGGTGTTCGGATAACCCTGCCCGGCGGCGGTGGGCTGGGTGCCCTCGGTGACGATCAGGCCGGCACCGGCCCGCTGCGCGTAGTAGGTGGTCATCGAGTCCGTGGGGATGCCGTCCGCGCCCGCACGGTTGCGGGTCATCGGCGCCATCACCAGGCGGTTGGGCAGCTGCACGCGGCCGAGGGTGTACGGGGAGAACAGGGGCGAGGTCACGAAGACTCCTTGGATCGTCACTGGGTCAGAGGCTGGAGTGGCCGGCGACGGCCTGCTCCAGGGCGTCCTTGCGGCCGGCGAGCAGGCGGTCGACCGCGGCCGGGTCGGAGCGGTTGGTCTCGATCATCTGGCTGCGGGTCTCGCCGCCGCGCACCACCGTGAGGCTGCCGTCGGCGATGCCGGCCAGGGTGGCGGTGGCGACGTCGTCGGGGCTCTCGTACTCGAACCCGTGCTCCGGGCCGGCCTTCGAGCTCGCCATCATCGGTGTGCTGGTGGCACCCGGGAAGACGGTGAGCACATGCACGCCCTCGCCGTACAGCTCGCGTCGGAGCGCCTCGCCGAAGTGCGCGATGCCGGCCTTGGTGGCCGCGTAGGTGGTGTAGAAGGGCATGGCCACCAGGCCGATGCCGGAGGAGATGTTGACGACCAAGCCGTCGCCGCCGGCCCGCAGTGCCGGCAGCGCCGCGCGGGTGAGCAGGATCGGCGCGGTCAGGTTGAGCGTCACCTGCGCGATGACCTCGTCCTCCTCGATCGCGTCCAGCCGGCCGGCCCGGACGTTCCCGGCGTTGTTGATCAGGACGTCGAGGCTCCCGAACCGCTCCTGTGCGGCTGCGACCACGGTCGCAGCGGCACCGGGCTCGGTCAGGTCGGCGGCGACCACCTGTGCCTGGCTTCCCCGCTCGCGGACCAACGCGGCGACCTCTTCGAGGGTCTCCGCACTGCGGCCCACCAGGGTCAGCCGGGCGGAGTGCTCGGCCAGCTGGAGGGCGAGGCTGCGGCCGATGCCACCGGCTGCGCCGGTGAGCAGGATCGAGCGGTCATGCAGGTTCATGGGATTCCTCTCAGAAGAAGGTCGTGCGGACGGCGATGGTCAGGCGTGGTCCGTCAGGTAGCTGACGAGGCCGAGGACGTCGTCGGGCACCAGGCGGCCGATGGCGCCGGAGGAATAGACGGCCGTGACCACGGTGCCGTCGGGGGCCAGCACGAACCCCGTCGACTGCAGGTAGTGCGGCTCGTCGTTGACGTAGCAGCCCAGCGTGGCCGCCAGCTCGTCGGCGTCCGCGCTGTGCACGACCGGGAAGTCCAGCCGCCGCTTCTCGACCAGCTCGGTGGACGTCGCCTCGTCGTCGACGGACAGGGCAACGACCTTGATACCTGCGACGTCGAGCTCGTCCTTGGCCCGCGAGAAGGCGGACAACTGGGCGTTGCAGTAGGAACACCACGAGCCCCGGTACACCAGGACGACGCCGAAGTTGCCGGCCAGATCCGCGGGCAGCGAGAGCTTGCCGCCGCCGACGAGGGGCAGCGTCAGGTCGGGAAAGGTCTGTCCGTTGTCGAGTCGGGGCACGGAGATCTCCTCGGGGCAGTAGCAGTGGACCGATCGGTCCATCCTTGTCCGCAGCCAACAGTGGACCGGTGGGTCCAATTCCCGGTAGCCTGATCGTCATGCCTGCCGATGCGATTCGGCGTGCCGAGTCGGCGCTCACCGCGCGGGGTCGCGCCACCCGCGAGCGGATCGTTTCGACGGCGGCCCAGCTGATGCACGAGCACGGCGTCGCCGGCACGAGCCTGGACGACGTCCGTGCCGGGACCGATACCAGCAAGTCCCAGCTCTACCACTACTTCGTCGACAAGTCCGCGCTGGTCCAGGCGGTGGTCGAGCGCCAGGTGCAGCTCGTGGTGGCGGCCCAGCAGCCCGAGTTGGACGAACTGGACTCCCTCGCTGCGCTGTACCGGTGGCGGGACCGCGTCGTCGCGGTCAACTCGGGACGGGCCTGTGTCGGCGGGTGCCCGCTGGGGCGGCTGGCCAGTGAGCTCGCCGAGGACGACCCTCAGGCCCGGGCGGCCGTGGCGGCCGGCTTCGAGCGCTGGCGCGAGCGGCTGACCGCAGGCCTGCGCGCCATGCAGGCGCGCGGCGAACTGGCCGGCGACGCGGACCCCGACCGGCTCGCCCTCGCTGTGCTGGGAGCCGCCCAGGGTGGCCTGCTACTCGCGCAGACGGCGCGGTCGGTCGCCCCGCTGGAGGCCGCGCTCGACCTCGCCCTCGACGGGATCCGGGCGCACCTGGGCCCCGGCTCGGCGGCCGTGGCGGGCCGTCACGTCCCCGCGGGGCCGTCGTCACGCCTGGGTGAGTGAGGGCCCGGCGTCTCCCGCGGCACGGCCAACAGGCATGATCCGGCCTCGGGCGATCAGCGTGCTCGCAGCACTGGCTCAGTCGCCCGGAGCGCTCGAGGCGGCGAGGACGAGGACCCGGGGCAGGGTTATGGCGTAGGCCTCCAGAACGGCGGCCATGCCGGGCGCGGCATCGTCGACCCCCGCCTGCGACAGGGCGGCCGGGGAGGCGACCACCTGCCACCGGACCCGGCGGGCGGCGTCGACGGCCCGCCGCTGCACGTCCTCTGCCACGGGCCTGGTCGCAGGGGCCTGGGGGCCCAGTGCTGCCCAGGCCGCAGCAAGCCGGCCCTGACCGGCGAGCTCCCGCCAGATGCTGTTGACCATCGGGGTGTCCAGGGCGGCCCGGATCTCGCCGTACAGCTGCGGGGCGGGGGCGTCCTGCGGCGAGGGAGCCGGTCGGCGTGGCTGGACCGGCCGGGGTGCCGGTGCCCGGCCGGGCGCCGGGGGTGCGGCCAGCTGGTCGTCCAGGGCCAGTCGCAGGCCCGCCGTCAGCAGGAGCATCCGGCTCAGCGGGCCGACGAACCGGGCGAGGACCGCGCGGGTCTCGTCGTCGTCCGGGGGCGTGGAGGCGGCGCGCACCGAGTCCGCCAGCTCCTGGGCCAGCGCACCGAACCCGTCGTCCTGGAGCGCCGGAGCGGCCTGTTCGGCGGCCAGCACGAGGTAGCCCGGGCACAACGCCAGCGACTTGAACAGGCTCGGCACGAACGGCATCCCGTCGAGGAGCTGCGCGTAGACGCCGGCCACCCGCCCGGTCGCCTCGGCCTCCTCCACCATCGGGTAGTCGGCGAACCCGGAGCCATCACCGCGCATGGGAAACCTCGACCAGCAGCTCGTTGACCGCTGCCGCGAGGACCTCGGGGTGGTCCTCGGGGGTGAAGTGCTTGCCGCCGGGGATGACCTGCAGCGTGGTGTGCAGGTCGGTGGCCAGGCGCCGGCCGTACCCGACCTTCTGGAACCGGTCGGCCTCGCCCCAGACGACCCGGGCGGCCAGGCCGAGGGAGGGCAGTCGGTCGCTGATGGCCAGGGTGTCCTGGACATCCAGTGCGCTCACCTGGCGCATGAGGCTGCGGGCGGCGCCGTGGGTGACGTAGGGCTGCCAGTGCACGCCGATGGCCTCCAGTGCCCGCCGCCGGTCGTCGTGGCCGCGGTGGAACAGCTGGACGAGGGTCGGGTACAGCGCCACCTCCGGCAGGTGACGCAAGACTCCGGCAGCACGCTTCATGGCCGCGACGCTGGGGATCGGCCAGGAGTCGTAGCAGACCGCGTTGGTCAGGACGATGCCGGAGAACGCCTCGGGCCGGTGCACCGCGGCGATCTGCGCGACGCCGCCGCCGAGGTCGTGCCCGACCAGGACCGGCGGCGCCGGCAGGTCCAGCGCGTCCAGCCAGCGGAGCAGGCGCTCGGCCTGGGCGGTGAGGCCGAGATCGCGACCTTCGCCGTCGGGGATGGAGGTGCCGTAACCGGTCATCTCGAAGGCCAGGCACCGGCCGTGCACCTGCGGCAGCACGTGCCGCCACAGCTGGGGGGACGTCGGCACGCCGTGCACCAGGACGACGGGATGCCCCTCCCCGTGCTCGAGCCAGCGAAGCCGCTCACCGGCGACCATTGCCTCGTGTGCCCGCAGGACCGGCTCGCTCATGAACGCCGCCGCAGGTGCTGGAGGGCGGCCCGCGCCTCCGGCAGTGCAACCGGCAGCGCCGCGGCTTGGGCGAGCGCCGCGACGGTGCACCAGGAGCAGACCTTGCGATGCTTGCTGAGCTGCTCGGCCATCAGGTAGAGCCCGCCGGCGGCGTCCACCGCCGTCTTTGCGGCCAGCGCCAGCGGCACCCAGGGCGTGGTACGTGCACGGGAGCGGTCGCCCATGCCGGCCAGCACCAGGGTCACCGCGGCGCTCGCCAGGCCCAGTGCGGCGTCCGGCGTCCGCAACTCCTGATAGGCCTCGCCGGAGGCGTCGACCGCGTCAGCGCCCAGGAAGGGCAGCGGCAACTCGGGCACCCGGCGGAGCACGCCGAACTGGTAAAGCCCCACGACACCCAGCGCCAACCCGGCCAGCGAGGTCAGGCCGGCCACCGATCGACGCTGTTCCAGGAAGTCCCCGGCGCCACGCCGCAGGTCGTCGCTCACCCGTTCCGCGGCGACCGAGCTGGACCGGCCGATCCCGCCGGGGCCCGGGCGCACCGACGCCGCCGGTGGGCCGGCGGGGCGCTGCCTGATCGTCGTCCGTGCCATCGCTACCTCGGGTCTCGGCATGGCCCCTGCATGCCCGGAGCGGTGCCGATCGACTCCTCAGTGGCCGGCGGACTCGGCCGATGGTGAGTGGCACCGTGGCCGCGGCGCGGCCGACCCGATCGATCACACTTGCCGGACGTCGGTGCCACGGTTTCGAAGGCCTTGTGCGCGGCGACGTGGCTCGTCCGAGGGGCTTGCATGCCGCTGGTGGAGCAGGCCGCCGTCGAGGAAGGTGCCCGGCCGACACCGGTGCCGCCCAGAGCGAGGCCTACGAAGCGCTGTGACCGCCCGCCCCGGGCTGCCGAGCGGGCACAGCACCGTGTCGGCCGGCGTACCAGAGTGCGCAGAAGCCGATGCCGAGGGCGGCGAGGAATGCGGCCGTGGAACCGTTGCCGCCGAGCCAGTTGGTGCTCCGGCCGAATTGCAGGAGCTGGAGGACGGACGCGAGGACGCCCACCCCGGCAGCGAGCCCGAGCAGCACAGGGCGACCCGTCCGGGCGCCGGAGAGACCGAGCAGGGCGATGACCAGCAGCACCACGACGACCGGGAGCGACACGACGACGAATCGCACGGCATCGCTGCTCGGGGCGAAGGCGAACAGCGTGGCGGCCGCCGCTGCCGCACTCAGGCTGTAGCCGGCACGCTGGACACCTTCACGGTCCGTCCTCAGCTCCTCGGCGGTCATGAGGCCCTCAGCAGCAGAGCAGCCACCCGGCTCGACGACTGGCGCCACCGAGACCGCAGCAGACCGTCCACGCCACCGCTGCGCCCCGCGGCGGTGGCCAGAACGACGACGTGGGCGGCGAACATGAGGTAGTACGCCCACGGCCACTCGTGCGGTGCGTTGAGCACCGAGAGCGTGATCGCCGTTGTCTGGAGGATGCCGATCAGCGCCCACAACCGGGTCGCCAACCCCACCAGCAGGAAGGCGCCGATGCTGGCCTCTACCACCAGGGTGAGGTAGCCGAACAGCGCGAAGTGGGGCAGCACCACGGTCTCGATCACCCAGCTGAAGGGAGGGAACACCGGATGATCGACGGCGTAATTCGTGTAGCGGAACAGCCCGCCGCCGGAGTCCTGACCGAAGTCCGGCGGGGTCTTCCAGCCGGCTGCCTGGATCCAGAGCAGCCCGAGCATGATGCGGACCACCGCGACCACGCTGCGGGTGGCTCGACCGTCGTCGAGCCGTTCGACCGGCATCACCCGGTCTCGCTCGTCTGTCGATCCGCTCATGGCTGGCCTCATTTCAGGGATGGCAGGCACCCGACCGGGTGCCACGGCGTCACGCCTAACGGATGTTCAGGGTGCTGTCCGCGCCTTCGGGTCGCGCGCCGAGCACGGTGAGCATCGCCTCGACGGGCCGCTGCAGCGGCTGGACCGTGCGGCTGAGTAGCAGGTCGGTGTCCAGCACACCCTGGGTGACGGTCGGTGCGAACGGCGACCAGAAGGCACCGTCTGCAGTGACGGTGAGTTCGGGCGGCAGGTCGAGATAGCGGGCGACCACCCCGAGGTCACCGGTTTCGGCGCGTCCGCGCCTGATGATCGGGCGCACCACGTGGTCGTCGTCGGAAACGCCGAGTTCCCGGTGCAGGGTGCAGAGCCGAGCGAGGTCGTCGGCGTCCTCCTCCTCCAGCGTCGTCGCGATGCGCACGCCGATGCCGCGCTGTAGCAGGGCGGGCACGGCTGCCACGACCCGGCTGAAGTTCTGTGGCCCGCGCATGACGTCGTTGGCCTGAGGGTCCGGATGATCGAGGGAGATCTGCAGGGTCACCTCGGCGTCGCCCAGGGGCGCCACCCGGTCGAGGAGCCCCCGCTGGAACAGGGTGCCGTTCGTGAGCGCCAGCACCGGCAGGACGGCGGAGAGCTCGCCCAGCAGCTCGGGCATGTCCGGAACGAGGAAGGGCTCACCACCGGTGATCCCGAGACCGGTGAACCCAAGGTCCCTGGCCTCATGGGCCAGGCCGAGCATCGTGGCCGGACTCAGCTCCCGACGCGAGACCTTCGGCCCCGACTCGGTGAGGCAGTACGTACAGGCCAGGTTGCAGTGATAGTTGCTGTAGAGCCACAGTCGGCTGCCGAGAGAGCCGTCGGCCCAGGCGTCGGCGAGGGCGGTCACATGTCCTCCCGGATCAGCCGGTCGCGCACGTCGGGGGAGGTGGGCAGGGCCAGCGCGGTCGCGTAGCGGTTCAGAAGGACAGTGGTGGCAACGAGCAGGGTCAGCTCGACCACCCGGGCGTCGTCGTCGAGGAGCGCCTGACGTGCCTGCCGGAGATCGGACTCCGCGCCGTGAGCCACGGCCTCGCACCAGGCGATGAGCGCTCGCTCGCCAGCGTCCGGGAAGGCGTCGGCGACCGGCAGCTCACCGCGTAGGGCCCGCACCTCCTGGGCACCCAGGCCGGAGTCCAACGCCACGACGCTGTGCGTCTCCGTGCAGTACCGGCAGCCCATGACGGCTGAGGTCCGCAGGATCACGATCTCCTTCTCCCGCAGCGGGATCCAGGAAGCACCCAGCACCGCGCCGAGGAAGGGCAGCATCGGACCGACGAGCTCGGGCACCTGGGCCAGGGAGGCAACGATGGGCCCGGGGTCGCCGGCAGCGAAGTACGGCCGGGTGAGCAGGGGGGCGGACGCCGCGTCGACCAGGGTGACCCGGGGGGCGGGGAACGGGACCACGTCGTGGGGCCGTGACCGTGTGGTCATGTCCGTTGATCTCCCTTCTCTCGACATGGTGACCCGGAGCATGCAGTGCCGGGCGGATCCACGCGGCGGAACTGTCACCTGGGCGACGGTGTTCGTCTGCCCCACGTTCCCATCTGCCGAGACGGTCGGTGATCGCTTTGCCGTGCGGGAGGCTCTCAGCCCAGCTCGCGGTCGGCCTCCAGCAGGCGCAGCCAGACCTCGCTGACTGCAGGGAACGCCGGCACGGCATGCCACGAGATGTCGATCGGGACCTTGCCGACGACGGCGATGGTCCCCGCGTGGAGCATCTCGGTCACGCTCGGCCCGACGAACGTGGCGCCGACGACGACCCGCTGGGCCTGGTCGATGACCGATGGGGCCCTGCCGTGCACGTCGTTGCCGAGCAGTGCTCCGCCGGCGACCGAGCCGATCTCGTAGGAGACCGTCCGGACGTCGATCCCGGCGTCGCGGCCTGTTGTTCGGTCCACTCGACGGCGGCCAGCTCGGGCTCGGTGAACATGACCTGGGGATCGGCGATGTGGTCGGCCCAGGCTGAGCGCTGCCGGCCGGCGACGATGTCGCCGACGAGCCGGGCTTGGTACTTGCCCTGGTGGGTGAGGGTCTGAAGGCGCACGATCCCGTCGCAATGCCGACGGCCCGCCGGGCGGACAACCGCCGCACCGCACCGTCAGCGGTCATCACCGTCACGACACGCTCGCCGGCCAGCCGGCCCGTGCCGCGGATGAGGTCGGCGCCGATGCCGTCCAACCACCGGGCCTGCGCGGCGTCATCGAGGTGGGAGCTGAACCCGTCTCGGCGGGCCAGCACTGCCTCGACATCGACCTCACCGGTCACTGCCTTCGCGGCGCCAGGCAGTCGACGCCCCGCGGCGAGCGCGTGCGTGGGCCCGATCAGTGCCTTGCCTGGCATGCCGGCCCAGTACGAGCACTCACCGCAGACCAGATCGCGCTCGATGACGGCGACGGTCAGCCCGTTGTCCCGGGCGTACCAGGCGACGTTGGAGCTCGCGGCACCTGCCCCCAGGACGATGACTTCGGTGTCGTTCATTGTCCGCATCGGCGTGCCCTCCGGGTCAGAGCGACGGAGCAGCCAGCAGGTCCAGGTCGGTCTGGACCAGGTGGTTGAAATAGTTGGTGAACAGGTTCAGGGCCACATGCGCCGACGTCTCGGTGAGCTCTCCGTCGCTCCAGCCGGCGTCGAGCGCTGCCTGCCAGGTGCTGTCCTGCACGTGGCCGACGTTGCCGGTCTGCTCACGCACCAGCGTCGACAGCGCGCCCAGCTTCGGGTCGGCGACCTGTCCTCGACGGATGTCGATCGTCTCCAGCTCGTCGAGGCCCGCAGCCTTGCCTCCGGCGGTGTGCGCGGCCTGGCAGTACGAGCACTCGTCGACGTTGGCCACGGTGAGCGCGATGGCTTCGCGGGTCCGGGCGTCGAACGTGCCGGTCTCCTGGAGAACGCGCTGGACGGCGGCGTAGGTGTCCAGGACGGCGGAGGAGTGCGCCATCGCGCCGTGGATGTTGAGGACCTTGCCGAACGTGGTCTCAAGCGCCCTGAGCGTGTCGTGGCTGCCCTCGGGAGCGGAGTCGACGGTGTGGACGGGAATGCGGGTCATCGGTGCACCTCTCGGTCATGCGTTTCTGCGCGGCTTAAATCCATCAACGGCGGAGCCGCTGGTTCCACTCAGCGCCCAAGGGGGCGGCCCTGTGCCCGGATGGTCACATCGGTGACCAGGTCGGGGGCTCAGCCAGCCAGTGGCGGCACCCTTGCCTCGGTCGCCAGATCGGTGTGGACCAGGGGTATCGCCAGTCGTGACCTAGCCGAAGGCCTCCCGGTGTGACGTCCTGCCGCGGGTCCGACGAGGACGGTGCCCGGCTGCCTTCTGGCGATCATCGACCGTCACGTCACCCGACTTGTCGAGGTTCGACGCCTGACGCCACCTGGAGCGCTACGGGAGAGGCTCGCTCCCCATCACCTCGCGCAGACCGGCCCAGTTCTCGATGACCATGTGCCCGTACCGCGACTCCACCAGCCCGCGGCGCTTGAGCTCGCCGACGACCCGCGTGACCGACTGCCGCCGGGCACCCAACAGGTGCGCGATCGTCGTGTGGCTGAGCTTCACCACGGAGTGCCCGTCGGGGCCGGGCTCCGCCAGGTCCAGCAGCAGGTACGCCACCTGCCCGATGAGGGGCTTGGAGGTCACCACGACCAGTCGCCGGCGATCGTCATCGAGCCGGTGGGCGATCGACGACATCCAGCGCAGGGCCAGGTCCGGGGAGCTCGTGAGCAACGCGGTCCACCGCTGACGGGACAGGGTGATCAGCTCGGTGTCCCGACTGGCGATGGCGTCGAAGGGCATCAGCGCATCGAGCAGGAGGGGGATGTCGGCGATGATCCCGCCGGTACGTACCACCGCCATCGTCGCCCGACCCTCGTCCAGACGTGCCCGGAGCTCCAACTCGCCGCTGGCGACCACTTGAACCTGTGTTACCCGCGACCCCGACGCGGCGACGACGGTGCCGGCGCTGGCGTGCCGGACAGCCCCGAATCGTCGGAGCTGAGCCAGTTCCTCCTGATTCAGCAGGCCGAGGTTGCGCTCGGCCGAGCTGGCACTGATCCATCTGCCGCGGACCTGGCGGTCGTGGGTTCCCTCGGCGGTCACGCCGGGATCATCCCCGGGTGCTTCCGGTGCACGTCCTGCAGGTCCCCCGGTCAAAGTTGCCGGACGTCGGCTTCCACGGCCTCGAAGGCCTTGCGCGCGGCGATGAGGACCGGGTCCCAGACCGGGGCGAAGGGGGGTGCGTAGGACAGGTCCAGGGACAGGATCTGGTCGACGGTCATCTCGTTCCAGATGCAGACGGCCAGGGCGTCGATGCGCTTGGCGGAACCGGCACGTCCGACGACTTGGGCGCCCAGCAGTCGCCCGCTGCGCCGCTCGGCGATCATCTTGAGCCGGATGGGTTGGGCGCCGGGGAAGTAGCCGGCCGTGGTCGTCGAGTCGACCGAGGCCGTCACGAACGAGTAGCCGGCTGCCTGAGCCTCCTGGCTGGACAGGCCGGTGCGCGCGACCTCCAGATCACACACCTTGGTGATCGCGGTGCCGATCACGCCGGGGAAGGTGGCGTAGCCCCCGCCGATGTTGATCCCGGCGACCCGGCCCTGCTTGTTGGCGTGCGTGCCCAGCGCGACCACGATCCGCTGGCCCGACAGCCGGTGTCGAGACTCCACACAGTCACCGGCCGCCCACACACCGTCCACCTCGGTGTGCATCCGCGCATCGACGGCGATGCGCCCGGAGGTCCCCAGCGGGATCCCGGCCTCCGGGGCCAGCCGGACGTCGGGCCGCACCCCGAGCCCGAGCACGACCAGATCGGCCGGCAGTTCCCGGCCGCCCGCGGTCAGCACCGCGCGGGCTCGTCCGTCGGTGCCGACATCGACGGCGACGACCTCCTCGGACATCACCAGCTCGATGCCCTCGCAGCGCACGGCATCGGCGATGAACTCCCCGACATCGGGGTCGAACGTGCCCACCGGTGTGGCCGATCGGTCCACCACCGTGACGTCCAGGCCGCGCACCCGGCATGCCTCGGCGATCTCCAGCCCGATGTAGCCCCCGCCCACCACGACGACCCTGCGCACGCGGCCGCTGTGGATTTCGGCGCGCAGCGCCACGCCGTCGTCGAGGACCTGGACGCCGTGCACGCCGGCGGCATCGATCCCGGGCACGGGTGGGCGCATCGGCACGCTGCCGGTGGCATGGACCAGTTCGTCGAACGGCTCGCTGCCTTCTCCTCCGCCGTCCAGCTCCCGCCAGGTGACCGTCCGGCGGTCCAGGTCGATGCCGGTCACCTCCGTGCGCATCCGCACGTCGACGCCCAGAGCGCGATGCTGATCCGGCGTTCGGGCGATCAATGCGGCCTCGCTCTGCACCGTGCCGCTGATCCAGTAGGGGATCCCGCAGGCCGAGTAGGAAGTCGCGCGGCCGCGCTCGAACATCACCACGTCCAGGTCGGCACACCGCTTCTTCGCCTGGGACGCGGCGCTGCCACCCGCGGCATCCCCGCCGATCACCACCAGTCGCCGTCCCACAGCCGGGACTGTCGGCCGCCGCCACCGGGCCTACCGTCGAACCATGTCGCTGACGCTCGGAACCGGACCGCTTGCCCGACCTTCGCAGGGCCGGCTCAACGCCGATCTCTGGTCGGTCGCTCCGGCGCACGCACTGTTCCTGCACCCGCTGGCCGAACGCATCAGCGGGAAGGCCGGTGGCCGGACGGTCGTCGACACCACCGGCGCGCAGCTGCTGCACGAGACCGGACTGATGCCGCGTTGGTATCAGCCACTGGCTGATGTCGCTCCCGGCGTGCTGCGCCCGAGCCGGACCCGGACCACCTGCCCGTTCAAGGGGGAGGCGAGCTACTGGCACCTGGAGCTCGACGGCCACCGGGTCGAGGACGCCGCGTGGTCCTATCCCGACCCGGTGCCTGGCTGTCCTCCGCTGGCCGGCCTGGTCTCCTTCGAGCTCGAAGCCCTCGATGCCTGGTACATCGAGGACGAGGAGATGCTGGGCCACCCGCGCGATCCGTTCCACCGGGTGGATGCCCGCCGCTCCTCGCGCCACGTCGTGGTGCGGGTCGGCGGAGAGGTGGTCGCCGAGACCCGCAGCCCGATCGCGGTGTTCGAGACCGGCCTGCCGGTGCGCTACTACGTGCCGGAGGCGCATGTACGCCGCGACGTCCTCGAACCCAGCGAGACGGTGACCGTCTGCCCGTACAAGGGGGTAGCGAGCTACGAGCACGTCGCCGTTGCCGGGCAGCGGTACGACGACGCCGCGTGGTGCTACCGGGAGCCGCTGCTGGAGGCGCTCCCGACCGCGGGCCACCGTTCGTTCGACGGCGACGGCGTGGAGGTGCGGGTCTCGAAGTGAATCAGGAAGCCGGTGACCGAGCGGGAGCGTGGGGATCGAACACCGAAACCTTGCGGCCTGATCGACCACCGGGTGCCCAGGCGGCCTCGGCGGCACGGGGATCGAGTGGTTCGCATCGCATGACGAAGCCGGCGGGGGCGAGCGGAGCGGAGCGGAGCTGGGGTTCCCGGTGAGGCGGCGGGAAGGTGCCGCCTGGGCCACCGGGTTCCCAGGTGCGGGAGTGAGAACCGAATCGGCAACGGAGGCGGCGGCGATGAGTCACCCGGAGGCTCCGGCGGAAAGCATCGAGGTGCTGTGGCGGCCCGGCTGTCCCTATTGCGCGCGGCTCCGCCGCGGTCTGCGTCGGGCCGGCGTGGCGACCGTCGAGCGGGACATCTGGACGGACCCGGCTGCGGCGTCCCAGGTGCGGGCCGCCACGGGCGGAGACGAGACCGTGCCAACGGTTCTGGTCGGCGGCCGGGCGTTGGTCAATCCGTCGGTGCGGGATGTCGTTGCGGCCGTGCGTGCGGCTTATCCGGAAGACGCCGGGAGGGTGCTCGGGTCCGCGACGGCGTCGCCGTCGGCCCCGGCCACCGGGCGTGCGGCGGCCGGGTGGACGCTGGCCGCTGCGGTCCTGTGGATCCTGGTCGCGGCCTGGCGGCCGACCACGACCTGGCATCTGGCTCCGGTGCTCATTGCCGCCGCCGCGCCCTGGCTGGTGGGGCAAGAGTTGCACGCCGGGGACCGGCGGGCCGGTCGCCGGCTCGCTGCGGCCACCATCGCGGGGTTCCTCACCGCGGCCATCATCACGGCGGGATTGGCCGGGGTCGACCTACTGCGCGGACCCACCGTCTTCGGCCCCCTCCGCCCATGGGCGGAGTCGCTGGTGCTCGCCGCAGCGGCGGCCGCGCTGGCAGCCACCCCGGGACTGGCGCGCGTGTCACGGGCGCCCGCGGCCCGGTCGGCCTGGATGGGGGAGCATCTGCTGGCGCGCTCGGACGACGTGGTGATGGTGGAGGGCAACGTCTACTTTCCGCCCTCAGCGATCCAGCCTGGGGTGCTGACCCCGACCTCCACGCGGACGGTGTGCCCGTGGAAGGGAGTAGCCGGCTACTACACGGTCACCGCCGGCGGCGTGGAGCACCCCGACGCCGCGTGGTCCTACCGGCATCCTTCGCCGCTGGCCCGGCGGGTGAAGGACCACATCGCCTTCTGGGGTGACGTCGACGTTCGGGTCGAGCGACATTCCACTGCGAACGGCGACGGGACTGCCGGACAATCGGGGAGCGACCGCCCGTGACCCATCTGCCCTCCCTCGGCGACGCCGTTGTCGGTGGCCCAGTGCAAGCTCATCGCTGCCTACGTCTCGGCGTTGAACTCCTGCCAGTGCTGCCACGGGGTGCACACCGCGACGGCAGTCTCCTTCGCTGGGGACCAGGACCTGGTCACCGCCTTGGTCGCCGACATTGACTCCGCCGCGGTCGACGCCACGATGAAGCGCGTGCTGCACCTGGTGTGCACCCTGACCCTCACCCCGGCGACGGTGCGTGGCAGCGAGGTGGCGTCGGTGTATGCCGCGGACTGGGATGAGCAGGCTCTGCACGACGCGGTGAGCGTGTGCTCTCTGTTCAATTTCATGAACCGGCTGGTGGAGGGGTTGGGCAGCACCGCAGCGCCCGACTATTACCAGACCTCGTCGCGTCGGCTGGCCGGTGCGGCCGGCTACGCCGGGCTGCGTGACCTCCTTCCTGGCCCGCACGGGCAGGGCAGACCGCCCAGCTGGCAGGCAGCAGATCAGACCCGGATCCGCGAGTAGGGGCCCATGGGGAGCTCACCGCTGTCGCATGCTCTTGGTTGGTCTGGTTGGGCGTGTTCGGGGACGGGGAGGGCCCGGCTGGCGCGCCGGGTGGGCGGGGCTCCGGCGGCGCCCCGGTGGTCCTTCGGATCGCAGGGACAGGCGAGGCCGGAGGTCAGCCGGCAGAACACCGACGGGGCGTCGACGCGGGGAAAGCACAGCCAGTCGACCGAACCGGCCCGGGACAACAGTGCGGCACTGTGACAGTCGGACAGGAAGCCGTACTTCACCCGGGCCGACGGGGTCGGTGACGACCTGGTCGACGTCGCCACCTGACTGATCGCGCTGCCCGAACGCTGACCTGCCCGAGGTTGGCCCCGCGCGTGCGCTGGACTGCGACACCACGTGAAGCAACACCCGACGAGAAGAGTCTGTGATGGCCACCCTGCGTACCGACGATCGCCCCCCACGGACAGGTTCCGCTCATGCCTGACAGCACCGATCCGGGCATGACCACAGGCGCCGCGGCGACCACTGAACAGGGAAACCCCGTACCGGCACCCGGCCACCGCTGGCGGTGGGTCCCCGCCCTCGTCGGCGCGCTCGTCGTATCCCTGGCTGTCGCCCCCGTCGGGCCGCTGCCGTTCTACGTGACGCCGTTGATCCTCGGAGTGACCTACCTGGCCGCCGCCGTCGTGGGTGGGCGGTCGGCGACGTTGTGGGCCCCGGGGTTGATCATCACCGCTTGGGGTGGCGCGGTGGTGCTCGTGTTCAGCCACACCCTCGACGCAGACTTCCCGGCCGTCGCGGTCACCGCCCTCGGTATTGGGGCCACCGCGGCGGCGCTGCTGGGTCGCGTCGGGTTCCGCGTGAATGCGATCGCGGTCTCGCTGTCGGTGCTGTTCGCCGGTCTCACCGAGCTCGTCGCCTCCCTCGGCGTCGCCATCCTCGGGCGGGGCTGGTTCTACGGTGCGCTGCTCGGAGTGTGGGTCCTGAGCGACCTGACCCGCATATCCCCCCTGATGCGGACGGGTTCAGGCAGCGCGCGTGTGTGACAGCCGGACCCGGATGCCACGGCCCTGTCGTCCGCCAGGAGCCCCCCTGGCCGGCGATACGCGCAACTGAGGCGCAGCTAGAGGTAGGGGGGCGGGTGTAGAGCTGGATAATTTCGTGCAGAGCGCGGTCAGTACGCCCCGCTGAGCACTGCATGCGACAGCTATCCACATCACGCCGGGAAGGAGCGGACGCGCTCGACGGGTTCCCTCGTTGTCCGGGTCACATCCCGGGCGCTCGAACCGGACGGACGGAGTCTGTGGTGGGCATGCGTACTGCACTGCGCCGGTGGGAGACGGCCACCCGGCCGGTCCACCCCGAGACGGCCGCGGTGCTGGCCGAACGCTGGGCCGCGCTGCCCGAAGCGGTACGGACACCCGCCCAGAGCCTGGGGCGGCACGCCGTCGGCTGTGAGGGCACGCACGGGGTCTTTCCGAAGTGCAACCTGACGTGCACGCCCTGCTACCACTCGGCGGATGCCAACAAGGTCCGCGTCGACGGAACGCACACGGTGCGGGAGGTCGACGCCCAGATGGCCTACTTCCGCGAGCAGCGCGGTCCCTACGCGCACGCACAGCTCATCGGTGGCGAAGTCAGCCTGCTGCCGCCCGAGGACCACGCGGCTGCGCTGCTGCGCATGCGTGCCCATGGCCGGGAGCCGATGTCGATGACCCACGGCGACTTCGACGCCGACTACCTGCGGGACATGGTGCTGGGGGAGAGCGGACGGCTCCGGCTGCGGCGGGTGAGCTTCGCCGCACACTTCGACTCACTGATGCGCGGACGGCGGGGCGCGGTCCGGCCGCACACCGAGGCGGAGCTGCACCCGTTCCGGGAGCGGTTCGTGCAGATGTTCCTCGACGCGCGTCGGGAACTGGGGCTGCGGTACTACCTGGCGCACAACATGACGGTCACCCCGGCCAATCTCGGTCAGCTCGCCGAGACGGTGCGGGCGGTGCTGCCCATGGGGTTCTCGATGATGTCGTTCCAGCCGGCCGCGCACGTCGGTGACGAGCGACGCTGGCGCGAGAGCTACCAGGAGATGAGCATCGACGCCGTCTGGGCCGCGTTGGAGGAGGGCGTGGGCCACCGGGTGCCCTACGCGGGTGTCGAGTTCGGGGACCCGCGCTGCAACCGCACGGCGTTCGGCTTCCTCGTCGAAGGCTCGTGGGTATCCGTGCTCGACCCCGACGACGCACGTGACGTGGCGGCCCGCGACCGGTTCTTCGACCACTTCGGCGGAGTGGCCTTCACCGGGACCGCACCGCATCTCCTGGCCGTCAAGGTGGCCCGGGTGCTGCGACACCACCCCGGCGACCTCGGGGTGGCACTGAAGTGGGCGGCTCGGACCGTGCGCCGGGCCGGCGGTGCGCGTCGGCTGGCTCGGGCCGCGCGCCGCGGGACCCTGCGCCCGATGACCTTCGAGGTACACAGCTTCATGGACGCCGCCCAGGTCACGCCGGCCTGGGACATGCTCCAGCGGGGGATGGTGGCCGAGGACCCGGAGCTGCTGGCGACCCAGGAGCGGCTGACCGCCTGCACGTACACGATGGCCCATCCCGAGACGGGGCAGCTGGTCCCGGCCTGCGCGCAGCACTCGGTGCTCGACGTTGCCGAGAACGTCGAACTCCGCAGGCTGTTGCCCCTGACGGTCGTGAGCTGAACTCAGCGTGTCGTTCGACCCACGGCCCCGGGAGTTGCCGGGTGATCCGGGGCCGGCCGAGAGTGGCCACCGCTGAGTCCGCCCGGAAGAGCGGACCCCCCCGGTCGCCGGCGGTGCTGGCGGGGGTAGCCCTGGCAGGCGCGGCGACCACAGCCAGCACTGCGCCGCTGGAGGAGCAGGGTCAGCAGTTCCTTATCGCCTGGTGGCCGGAAAGAGGCGGTCGAAGATCGCTGACGTGGCCGCGATGTGCACGACCTTGTCGAGGACGTCGATGGTGGCCTCC
>JBBSVA010000011.1:0-57062 GCA_038233915.1 Mycobacteriales bacterium | reverse complement strand
GTCCACTCCAGGCCGGCGCGGTCGCTGGTGCGGCGCAGACCCCAGCCGGGTGCCTGATGGGAGAGCCGATGGTGGTGCCGACACAGGCAGGCCAGGTTGTCGTGCGCGGTGGCACCTCCCGCTAGCCAGGGCTGCTGGTGGTCGAGGTCACAGACAGCAGGGCGGGCACGGCAGCCGGGGAACTGGCAGCGCCGGTCGCGAAGTCGGACGAAGGCCTCGAGCGCTGCGGTGGGGTGATAGCCGGGCGTCTCAGGTGGTGGGCCGAGTCCGGTGCCGTCGCGGACGGCCCGGCGCAGGCCGGTAGCGTCGGTGATGGCGACCAGTTCGCCGGTGTCCTCGTCGACGAGGGCGATGGTCGGGCGGGACGCCAGGCCGGTGCCGGCTGTGCTCCGGGTCGAGAGCAGCTCGCACAGCGCAGCACGCCGCGCCTCGAGCCAGTTCGCGCCCGGTGGCTCAGCACTGCCTGGGGTGCGCGACGCGGGCGGGGCCTGTGGCTCGCGCGCAGTGCCGGCAGGTGCACAGTCGCGCGTCCGTCGGAGTTCGGTCTCGACCGACCCCGGGTCCTCCGGGTCCTCCGTGTCCTTCGGGTCCTTCGTGTCCTTCGTGTCCTTCGGGTCCTTCGGGTCCTTCGGGTCCTTCGTGTCCTTCGGGTCCTTCGTGTCCTTCGTGTCCTTCGGGTCCTTCGTGTCCTTCGGGTCCTTCGGGTCCTTCGGGTCCTTCGGGTCCTTCGGGTCCTTCGGGTCCTTCGGGTCCTTCGGGTCCTTCGGGTCCTTCGGGTCCTTCGGGTCCCGATGCTCCGTCGCGGAGGGCTCTGCTGCTGTCTCTGCCGGAAGCAGGCCCAGAGCGGCCGCCAGCTCGCGGACCATCGCCGCCGACACCACGTCGCCTTCGATCTCACCGGGCTCGTCTCCGTCAGCGCCGCCGCCGAGAAGGGTGCGCACCGAGGCGACCACCGTCAGCTGGGCCTGTACCGGAGTGAGGCCGTGACCCTCGGGATCGAGGAGCAGGTCGACCAGGCAGTCGGCCATGCGCTCGCCCTGGGTCCGCTCGTCGCCAGGAACCCGCACGGCGTGGGCATGCCGACGCAGGACGTCCTCCACGGCTCTCGCGATCGGCAGCGGCAGGGTGGCGCAGAGCGTGGCCATGCCATCGGCGGCCGGGTACACCACGACCTTGCGCTGCCGGACCGCCTCGGCGACCCGGGCCCGGATGGCGCCGGCGTCCAGCTGCATCACCACCCGCCGGACCATGGGCCGCCACGCCTGCGGCGTCCGCCCCACCGCCCGGGCGATCAGCTTCTGCTCGGCCACTGCCCGCAGCTCCGCAGACAGCGGCGCGATCAACTCGCAGGCGATGGCCACGTGCGCCCAGGAGATCGTCCCGGCCGCGAGAGCGGCCAGGGTCAGCGGTAACCGGTCGACCAGGCGAACGGACTGGACCATGAGCCCGGTCGCGGCATGGGCGTTCATCGACAGCCCGACAGCGACTTCGTCGACGCAGAACTCGCTGACCGCCCGAAGCGCCTCGGGCCGGACCGCCCGCGAGGCCCGGGCGGCGGCACCGACCTCGTCATCGGGGCGGTCCAGGGACGCAGGGCGGCGGGCTGCGAACGCGGACAGGGCGCGAGCCCGGGTTGCCTGGGCCCGGGCGATGGTCGCCTCGGCTGCGCGAGCGGTGTCCAGCAGCTCGGCGTCGGTGGCGATGTCAGCCTGCAGCTCTGCGGCGCGGGCCTCGAGGGGCGACCCCCCGATGGCGTGGGGTGGCGCGCCCGCGGTGGTGTCTGCTCGTGCGTCGACCGGCTGGTGCTCGGTGTCGCGACCTGCAGACGGGGCCGCTGTGGCAGGAGCAGAGGAGCAGTCACGTGCTCCGTGGACCGGCAGGGACCGGTACGGCCGGGTGCCGGCCACCTCTACCTCGCCGAGCCACGACCAGTGCTCCGGGGTGACGACGTCCATGGTCGGCCGAGGCGTCCGGTCCGTGGGCGTGCAGACCTCTCTCAGGGCCGCCTCGAAGGCGGACACCGATGAGTAATCTCGTTCGTACACGTGTTCGATCGTACTGGGTCGCCAGGCTGCTGACCAGCGATGATGGCGACCTGTGGACAACGAGTTCGACCATGCTCCCGGACCCGGCGCGGGGACTCAGCCAGGGGCGTCCGTCGTGCGGGGGTGTTCATCGTGACCGGATGGCGGAACGCCGGGTGTCGACCACCGGAGGCCGTGGTCCTGCGCGACGGTGTCCGGACGGGGGGCGTCCGGACGTGTCCGCGAAGGAGCGGACCGCACCGTTGCGCGACACGGCGTGGTGCCCAGGAACGAGAGGGATCCGGACAGGTTCGCTCTCAGCGCTTCGCCGGCACCCGCCCGGACAGCACGTCGTCCGCCTCCGCGGCCGCCCGACGCAACGCCTCGCGCTCCGCGGCGTACCCACCGACCACGCCGACGACGGGGAAGTTGGACAGGAACCGGTGCCGCAACTTGCCCTTGGGGCGGGCGTCCAGGGCGTCGTCGACGCGGGACAGCAGCCGCGCCATCCGCCACACAGTCCGCGCCGTCCCCTTCACGCCACCACGCTCGCCCTTGCGGCCCAGGGCCTCCTCGGCGTACGCGCCCTTCTGTCGGTCCAGCAGCGGTTGCACGGCCTCGGTGGTCAGCGGTCGGTCCAGCAGCACCTCCGACAGCAGGCCGACCCGACGCGCGGGGTCGGTGATCCCGTGCTCACCCGCCACCCCCAGGACGACGACGGCCTGCACCGCCGAGCCCACGGTGTTCTGCAGCGGCAGCAGGTCGGCCAGCTTGCCGGCGAACCGCGGCGCCGCGGACACTGCGGCGGCGACCCGGCTGGCCCGGTCCGCCCACCAGGCGGCGCGCGCGTCGGCGGCCAACGTGGGCGGCCGGCCGAGCTTGGCGACGACAGGGGTGCTGAGCCGGTCGACCCGGCGGAGGACGTCGACGACGACGGCGTCGGAGATCGGGGGCGCCATGGCCGGGACGTTAGCGGCGCCACGCCTCCCGCGCCGGGCGTCGCCGGGGAGTCGGGGAACCGCGCACCCGGCGGCGGTGCCAAGCACAGGAGCGCTCGCCCACGTGTGCGGACCCTGTGCACGGTCCTTGAAGGGTGCAGCACCGATCTGCGCAGTCGTACGGTGTGTCGTGGCCAGACGGGGACGACGGTTCGGCTGGCGCTGGATCGTCGTCGCGCTCGGCCTCGCCGCCCTGGTGGCCCTGCCCGCCGTCGTCGCCGCGTTGCCGACCGAGGACACCGAGGTCTCCGCCGCCGACCTGCGGGCCCGGGCGCTGGCCAGCGACGACGTCGCCTTCTCCGGCTACGCCATCTCCACCGGCGGCCTGACCCTCCCGCTCAACGACGCGCTGACTCCGGTCGCAGACCTGCTCAGCGACCAGACGACGATGCGCGCCTGGTACCGCGGCACCGAGGACTGGCGGGTCGACGTCGTCACCGCGACGGGGGAGACCGGCACCCACCGCGACGCCACCGGCACCTGGACCTGGGACTACGCCGACCAGCGCGCCACCCGCGGCGACGAGCCCCCGCTGGCCCTGCCGACCGCCCCGGACCTGCTGCCCAGTGCGCTCGGCCGCCGTCTGCTGTCCGAGGCCACCGACGACGAGGTCAGCCGGATCGACCCCACCCGGGTCGCCGGCCGGGACGCCCTCGGCCTGCGCTACACCCCGGTCGACGAAGCCGCGTCGGTGAGCGCCGTCGACATCTGGCTGGACCCCGACACCGGCCTCCCGCTGCGGGTCGTCGTCCGCAGCGCGGGCACCTCGATTCCCGCCCTGGACACCCGGTTCCTGGACCTGGACACCACCGCCCCGGCCGCAGCGACGATTCGGTTCACCCCGCCCGCGGACGCCTCGGTGGGCCAGGACCGGGACCTCACCGACCTGGACCTGGGCCGTCGGCTGGCCGAGGTCGAGCTGCCGGACACCCTGGCTGCGCTGACCCGCCGGGAGGCCGAGGGTGTGCCCGGCGCGATCGGGGTCTACGGCACCGGCATCACCGTGCTCGCCGTGACCCCGCTGCCCGGCCAGGCCGCCCGCAGCCTGCGGGCCCAGCTGCAGGCCACGCCGGGCGCCGTCGTCGACGACCTCGGCGTGCGCATCGCAGCCGGACCGCTGGGACTGATGCTGGTCGGCAGCCGGGAGGCCGGCAGCTTCCTGCTCGCCGGCACGGTCACCCTCGACGCGCTGGCCGCGGCCGCGCAGCAGCTGAGAGACACGACAGGAGTCCGATGAGCGAGACCGTGATCGCCACGCGGGGGCTGCAGAAGCACTACGGCGCCCTGCACGCCGTCGACGGCATCGACCTGGACGTCCGGGCCGGTGACGTCTACGGGTTCCTGGGTGCCAACGGCTCGGGCAAGACGACGACCGTCCGGATGCTGCTGGGCCTGGTGCTGCCCACCAAGGGCGACGTCGAGGTGCTCGGCCGGCCGATGCCGAGGTCCTCGCGTGAGGTGCTGCCCCGGGTGGGCGCGCTGATCGAGGGCCCGGCCGCCTACGGACACCTCTCCGGGCGGGCCAACCTGACCCTGCTGGACGCCGCCGGACCGGGCGGGTCCCGCCGCAGCCGCAAGCAGCGGGTCGGCGATGTGCTGGACCAGGTGGGCCTGGGCGGGGTGGGCAAGCGGCCGGTCAAGGCGTACTCGCTCGGCATGCGCCAACGCCTCGGGCTGGCCGGGGCGCTGCTCCGTCGTCCGGACCTGCTGATCCTGGACGAGCCCACCAACGGACTGGACCCGCAGGGCATCCACGAGATCCGCAGCCTGCTGCTGGACCTGAATTCCACCGGCACCACCGTCTTCCTCTCCAGCCACCTGCTGGCCGAGATCGAGCAGTTGGCCACCCGGGTCGGCGTGCTGGATCGCGGCCGGATGGTGCTGCAGGACGACCTGACCACGCTGACCGCGCCCACCGGCGCGACAGTGGTGGAGACGCCGGACCCCGAGCGGGTGCGCGCGACGATGCACGGCCGGGTGCTGTCCACCGACGCCACCCGCGCCGTGGTGCGGGGCAGCGACCCGGCCGAGGTGAACGCGGTGCTGGTCGCCGCCGGGGTCCCGGTCACCGGGCTGCGGCTGCAGCGCCCGACGTTGGAGGAGGTCGTGCTCGCCGCGGCCTCGACGTCGGCCGACCGGGTGCAGGTGCGGGCGTGATCGCCGTCGAGCTGACGAAGCTCCTCCGCCGGCCGCGGACCTGGATCACCATCGCGCTGCTCAACGCGCTGCCGGTGCTGGTCGCGGTCCTGCTGGTGCTCACCGACCTGGCCCCGCGGCCGGGGGAGGGTCCGGCGTTCCTGTCCGCGGTGCTGACCAACGGCACGCTGTTCCCGCTCGCCGCGCTGGCCATCGTGCTGCCGCTGTTCCTGCCGATCGCGGTCGCCGTGGTCGCCGGGGACTCGATCGCCGGGGAGGCGCAGGGCGGCACGCTGCGCTACCTGCTGGCCCGGCCCGCCGGCCGGACCCGGCTGCTGGTCGCCAAGCTGGTCGCCGTCATCGCGTTCGTGCTGGTCACCGTGGTGATCGTGGCCGCGGTCGGTTACCTCGTGGGGACGACGCTGTTCGACGTCCAACCGCTGGCCGCCTCGACCGGGCTGTCGGGCACCGTGCTGACGCCGGAGCAGGTCGCCGGCCGGACGCTGCTCGCGATCGGATACGTCACGATCTCGATGCTCGGCGTCGCCGCGTTCGCGCTGTTCTTCTCCACGCTGACCGACTCCCCGCAGCTGGCCACGCTGGGGGCGCTGGCGGTGCTGATCGGCTCGTCGCTGCTGTTCACCCTGGACGCCGCCTCGGGCATCGCGCCCTACCTGCCCACCCGGTACTGGCTCAGCTTCGTCGACTTCTTCCGGGACCCGATCCTGTGGCGGGACGTCACCCGGGGGATCGGGTTGCAGGCGGTGTACGTGGTCGTTCTGCTGGGTGCCGCGTGGGCGAACTTCACCACCAAGGACGTCACCTCCTAACCTCCCGGCATGCGGATCCGCCCCACCGAGCTCGACGCGATCGTCGCCGGGACGCTCGACCTCGCGTTCCGGCGCTGGGACCGGCCCCGGCTGCTGGTGGGCACCCGGATGCGCACCCGCGTCGGCCTGGTGGAGGTCATCTCGGTCGACGAGGTGGACCTCGACTGCCTCACCGAAGACGACGCCCGCCGCGCCGGCACGCCGTCGCTGGCCGACCTGCGCCGCGGGCTGGCCGCGAACCCGGAGCGGCCGGTGTTCCGGGTCGGGGTGCGGTTCGGCGGGGAGGACCCCCGCGCCGTGCTCCGCCGGACGGCGCCGACGCCGGCGGAGGTGGCCGACCTGCAGGCCCGGCTGGACCGGCTCGACCGGGCGTCGTCCACCGGCCCGTGGACGGCACGGACCCTGCAGCTGGTCGACGCGCACCCCGAACGGCGAGCCCCGGACCTCGCCGCCCAGGTGGGGCGACCGACCGTGGAGTTCAAGCGGGACGTCCGCAAGCTCAAGGAGCTGGGGCTCACCGAGTCCCTGGACATCGGCTACCGGCTGTCCACCCGCGGCGCGGCCGTCGTGGACGCCGCCCGGAGGGCTGCCGGTGGCCGGGCCCGGCGACGCCGGCCGACAGCCGAGGGGACCCCGCTGCCCAGCATCGGCGCCCCGGCGACCCGGGCGCTCCGCGCGGCCGGGCTGACCACGCTGGAGGCCGTCGCCGGGCTGACCGACGCCGACCTGCTGGCGATGCACGGCGTCGGCCCGATCGCCGTCACGCGGCTGCGCGCCGCACTCGGCGCCGCACTGGGCGCCCCGCACTGAGTGGTTCCGGCCCGAGGCCTCCCCGAACGCCGGTGGACCCGAGTTGCCCGGACCTCGCCGCAGGGCGCGGTCAGCTGGTGAGGGCGGCGTGTGATCGCGCCTCGGAGAGGTGGTGACGGGTCAGCCGGTGAGCCGGGCGCAGTCCGAGGGCCCCAGCTCGACCGGCTGACCCGAGGCCAGCTCGGCGATGACGATGCCCTGGACCAGCGGGTCCGAGGGCAGGTCGCTGTGCTGGACCGTGCTGTCGGCGCACACCGACTGCACGGTGAGGTCCAGCCCGCCGTCCAGGCTGGCGGAGTCCGGCGGGGTGACGGTGGCGTCCACCTCGGTCCACACCGACACCCACGTCGGGCCCGCCGGGGTCTCGTCACCGGCGTTGAGCTGCCGCAGGACCTGGCTGTCGGTGCGCAGCTGCTGGCAGCCCTCCGGGCACTGGTCCGGGGCGAGGGAGGCGGCCAGGTCCGCGACCGTGGTGCCGTGGTGCGGCGAGCCCAGGGTCACGATCCGGCGGGCTTGTTCCGCACCGCCGTCGGCCGCCCAGATCCGGGCGATCACGCCGCCGGCGGAGTAGCCCACGATGTCGACGCTGTCGGCGCCGGTCCGGGCCAGGGCGTCGTCCACGGCGGTGGCCAGCACATCGGCGGACTCCTGCAGGTCCCCGGTCCCGTCCCCGGGCACCGGGACGACGGTGGCGTCCCGACCGATGTCGGTCAGCGCGTCGGCCAGCGTCTGCAGCGAGCGGGTCGACCCGCCGTACCCGGGGACCAGCAGCACCGGACCGGGCTCGGCCTGGGAGACCGGGGGCGTCTGCGCCCGGGTCAGCCGGGGGACCAGCACCGCGGCGACGACGGCGAGCACCGCGACGACGACCACCGCCAGCAGCCCCAGCACGAGGCGGCGGCGGGCGGGGGCGAGTCCGGCGAGCACGACACCACTGTCCCTGGTGGACTGGGTCCGTGCCGCCGTTCCTGTCCCGGGAGGACTACTTCACAGCCTGGTCGCAGTGGCACGGCGGTAGCGAGCCGCGGGCCAGCGGCGTCGTGCGCGGCTGGCTGACGATCGCGTACACCCTGGCCCGCCCGCTCGCCGGGCTGTCGCCGCTGGTGGTCACCGCGCTGGGCCTCGTCGTCGCCGGGGCCGCGGTCGGACCGGCCGCGGCGGGCAGGTGGTGGCTGGTGCTGGCCGGCGTCCTGGTCGGGCTGTCCGGCCTGCTGGACTCCCTGGACGGCGCCCTGGCGATCGCCGGCGGCCGGGCCGACCGGCGCGGGTTCGTGCTGGACTCGGCGGTCGACCGGCTGACCGAAGTGGCCTACGCGTTGGCGTTCTGGGCAGCCGGTGCGCCCGCCTGGCTGGCCGTCGTCTTCGGCGCGCTGTGCTGGTTCCCCGACTACCTGCGGGCCCGGGCCGGGCAGGCCGGGGTGGACGAGACCGGTGCCATCTCGGTCTGGGAGCGACCGACCCGGGTGGCGATGACCGGGATGACCCTGGGCGGGGCCGGGGTGGTGTCCGCACTGGGTGCCTCGGAGCTCGTGGTCACGGCTGGTGCGGCGGTGGGCGTCCTGCTCGGCGTCGTCGGCACCACCCAGCTGGGTGTGCAGCTTCGTCGGGCGTTGGGGTGACTCCCCTCGTTACGCTGGGGTGAACCCCGGGCGACCTGGACGTCGAACGCCGGTTCACCCCACCCTCGTCTGCCACCCCCGGGAGCCCCACCGTGTCCGTCGCCGTGACCGGTTCGATCGCCACCGACCACCTGATGACCTTCCCGGGGAAGTTCGCGGAGCAGTTCGTCGAGGGCCAGATGGAGAACGTCTCGCTCTCCTTCCTGGTCGACGACCTGGTGCAGCACCGCGGCGGCGCCGGCGCCAACATGGCCTACGGCATGGGGCTGCTCGGGCTGACCCCGGTGCTGGTCGGTGCGGTGGGCAGCGACTTCGAGGACTACGAGTCCTGGCTCAACCGGCACGGTGTGGACACCGAGTCCGTGCACTGGTCCACCGAGAAGCACACCGCCCGCTTCACCTGCACCACCGACGCCGCGATGAACCAGATCGCGTCCTTCTACTCCGGCGCCATGGCTGAGGCCTCGCTGATCGAGCTGGCCCCGGTGGAGAAGCGGGTCGGCAGCCTGGAGCTGGTCATCGTCGGCCCGAACGACCCGACGGCGATGGTGCAGCACACCCAGGAGTGCCGGGAGCGCGGCTACGCGTTCATGGCCGACCCGTCCCAGCAGCTGGCGTGGGCCGACGGCGCGATGATCCGCACCCTGGTCGACGGTGCCGAGCTGCTGTTCACCAACGAGTACGAGGCCGCGCTGCTCAAGCAGAAGACCGGCTGGACCCACGCCGAGGTCCTGGACCGGGTTGGCACCTGGGTGACCACCCGCGCCGCGGCCGGTGTGCGCGTCGAGCGCACGGACGGCGAGACCCTGGAGGTCATCGCCGTCCCCGAGACCCACCCGGTCGAGCCCACCGGCGGCGGCGACGCGCTGCGGGCCGGTTTCGTGGCTGCCCGCACCTGGGGCCTGGGCCTGGAGCGGGCCACCCAGGTCGGCTCGGCGGTGGCCACTGCGGCCGTCGAGGTCGTCGGCACCCAGGAGTACTCGCTGCCCCGGGCGTCCTTCCTGGAGCGCTTCGCCTCCGCCTTCGGCGCCGATGCCGCCGACGAGGTGGCCCCGCACCTGCCTCAGTCCCCGCGCAGCGCCTGACCGATCGAGGGGTCCTCGGTCCACTGGCTGAAGGGGATCCGACGGATCTCCTTCAGCTCGCCGATCGTCGACCACTCGTTGCCGCCGAGCCGGGCCAACGGCTGCAGCTCCTCGATCCGCGGCCGGCCGTCACGGACGGCGCTGCTCCACGCGGTGGCGTGCACGACCCGGCCGAAGACGACGGTGCTGTCACCCAGTCGCAGCGTCGAGTGCAGCACGCACTCCAGCGACACCGGTGACTGCGCCACCCGCTTCGCCGTCACGACCTCGCTGTCCTCGAGCCGCACCCCGGTCTGCTCGGCCTCGTCGTGGCCGGCCGGGAAGTCCGTGCCTGTCGCGTTGACCTGCTCGAAGAGCGCCTCGGGCGTGAGGTTGACGGTGAAGTCCCCGGTGGCCTCCACGTTGTCCAGGGAGTCCTTGCGGCCCACCGAGGTGAACTGCACGATCGGTGGGTCCACGCAGGACACGGTGTAGAAGCTGTGCGGCGCCAGGTTGTGCACGCCCTCGGCGGAGCGGCTGCAGACCCAGGCGATCGGTCGGGGGACGACGACGGAGTTCAGCACCCGGTAGAAGGCCCCGGCGCCCATCGCAGCCGGGTCGAAGTGGGTGCGTGCGGGAGAGGTCACGCCTCCAGTGTGCGGTCCCGCCACCGGAGCGTCCCGCGTCGCCGTCCCTGGACCGAACGGACCAGTAACAGGTCCAGCAGCAGCACGCTCAGCGGGTGCGCCAGGCTGTCGGGCCACACCCGCCCGCCGGTGCGGTGCGCGGTGACCGCCCGACCGGCCACCCCGGCGGCGTAGCCGATCAGCCCGGCCCGTCCCCCGGCCAGCGGCGGCAGCACCCACACCGCGGTCAGCGCGGCGCCGGCGGCCAGGCTGCCCAGCGGGGACCCGCCCAGCGCCGACCACAACGACTTCTCGTACCCGGCGGCCAGCGCCGGCCAGCCGTCGTACATCCGGGTGGTCGCCAGCCCCGACCCGTCGACGACGACGCCCCGCCCGCCGGACCGCTTGACCGCCCGCAGCAGCGCGATGTCCTCCAGCACCTCACCGCGGACCGCGCCGTGCCCGCCGGCCCGCTCGTACGCGGCCCGGCGGACCACCAGGAACTGCCCGTTCGCCGCGGCCATCGATGGCCGCACGGCCCGCTCGGCCAGCCGCAGCGGCAGGGTGGTGGCCCACAGCCACTGCTGCAGTGGCTGCACCAGCCGCTCGGCCGCGGTCTCGGCGCGCTGCCGGGGCCAGGGGGAGACCAGGTCCAGGTCGTGCGCCTCCAGCACCGCGACGGCGGCCGCGACCGCGTGCGGCTCCAGCCGGACGTCGGCGTCCACGAACACCAGCACGTCGACATCGTCGGCCCCCGCGGCGCCCTGGGCGCACGCGTTCGGCTTGCCCAGCCAGCCGGTGGTCGGGGGTATCGCCGTCCGGACCTCGACGTCGTGCCGGGCCGCAATCGACGCGGTGTCGTCGGTCGAGCCGTCGTCGACGACGACCACCTCGAGGCAGGGCACCTGCCGCTGCGCGGTCAACGCCGTCAGGCAGCCGTCGACCTCGGCCTGCTCGTCGCGGACCGGCAGGACGACCCGAACGCGGCAGGTGGTCACCGGCGGGTCGGCCGGGGGCGTGCGGAGCAGCCGGGTGTTGACCGCGGCGTGCACCGCGCCGAGGACGCTGACCCCCGTCAGCACCCGGACGGCGGTGCTCCCGATCACGGCGTTCTTCGCGACTTCCGCCGCCGTGGGACCGGCGTTCTTCGCGACTTCCGCTGGTGCTGGACGATGAGGGCGACCAGAACGGGGACGGCGAGGACGGCACCCCAGGCGGCCGAGCCGGGCAGACCCAGCCAGCCGACGTGGGCCAGCGCGCCGCCCACCGTCATCCAGCCCAGGGTCAGCATCGCAGCGCCGTCCCCGAGCCGGGCCGGGATGCGGGCGGCGAGCAGGTCGACCGCCGTCATCAGCACCAGTCCGGCGAGCAGCCAGCCGGCCAGGTTGGTCAGCGGCACGGTGTCGATGCCGGGCAGCCCGGGGGAGGGGTGCGCCCAGGTCCAGTACCCGGCCTGCACCAATTGGGGGTCCAGCACGACGTCCCAGGCGGCGAAGACCGCGGCCGCGGTGGCGATCCGGCCGACCCGGTGGCCGGGGACCAGGCGCAGGGCCAGCAGCCAGCTGGGCCAGACCATCATCAGCCAGGCCAGCGGCACCAGGAACGGCACGCCCAGCAGCGTCGGCCCGAGGCTGTCGCTGTAGGCGTAGGTGCCGTAGGGGAAGCCGGTGGCCAGCCCGACCGACTCGAAGGCCACCGCGGCGACGCCGGTCAGCCCGAGCAGGCCCAGCCCGGTGCGGGCGCCCCGGGAGAGCCACGCGTGGGCCACCGACAGCGCCGAGCCCAGCAGCACGATCGTCCAGCTGACCACGTCCCGGGAGCCGCCTGCGGTCAGCGGGTAGGCGATCGCGGTCAGCACCACCGCCCCGGCCAGCAGCCAGGGCACCCACCGGACGGACGGGCGCTCCAGCTGCAGCGACAGCGCCGTCACCGGCGGGTGAGCCGCTGCTTGACGCGGCCGAACCGGGAGCGGTCGCCGAGCACCACGCGGGCCGCCGTCCGGCCGGCGTTGCCCGAGACCCCGCCGCCGGGGTGCGTGGACGCCCCGGACAGGGAGAGGCCGGGCAGGCCCGGCACCCGGTACCCGGAGAGCTCCGGGGCGGGCCGGAAGGCGAACATCGAGGCCAGGGACATCTCGACGTGCATGACGTTGCCCCGGGGCAGTCGCAGCTCCTGCTCCAGCTTCAGCGGGGTCTGCACGTACAGCCGCTGTACCGAGTCGGCGAAGCCGGGCGCGAACCGGTCGACGGCGTCCACCAGGCGCTGCGCCTCACCGGCCGCCAGGGAGCCCCAGTCCCGGCCGTCGGCGAGCGTGTACGGGTACCACTGGCCCCAGATCGTGACAACATGCTGCCCGGGCGGGGCGAGCGTGTCGTCACTGGCGGAGAAGGTCATCGTCAGCGGCACCGGCTCGCGGGGCAGTTCGCCGGCCAGCCAGTCGCCGTGCGCCCGGGCCAGCTGGGCCCGGTCGGTGCACAGCAGTTGCAGTCCCTGTAGCGACTCGGCCTGGCTGACGCCGGGGTAGCTCGGCAGCGCGTCGGTCTGACAACGGACCACCAGGCCGAAGCCGTTGCCCAACGGCGGGGCGGCGTCCCGCAGGGCCGGCGGGGCGTGCTCCCCGGCGATCTCCTGGGTGGCCCCGACGTGGCAGGCGGCGACGACGGTGCCGGTGTGGATCCGCCGTCCGGACGCTGTGAGGACACCGGTGACCCGGCCGTCGTCCACCAGCAGGCTCGCGGCGCCGTCCCCGAGGACGACGCGGCCGCCGTCGGACTCCAGCCGGCGGCGCAGCGCCTGGGTGAGCCCGCCGGAGCCGCCGACCGGGTGTCCGGGCGGGGTGGTGTGCAGCAGGGCGGCCCAGCCGACCATGGCCGCGGTGCCCGGTTCGGACATCGGGGGGCCGGACTGCGCGCCGAACCAGGCCAGTGCGGCCTTGAGGCGCTCGCTGTCGAACCACTTGTCCAGCAGCGCGTCGCCGGAGCCGAGGAAGTCGATGGCCAGCTCGCCGCCCGGGGTGCGCGGGCGGCCCTTCGCGGGGGCGCCGAGGGGCCACAGGTGGCGGACCAGCCGGGCCGGGCTGGGCCGGTCGCCGAAGGCCTGCACGACCTGTGCGCTGCGCGGGCCCCACACCTCGACGAACCGGCGGTAGGCGGCGGCGTCTGCCGGGCCGCAGGCGGCCTCGATCGAGGCGCAGGTGGCGTCCAGGTCGACGGAGAGGACCAGCGGCCGGCCCTCGGGACCGTCGCTGCCCGGCTCCGGTGCCGGGGCGAAGCCCCACGGGTCGCAGTCGATGTAGCGCAGCCCGTGGGCGGCCAGGTCGAGCTCCTCGACGATCCCGGAGTGCCGGATGATCACGTGCGCGCTGGACCCGCGGTCCACCTGGACCCCGGGCCAGCGCTCGACGGTGGAGACCGCGCCGCCGAGCACCTCGTCGGCCTCGACGACCTCCACCGAGAGCCCGGCCGCGGCCAGGTGGCAGGCGGCGACCAGGCCGTTGTGGCCGGAGCCGATGACGACGGCGTCGACGGCGACGTCGGGGTGGGCCGGGGTGGACTCACTCATCCCAGCCACCGCCCAGGGGGAGTCGGGCACCGAGGATGGCGAAGGGGCGGGTGTCACCCGGGAAGTGGTGCCCGCGGGCCAGGTCGACGAACCCGTCGGCGCGGTAGAGCTTGAAGGCCTTGGTCTCCGAGTCCGGGGTGCTCAGCAGCGCCGCCGGGTGTGGCAGGCCCTCGACCAACGCGTGCAGCAGCTGGCGGCCCAGGCCGCGGCTCTGCTGGGCGGGGTGCACATGCAGCTCGCAGACCTCGAAGGCGCCGGGCAGCCAGCGCTTGGCCGTCCGCCGGTCCAGCGCGTGCCGGACCTGGTCGTGCCACCACTGGCCGGGGGCGACCAGGTAGCCGTAGCCGAAGCCGACCAGCTGCTCGCCCGCTCCGTCCTCCGCCCGCGGGTCCTCGGTGAAGGCGCCGACCGAGCGGAAGCCGGCCCGCTCGGTGTGCTGGACGGCGTAGCCGTACCGGCCGGCGACGACGGAGTCGCCGTAGCCCATCGCCGCGCCGTAGATGGCCAACGCCTCGTGCAGGTGGTCGCGCATCCAGCGGGTCGGGAGCTCGGTGACCCGGGTGGCGGGGGCGGTGTCGGTCACGGTGCCTCGTCGTCGATCGGTGGGGTGTCGGGGGCTGCGTCGACCTCGGCGGCGGTGCCGGCGGTGATCCGCAGCAGCTCGTCGTAGGTCGTCGGGAAGACGGTGTGCGGGTGGCCGGCGGCCGCCCAGACCTGGGCGTGCCGGGACAGCGTCACGTCGACCAGGGTGCCGATCGGCTCGGGGTGGCCCAGCGGTGCGACCCCGCCGATCGCCTGTCCGGTGTGCTCGCGGACGAAGTCCGGGGTGGCCCGGCGGACCTCGCGGACGCCCAGCAGACCGGCCACCTTGGCGGTGTCGACGCGGTGCGCGCCGCTGGTCAGCACCAGTAGCGGGTTGCCGTCGACGTCGAAGACCAGGCTGTTGGCGATCGCGCCCACCGGGACGCCGAGCTGCTCGGCGGCCTGCGCGGCGGTGCGTGCGCTCGCGGGCAGCTCTCTGACGTCGCCGGCCGCGCCGGCCGCCCGCAACTGACGGGCGACCTCGGCCACCCGGGGGTGGTCGGGGAGGGTCATGCCCCGAGTCTCCCACCGGCCCCGGGGGCCGTGCTCGGCGCGGGCGGCGGGATCGGTGGCCCCGGTCCGCCCGCCGTCGACAGGAACCACAGCGCGACCCTCTGGGTCCGGTAGGCGGCCGGGGCGAGCTCGTGGACAGCGACAGACCCACGGGGGACAGCAGCAGCTCGGCCAGCACACCTGGGGGGCCGGCCACCTGGTTGGCGACCAGCCGCCGACGATGCTGGCCGCCGTCGAGGTCTCGATGCCCAGCCCGCCGTCGGCCACGGAGCAGGAGAGGTGGTGCAGCAGGATCGCCTGCATGCCGTAGAAGCTGAACCGCTCCCACATCTCCACGCCGAACAGGTGCGCCAGATGTGGGTCCCGCACGTCGCGGGGGCTCTCAGGCGAGCGGGCCGAAGAGCTGGGCGGGGTCGGCGTCGGTGGCCGGGAGGGCGTCCAGCACCGGCACGAGGCGCCGCTCCTCGAACGCGACGTGCGACTCGGTGATCGCGGCCAGGCCGTCGAGGTGGCTCTGTAGTCGCTCGGGGGTGGCGCCGGCGACCATCGCCGCCTCCAGGTCGGTGATCAGCAGGTCGATCAGGTGGTGGTCGTGCTCGAGCTGTCCAGCACCCCGGCGAGGTCCGGGCGGGCCCGGCCGGACCTCGGGGAACAGGGAGCCGTTCTCGCCCCGGTGGTGGCCGGTGAGGGCGGCGCAGAAGCCGTGGCAGAACAGCAGCAGGTCCTGGCGGAGGGCGGCTGTCGGGCGGTGGGTTCGGGGGTGATGGCCGGCAGGCTAGGGGCCCGGGCGGGGCGGCGGCAGGAACCCCCGGCGCGTCGTCCACAGCACGGCCGGTCGGCTTGACGCCTCCCTCGCACTCCGGTCTACTCGTCCCTGTTCGAACAGGTGTTCGAACAGTCGGTGTGCGGATGTCGACTGCGTCGCGGGAGCGGAGTGTGTCATGAGCCGAGTGCTGGTCGGTGCGGGTGGCCGCGTCGGTGAGGAGGTCCTGGTCGAACGGGGCCCCGTCGGGCCGACGCAGTTCTGGCGCGGGGAGAGCCGGTACGAGGTGGGCGAGCTGCTCGACCACTGGGTCGAGACGCCGTCCTGGTGGCAGCGCGGCCCCGCGGCCGGCGGTGGCGGTGGCGCCTCGGCCGACCTGGTCGCCACCCGGCAGGTGTGGCGGGTGGAGGCGGTGCGCGCCGGTCGGTCGCGGATGAGTTTCGCCGGGGTGTTCGACCTGTCCTGGGAGCCCATCGAGAACTGCTGGCTGCTCGTGCGGGTGCACGACTGATGGGCGCCGTCCGGGTGCTCTCGCCCCGTCAGCTCGAGCTCGTGCCCCCGCTGCCTCCGGCGGCCTCCCAGCTGCTGGGCCAGGCCCACCGCGGGCTGGCCGAGGCCGCCACCTGCCCCGATGCGGGCTGGCGCTACGCCACCGCCCATCTCGCCGCCCTGCGAGCCGCGGCGGCGGTGCTGGCCGCCCGCACCCGCCCCGAGTCCGGCCGGCGCCGCCCGCGCAGCGCCTGGGTGCTGATCGGCCAGGTCGCCCCCGAGTTGGGGGAGTGGGCGTCGTTCTTCGCCGCCGGCGCCGCCAAGCGGGCCGCGGCCGAGGCCGGGCTCACGCACGCGGTCACCGCGCGCGAGGCCGACGACCTGGTGCGCGACGTGCACTCCTTCCTGGCCGTGGTGGAGACGACCGTGAGCCGGCCGCTGTCAGACACCGCGGCCCACCCGTCCCCGCCGGGCATGCAGGTCCTCCCGGAGACCCCTGCCCCGACGGCCGGTGGTCACCCGACTGCGGACGACGTGAGCGGAGTCGTCCACCGGACGACGACGGGCAGCAACGGACTGGGGTCGGCGTGAGCGACCCCTTCGTCCACCTGCACGTCGCCTCCGGGTACTCGATGCGCCACGGCGCCAACCACCCGGCCGACCTGGTTGCCCGGGCAGCCGACCACGGCATGGGCGCGCTGGCGCTCACCGACCGGGACGGGCTGTACGGCGCGGTCAAGTTCGCGCTGGCCTGCCGGTCGGCGGGCATCCGGCCGCTGTTCGGGGTCGACCTGGCCGTCGACCCGCTCACCGGCGGGGAGCCCGCGGACCTGCGTGCGGTGCCCGGTCGTCCGGGCGGCGGTCGGCCCGGTGGTCGGGTGCCGCCGACGGCCGCCCGGCCCTCGGGTGCGCTGCGCGGGCGCGCTACGAACGTCGTGGACCGCTCCGCGCACCCCTCCGCCGGCGCCCGGCGGTCTCCGGCACGCGGTGGGGCCACCGTCGACCCCCGGCACCCCCGGGTGGTCTTCCTGGCTCGTGACGGCGCGGGCTGGCGGTCGCTGTGCCGGCTCACCAGCGCCACCCACCTGGGCGGCACCCGCGGCGAGCCGGTGAGCTCGCTGGCGCTGGCCGCCGAGCACGCCACCGGTCTGCTCGCGGTGCTGGGCCCGGGGTCCTCGGTGGGCCGGGCGCTGACCGAGGGCCGGGCCGACCTGGCCCGGGCCCGGCTGGACGCCTGGCGGTCGGTCTTCGGATCGGGCCAGCTGGTCCTGGAGGTCGTGCACCACCGGGGCCGCGGCGACCGGCTGCGCGCCCAGGCGATGCTGCGGTTCGCCGCCGCGAACGGGGTGTCGGCCGTGCTGACCAACGCGGTCCGCTACGTCGACCCGTTCGACGCTCCGACCGCCGACGTGCTGGACGCGACCCGCCGGCTGGTCCCGCTGGGCGAGCGGCACGTCGACCGGCGCACCGCCGAGGGCCACCTGAAGTCGGGCAAGGAGATGGCCGAGGTCGTCGAGGACTTGGTCGGCCCCGACCGGGACGCGGGTCTGCGGCTGCTGGAGACCACCGCGCGGGTGGCCGAGCAGTGCGCCGTCGACGTACGGGGCGACCTGGGCATCGGCACCGTGCGCTACCCCGAGCTGGACGTCGTCACCACGCCGGCCGAGCGGGGCATGGGCCCCTCCCAGGTGCTGCGGGCCCGCTGCGTGGCCGGCATCGGCCGGCGGGGCATGCACGACTCCACGGTGGTCCGCAACCGGCTGGACGCCGAGCTCGGGGTCATCGACGAGCTGGGCTACCCCTCCTACTTCCTCACCGTCGCCGACGTGGTGGAGTTGATCAAGGGCCTGCGGGTCCGGGCGGCGGCCCGCGGGTCGGGTGCCGGCAGCCTGGTCACCTACCTGCTGGGCATCTCCGACGTCGACCCGATCCGGTACGGCCTGCTGATGGAGCGGTTCCTGTCCCCGCTGCGGCACCAGCTGCCCGACGTGGACATCGACGTGGAGTCCGCCCGGCGGATGGAGGTCTACGACGCGGTCATCGACCGCTTCGGGGCCGACCGGGTCAGCTGCATCTCGATGATGGACACCTACCGGGTCCGGCACGCCATCCGGGACGTCGGGGCGGCACTGGGCCTGCCGCCGGCGGAGATCGACGCGGTGGCCAAGGCGTTCCCGCACATCCGGGCCAACCAGGTGCACGCGGCGCTGCGCGACCTGCCGGAGCTGCGGGCCAGCCGGATGGGCTCGAGGCGGTCCGGCGGCAGCGGCGACCTGGACCTGGTGTTCGACCTGGTCGCCCGGCTCGACGGGCTGCCCCGACACATCGCCCTGCACCCGTGCGGGGTGCTGCTGTCCGACGCCACCCTGCTGGACCGCACCCCGGTCGAGCAGAGCTACCTGGGCTACCCGATGAGCCAGTTCGACAAGGACGACGTCGAGGAGCTCGGGCTGCTCAAGCTGGACCTGCTGGGCATCCGGATGCAGTCCTCCATCGCGCACGCGATGGACGAGGTGGCCCGGGTCGACGGCGTCCAGGTCGACATCGACGCGGTCCCGCGGGATGACCCGACGACGTTCGAGCTGATCCGCAGCACCCGGACCCTGGGCATGTTCCAGATCGAGTCCCCGGGTCAGCGCGAGCTGGTCGGGAAGTTCGGGCCGCGGACGTTCGAGGACCTCATCATCGACATCTCGCTGTTCCGGCCCGGACCGGTGAAGAGCGACATGGTCACCCCGTTCCTGCTGGCCCGGAACGGCTGGCGGGACCCGGTCTACCCGCACCCGCAGCTCCAGCCGGCGCTGGAGGAGACCTCCGGGGTGGTGGTCTTCCACGAGCAGGTGCTGCGGATCGTGGCGGTGATGACCGACTGCGACCTGGCCAGCGCCGACGAGGTGCGCCGGGCCCTGGGGGAGAAGGACGCCCACCCCGAGGTCAAGGCCTGGTTCATGCCCCGTGCCCTGGCGGAGGGCTTCGACCTGGCGGTGGCCGAGAAGGTCTGGGAAGTGCTGGTCGCCTTCGGGTCCTTCGGGTTCTGCAAGGCCCACGCGGCCGCCTTCGCGCTGCCGACCTACCAGTCGGCCTGGCTCAAGACCCACCACACCGCGGCGTTCCTGGCCGGGGTGCTCACCCACGACCCGGGCATGTACCCCAAGCGGCTGATCCTCGACGACGCCCGCAACTTCGGGATCTCGGTGCTCGGCCTGGATGTCAACGCCTCCACCGGCACCTACCGGGTGGAGCGGGTGGACGGTGGGGACGACGGCCTCTCCGGGGAGGACGCCGCCGCGGACACCGCCGCGGACACCGGGCGGGTGCGTCCGGAGTGGATGCCGCCGACGATGTCCGACCCGGCCCGGTACGGCATCCGGTTGTCCCTGGCCGACGTCAAGGGCATCTCCGACGACGAGCTGGCCCGGCTGGTGGCCGGTCAGCCCTACCGGTCGCTGGCCGACCTCTGGCAGCGGGCCTCGGTGTCCCGCCCGGTGGTCGAACGGCTGGTGCTGGCCGGGGGCTTCGACTCGGTCTACGGGTTCGGGGTCCGGGACAGCGAGGGCGGTCGGCCGACCCGGGGCCGGCAGGAGGTCACCCGTCGGGACCTGCTGCTGCAGATCAACGAACTGGACCGGTGGAGCCGCAGCGGTGCCCGGGCCGGGGCCGCGGGGCAGCTGAGCCTGGACCTGATGAGCCTGGGCGAGGAGGAACCCGAGGAGCCGGCCGGGCTGTTCGACCTGCCCGGTGCCGAGGACGACGCCCGTGGCCAGGACAACACCGCCCAGGACGACACCGCCCAGGACGACACCGCCCAGGACGAGGCGGCCGGCGGGCTGCGGTCCGGGCCGGGGGCCGCGGTGCTGGCCTTCGGCGGGTCCAGCGGGCTGCCGGAGTTCACCGACGCCGAGCGGGTCCGGGCCGAGCTGGAGGTGCTCGGGCTGGATGCCAGCCGACACGTGATCGAAGACCACCGGGAGTTCCTGGCCGCAATCGGCGCCGTCCCGGCCGGGGAGCTGCTGAGCTGCCGGTCCGGGGCGGAGGTGCTGGTCGGCGGGGTCAAGGTGGCCACCCAGACCCCGCCCATCCGGTCGGGCAAGCGGGTGGTCTTCGTGACCCTGGACGACGGGACCGGGTGCTCGGACTCCACGTTCTTCGAGGACGTCCAGGGCCCGTACGCCGCGACGGTCTTCCACTCCTGGCTGCTGGTGGTCCGCGGCGTGCTGCGGCGCACCGGACCCCGCGGGGTGTCGATGCGGGCGACCGGGGCGTGGGAGCTGCCGGCGCTGCATGAGGCCTGGGAGATCGGCGGCCTGGACGCGGTCGCCGAGCTGATGGCCACCTCGGCCGGCTTCACCGAGCAGGCGATCGCCGGGGCGGCGGCCTCGCACGGTCCGCGGCCGGTCGTGGTCCGCCCGGTGCTGGTGCACCCGACCGGCTTCCGGATGTCGCCCTACGCGGACATCAAACCCGCCGGGGAGGACTCCAAGTCGGCGCCCCGCAAGCTCTGGCACTCCAGCCAGGGCAGCTCGGGGCACTGACGCGTGGGTGGCGTTCTCGGGGCAGGGACAGTGCCGGACCGGCACGGTCGCCGGCGGTCCCGCAGCCACCGACCCAAGGGTGGGGCCGTGGACGGCAGCGCACGGTACGACGGGGACACCGGGCAGCACGAGGTGGTCCGGCCACGCCACCCGGCGGCCCGGTGGGTACCCGGTGACGCCACTAGTCTCGGTCGGGTGCCGCTGACTGAGCCCTCGCCCGCCTCGTCGTCCGGCAGCGCGACCGGCGCCGGCCCGAACTCCGGACCCGGCTCGAGCTCCGGGCCCGGCAGTCTCGCCGAGCCGCCGGTCCGCGCCGCCGTGGTCTGGGCCGCGCTGGACCCGCTGATCCACAGCGGCCCGATCGAGGTGCTGGACGTGGGTGGCGGCGCCGGGGTGTTCGCCGTCCCGCTGGCCCAGCTCGGCCACCGGGTCACCGTCGTCGACACCTCCGCCGACGCGCTGGCCACCCTCCGCCGCCGCGCCGACCTGGCCGGTGTCGGCGACCGGGTGCACGGCATCCAGGGCGACGCCGACCGGTTCGCCGACGTGTTGGCCGACGAGACCCTCGCCGGTCCGGCCGACGGATACGACCTTGCCCTGGCGCATGCCCTGCTCGAGGTCGTGGACGACCCGGCCGCGACCCTCAACGGCATCGCCGGCGCCCTGCGCCCCGGCGGCCGGCTCAGCGTCACCGCCGCCAACCGGGCCGGCGCCGTGCTGGCCCGGGCTCTCGGCGGGCACCCGGTCGAGGCCCGCGCCCTGCTCGGCGACCGGGACCCCGCACCGTCCCACTCGCGCACCCGGCAGGCCCGCCGCCGGTACAGCCCCGACGAGCTGCTGCTGCTGGTCCGGGACGCCGGGTTGCAGGCGGGCGAGTGGCGCGGGGTCTCCGTCGTCGCCGACCTGCTGGAGTCCAGCTCCGGTGCCGACCCGGCCGCCCTGCGCGCCCTCGAGCTCGAGCTGGCCACCTCCTCGCCCTACCGCGACGTCGCCACCGGCCTGCACGTCGTCGCCACCCGGTTCGGGGGCGGCGCGTGAGCAGCAGCCGTGCCCTCGGCCCGGTGAACCGCCGCCCGGGCAGGCTCGCGTGACTCTGCCCGCCGACCTGCACCGCCCGGCCTACGGCACGGCGACCCTCGCTGACCTGATGCCCGGCGTGGCCACCGCCCTGGGCGCGCCGCCCGCGCACCCACAGCCCGGCACCGACCTGGCCGCCGACCCGCTCGACCTGACCGCGTCCCTCCGTGGCGCCCGCAGCATCGCGGTGCTGCTGGTCGACGGCCTCGGCGCCGACCTGGTCCGCGCGCACCAGGAGCTGGCCCCCACCCTGGCCGGTCTGCTCAGCCCGGTCGGCGACCTGCAGGCGCCGTGCCCGAGCACCACACCCGTCAGCCTGACCACGCTGGGCACCGGCCTGCCGCCGGGCAGCCACGGCGTCCTCGGCTTCGTCACCGACGTGCCCGGCGCGGACCGCACCCTCACCCACACGCAATGGACCGACGACCCCGACCCGGACACCTGGCAGACCCGGCCCACGGTCTTCCAGCAGCTGGCTGCCGCCGACGTGGCGAGCACCGTCGTCGGGCCGCACGCCTACGCCAGGTCCGGGCTCACCCGCGCCGCCTACCGCGGCGCCCGGTACACCTCCGCGGTCAGCCCCGGTGACCTCGCCGCGGTCGTCGCGCGCGCCCTGGGCGGCCGGGACCGCTCACTGGTCTACGGCTACCACGCCGAGCTCGACCTGACCGGCCACGTCCGCGGGGTCGACTCGCCCAGCTGGCGCAACCAGCTGGCCATCGTCGACCGGATGGTCGCCCAGCTCGTGGACGCGCTGCCCGACGACGCCGCGCTGCTGGTCACCGCCGACCACGGCATGCTCGACGTCCCTGCCGACACCCGGCTCGACGTCGACGCCGAGCCGGCCCTGCAGGAGGGGGTCCGACTGCTGGCCGGGGAGCCCCGGGCCCGGTACGTGCACGCCCGACCCGGCGCCGAGGCCGACGTGCTGGCCGCCTGGCAGGGCGTGCTGACCCACCGCGCCTGGGTGGTGAGCCGGGAGGAGGCGATCGACAGCGGCGTCTTCGGCCCGGTCGACGCCACGCTGGCCGCCCGGATCGGGGACGTCGTCGCACTGGCCAGGGGCAGCTGGGCGTTCACCGCGACCCGTCGCGAACCGGTGCCCTCGATGCTCCGGGCCTACCACGGCTCGCTGACGGCGACCGAGCTGGCGATCCCGCTGCTGCTGGCCCGCGGCCGGGCCCTCGACGGCGGGGACGCATGAGCCCGAAGAAAGACCGCGGACCCGCCACCCCGACCCTCACCGTCTGTCGCGGCTGTTGCTGCGGCCGGATCGAGAAGCACCCCGAGGTCGACCACCGGGCCCAGCTGACGGCGCTGCAGCAGGCCGGCGCCCGGGTCCGGGTCGTCGACTGCCTGGACGCCTGCGAGCGGTCCAACGTCGTCGTGGTCAGCCCCACCCCGGCCGGCCGCGCCGCCGGGGCCCGGCCGGTCTGGCTGGGCGGCGTGCTCGACGTGGAGACCACCGCGGAGGTCGTGCAGTGGGTCGCCGACGGCGGTCCCGGGGTGGCCGAACCGCCCGGGTTCCTGGACATCGCGGTGTTCAGCCCGTCGCGGCGGACCCGCGCGGAGGCCGAGCTCTAGACGGGGGCGACCGACCCCACGGCGTGCCAGGTCCGCCAGCGCCCCGGCCGGACGGCGGAGCAGGTCAGCAGCCGGGCCTCGGCGGACAGCCGGCCCTCCAGGGTCACTCGCACGTCCCCGTCCGGGCCGCCCAGGGTGACGGCCCAGCGCTCGGTGCCGGCCACCTCCACCGGCACCGACCGGACGGCGCGGACCGGCAGGTCCTCCACACCGAGCAGGCCGAGCTCGGCGCGGGCCAACTGCTGGGCGGCCTGGGCGACCGGGGTCAGACCGGCCCGGCCCCGCAGGTGGTCCAGCAGCACCTCGCCGCGGGCGTGCGCGGCGACCAGCTCGGCGCCGTCCCCGGGCACCTGGCCGTAGACGTGCCCGGTGGGCAGCACCAGCACGTTGGCCGCGAACCGGTCGCCGCCCAGGTGGCTGGTCTCCCAGACGTCGGCCCGGCCGGCCGCGGGCAGTGCCCGGGCCAGCGGGCGACCCCGGACGGCGCAGCACGCGTCGTGTCCGCCGTGCGTGCAGACCAGGAAGGTCGGGCCGTCGTGGTCGCTGCCGACCGACCCGTCGAGGGGGGCGTCCAGCAGCTCCGCGTCGGTCTCCCGGGTGGACCAGCGCAACCAGGAGGCCCCCGGCGTCACGTCCGCGACGGCCCACCGGCGGCCGGAGTCCCTGAGCCGGTCACCGGGCCGGCGCACCATCTGGATCCGCATGCCCGCCCCACCGGCCCGAGCAGCCAGCAGCGGGGCGACGGCGGCGTCGAACCGGGACTGCAGCAGCGCGTCGTGACCCCACGGCCCGGGCTGCTCGATCAGCAACCACCGGCGCGCCGGCGGCGCGGTCGCCATCGGCGAGTCCCCGGCCAGCAGGGCCTGGACGGAGCAACGCCCCTCGTCCAGCCTGGCGGTCGGGGTCGACCGTGAGTCGGCAGGAGGGACGGCGTCCTGGCAGAAGTCGTCCGCCGCGTCAGGCACCTGCCCCGCGCTCATCGGTCCCGTGCTCATCACGACCATGGTGCACACGTACGCCGGCGCGTGCGTCGGGCACCACGGCGATCGACTCGACGACCAGCCGCCGGGCCAGGGTCAGCTGCTCGTCGGCGTCCAGACCGGGCAGGTCGCCGACCTTCAGCTCACCCGCGGCCAGCAGCTCGGCCAGCGCCGGCCGGGTCTGTGCGGGCAGGTCGTGGTGCCGGCGTCCGGCCACCAGCGTGACCCGCTCGCCGACGACGTCGCGCAGCTGCACCCGCAGCCGGGGCCGCAGCCGCAGCACGGTGTCGGCCGACAGCGTGGCGGCGGCACCGGACTGGGCCAGCGGGGACACCGGCGCGGGGCGGACCTGCGCCCAGGTCCGGGAGCGCAGTCGGTCGGCGACGTCGGTGGGGTCCACGCGGTCCAGCCAGCCGTGCAGTGCGGTGACGACGGCAGCGATGTCCGCGGTGGTGGCTGCTGGGTCGGCCAGGTCGACGCCCAGCGGCAGTGACCGGCGCAGCTCGGGGTCGTCGACGGCGAGCGTGCGGACCAGGTCCAGCGCGGACTCCACAGCGCCCCAGCGGGTCACCGGGTGCACGCCGATCGTCAGGTGCGCGCTGATCTCGCCCAGCGCGGTGGCCGAGTGCAGGTAGCCGCGAGGCAGGTAGAGGGCGTCACCGGGGCGCAGCACCGTGTCGATGACCGGCTCGCGCTCGGCGGCGGCGGCCACGGCCTCGGCGCGGTCACCCCACGGCTGGGAGCGCAGCGGGTCGGTCAGCACCGGCTCGTGGATCGTCCAGTGCTTCTCCCCGGCGACCTGCAGCACGAAGACGTCGTGCACGTCGTAGTGCGGGGAGAACCCGCGTGAGGACGGCGGGGTCACGTAGGCGTTGACCTGGGTGGGGTGGCCCAGGTCGGCAGCCAGCTGGTCGGCGAACTCAACCAGCGGCGGCCAGAGCCGGTGCAGGCCCTGCAGGACGACGGTGCTGCCCTCGCTGATGAGGCGCAGCACGGAGTCCGAGGAGACCTGGTCGGCCACGTCGGCACCGGCGCCACCGGAGGTGGTGAACCGCTGGGGGTCCACCACGGCTCCGTCCTTGGCGATCCGCAGGAACGGGGTGCGCAGGCCGCGGGTGGACAGCAGCTCGTCGACGTCGGCCAGGGTCAACAGGTCGGAGAAGTCGGCGTGGGTGTCCGCGGCGAGGGACAGGAGGGGTCGGCGCGACCAGTGCTGCTCGGCGAAGACCTCCGGGTCGACGCGGACACAGCGCCGCAGGGCCGGGCGGTGGCTCTCCTGGGAGAACTCCTCCGCCCGGCCCTGCGAGGTCGTGGTGAGGCTCAGGCCGACCCGTCCGCGCCGCCGTCGCTCTGACCCGGGGTGCCGCCACCGGCGCCGCTGTCCGCGGGGCCTTCGGCGCCACCGTCCGCGCCGCCGTCGCTCTGGCCGGGGGTGCCGCCACCGGCGCCGCTGTCGGCCGGGCCCTCGGCGCCACCGTCCGCGCCGCCGTCGCTCTGGCCCGGGGTGCCGGAGCCGGCACCGCTGTCCGCGGGGCCCTCCGCGCCACCGTCGGCGCCGCCGTCGTGCTGGCCGGGGGTGCTCTCGCCGGCGCCGCTGTCCGCGGGGCCCTCGGTGCTGGTCATGTCGTCGTCGTCGAACGCCACGGTTCCTCCATCAGCTCGTCTCACGGCCGCCGGTCAGCGGCCCCGGGGCTGTCGTACCGCTGCAGGGGCCCCGCTACACATGCCGTGGCGTGAACCTCCCGCGACCGGGGGTAAGGCGCACCGCGTGCTCACCACCCCACCGCCCGGCGTGCAGGCCCGCGAGGACGCCGTCCAGGAAACCGCCGCGGCCCTCACCCGGCTCCTCGACGACGGCTGGTCCCTCCCCCTGCCGGGCTCCGGGGCGACCGCGGAGCGCTGGTGCGCCCTGCACGACCTCGGCGCCCGCGACCTGCCGCTCGCCCGGCTCGCGGAGGGCCACGTCGACGCGGTCGCCGTGCTGGCCGAGCTGGACGGGCCCGCACCCGCCGCGGGGGAACGACTCGGTGTCTGGGCCGCGGAACCGCCGTCCGGGCGGGTGACCGCCGAGCGGACCGCGGGCGGCTGGCGGCTGTCCGGGGTGAAGCAGTGGTGCTCCGGGGCCCGGGTCTGTTCCTCGGCGCTGGTCACCGCGCACGCCGAGGACGGTCGGCGGCTGTTCCTCCTGGACCTGGCCACGACCGGGGTGACACCGTCCCCGGGCGCGTGGGTCGCCCCGGGCATGGCCGGCAGCGACACCGCCGATGTGCTCCTGGACGACGCCGCCGCGCAGCCGATCGGCGACCCGCGGGCCTATCTGGACCGGCCCGGCTTCTGGCACGGCGGGATCGGGGTCGCCGCGGTCTGGGCCGGGGGAGCGGCCGGGGTGGCCCGCACGCTGGCCGACGTCGTGGCCACCGCGCCCGAGGACCCGCACCGGGACGCCGCCTGGGGCGCCGTCGACGTCGCCCTGCACGCGGTGGACGCTGCCCTGGCCGTCGCGGCCGCCGAGGTGGACGCCGACCCGACCGACGTCGGCTGCACCGCGCAGCGCCGGGCGCACCGGGTCCGCGGCCTGGCCGCCCGGACCGGGGGCGAGGTGCTGGCCACCGTCGCTCGTGCGCTGGGCGCCGGCCCGGCCGCCCACGACGCCGGGTACGTCGCCCACTCCGCGGACCTGGCGGTCTACCTGCGCCAGCACCACGGCGACCGGGACCTCGCCGCACTCGCCGCACCCCTGCGGGGCCGGTCGTGACCACCCCCGCCGCCGGTCACCACGCTGACGCGACACCGGAGGAGGCCTGGGCCGGCTGGCTGCCCGACCAGGACTGGCCGGCCTGGTCGCCGGACCCCGCGTGGCGGCGGGTCGCCGTCTGCGCCGCGCACCCCGACGACGAGGTGCTCGGCGTCGGCGGGACCCTCGCGCTGCTGGTCGGCGCCGGCGTGCAGGTGCAGCTGGTCGCGGTCACCGACGGCGACGCCAGCCACCCGGGCAGCACCGTCCTGGGTCCGGCGGAGCTGGCCGCCGCCCGGGTCGAGGAGTCACGGCACGCCCTGGCCGCGCTCGGCGCCGGCGCGGCGACGACCACCCGGCTCGGGCTGCCCGACGGCCGGGTGGCCGAGCACGAGGACGAGCTGACCGCCGTCCTCACCGCTGCGCTGGGCGGGGTCGACGCGGTGCTGACCACCTGGACCGGCGACGGCCACCCCGACCACGAGGCCGTCGGCCGGGCAGCTGTCGCCGCGGGTGCCCGGCTGGGCCTGCCGGTGTGGCAGTACCCGGTGTGGACCTGGCACTGGGCCACCCCGGGTGATCCCCGGGTGCCCTGGGACCGGGCCCGGCGGGTCGCCCTGCCACCGTCGGTCCAGGACGCGAAGCGGGCCGCGATCAGCTGCTTCCGCACCCAGGTCGCACCGCTCGGCCCGGACCCCGCCGACGCCGTCGTGCTGCCCCCGGAGTTCCTCGCGCACTCCGCCCGACCGACCGAGGTGCTCTGGACGTGACCCTGCCCCCGTCGTTCTTCGACGACATGTACGCCGCCGCCGACGACCCGTGGTCGATGCGCTCGCGCTGGTACGAGCGCCGCAAGTACGCCCTGACGACGGCGGTGCTGCCACGTGAGCGCTACGCCGACGCCCTCGAGGTCGGGTGCTCGGTCGGTGAGCTGACCGCCGTGCTGGCGCCGCGCTGCGACCGGCTCACCGGGTGGGACGCCAGCGCCGCCGCGGTCGAGCGGGCCCGGCAGCGGGTGGCCGACCTGCCCGGCGTCGGGGTCGAGCAGCGGACGGTGCCCGGCGACCCGCTGCCCGCCGTCGACCTGCTGGTGCTCTCCGAGGTCCTCTACTACCTGTCCCCGGCCGACCTGGCGGCGCTCACCGACCAGGTGCTGACGGCGGTCCGCCCCGGCGGCACGCTGCTGGCGGTGCACTGGCGGCACGAGGTCCCCGAGTACCCGCAGTCCGGGGACGCCGTCCACGCGGCGCTGCGGGAGGCCCTGGACTGGCCCCGGGTGGCCACCCACACCGAGACCGACCTGCTGCTGGACTGCTGGGTGCGTGCCCCGGACGACGACGTCCGGGCCGCGTCGGTGGCCGCCGCGGAGGGGCTGTGGTGACCGGGGTCGGGCTGCTCGGTGTCGTGGTCCCGGCGCGCGAGGAGGCGGAGCTGCTGCCCGGGTGTCTGGCCGCGCTCGTCCGGGCCGCCGCCCACCGGGAGCTGAGCGGCACCCCGGTGCTGCTCGTCGTCGTCGCCGACGGGTGCACCGACGGGACGGCGGACCTGGCGCGGGCCGCCGGTGCGCGGGTGCTGGAGACCGCCGGCGGCAACGTGGGCGACGCCCGGCACGCCGGGGTGCTCGCGGTGCTGGCCGAGGCGGCCCGGGCCGGGGTGCCCGCCCACCGGGTCTGGATCGCCAGCACCGACGCAGACAGCCGGGTGCCGGGGGACTGGCTGGCGCTGCAGGCCGCGGGTGCGGAGTCCGGGGTGGACGCCGTCGTCGGCACGGTGGTGGTCGAGGACTGGACCGGGCACCCGTCGCACGTGCCGGCCGCCTTCGCCGCGGCCTACGACGCCTGGCGGGCCGATGGTCTGGACGCGGTGCACCCGCACGTGCACGGGGCCAACCTCGGGGTGCGGGGGAGCGCCTACACCGCCGTCGGCGGCTTCCCGCCGTTGGTCGTCTCCGAGGACGAGGGCCTGGTCGGGGCTCTGCTGCTGGCCGGGCGGACGGTGCTGCGGACCCCGGCGTCCCCGGTGCTGACCTCGGCCCGCCGGGTGCCCCGCGCCGGGGGCGGGTTCGGTGCGGACCTGGACGCGCTGGCCGCCGAGGGCCCGGACGACTGAACCGGTAGGCTCGAACATGTGTTCGAGCAGGAGGTGGACGGTGGAGCGGGCTGAGGGCTGCACCGTGCTGCACGTGGACATGGATGCGTTCTTCGCCAGCGTCGAGGTCCGGCGGGACCCCTCACTGGCCGGTCGGCCGGTCATCGTCGGCGGCGCCGGCAACCGCGGCGTGGTCACCTCGGCCACCTACGAGGCCCGCGCGTACGGCGTGCACAGCGCGATGCCCACGGCCCGGGCGCTGCGGCTGTGCCCGGCCGCCGTCGTCGTCCCGGGGGACATGGCGCTGTACGCCGAGGTGTCCCGAGGGGTGATGGCGGTGTTCCGCACGATCACCCCGCTGGTGGAGCCGTTGAGCCTGGACGAGGCGTTCCTGGACGTGTCCGGGGCCGGCCGGCGGATCGGGGACCCCGTCGACGTCGCCGAGCTGGTCCGGGCCCGGGTCTTCGACGAGCAGGGCATCACCTGCTCGGTGGGCGTGGCCGGCACCAAGTTCGTGGCCAAGCTGGCCTCCACCCGCAGCAAGCCCGACGGGCTGCTGGTGGTCCGGCCGGCCGAGGTGATGGGGTTCCTGCACCCGCTGCCGGTCGGTGCGCTGTGGGGCGTCGGGGCCAAGACCGAGGAGGTGCTGGTCCGACTGGGGCTGCGCACCGTGGGCGACCTGGCGCACGTGCCGGCCCGCACCCTGCAGCGCGCGCTGGGCCACTCCGCCGGCAGCCACCTGCACGAGCTGGCCTGGGGCCGGGACCCGCGCCGGGTGGTGCCCGAGGAGCCGGAGAAGTCCACCGGCGCCGAGGAGACCTTCGGGGTCGACGTCGACGACCCGGTGGTGATCCACCGCGAGCTGCTGCACCTGTCCGAGCGCACCGCGGGCCGGCTGCGCGCGACCGGCCACCTGGCCCGCACGGTCACCCTCAAGGTCCGCTTCGCCGACTTCCACACCATCACCCGGTCCCGCACGCTCAAGGTGCCCACCGACGTCGCCCAGGAGCTGTACGACACCGCCCGCGACCTGTTCGACGCCCTCGGGCTGGACCGGGCCCGGATCCGGCTGGTCGGGGTGCGCGCCGAGGGCCTCACCGACGCCGACGAGACGCCGACCCAGCTGGTGCTCGGTGCCCGGGAGCACGGCCGCCGGGACGCCGAGCTGGCCGCCGACCGGGCCGCCCGCCGGTTCGGGGCGGGCGCCGTCCGGCCGGCCACGCTGCTGCACCGGGACGGCGTCACCGGCCGGTCGCAGGCGGTGCCGCGGCCGGACCGGCCGGCTCCGCGCCGCATCCCGGACGACGGCCGCCGCCCCGCCCCGCCGCGGGACGGTGCGTGACCGCGCGGACTTCCCGGGAACGCGCCGTCCCGGGGAACAACGAGCGGCGCCCGGACGTCCTCCAGGAAGACCCCGGACCACCCCTCGCGGGTGATCCGGAGAAGTTGCACACGTGTCGGGGACCACTCGCCTTTCGCACCCTGCGTCAGGCTCGTATCCTCGACAGCACCGCCGGCGGAGTGCCACCGGCGGCCCGAGCTCGGACCTCAGGAGGTCGTCGTGCCGCTCTCCGAGCACGAGCAGAAACTGCTGGAGCAGATCGAGCGCGCGCTCGTCGACGACGACCCGAAGTTCGCCTCCCAGGTGCGTACCGGTGACCGTCGGCAGAAGGCCCGCCGCAAGCTCCAGCTCGGCGCCCTCGCGGTCGTCGTCGGTCTCGCCGTCCTGGTCGGGGGTGCCGTCGTCCCCTCGGTCCCGCTCGGCGTCCTGGGCTTCCTGGTGATGCTCGGCGGTGCCGCACTCGGCGTGCTCAACTACAAGGCCGCCACCGGTGCCGTCGAGGTGGCCGACTCGGCCGGCAGTGCCCCCGCGGGCGGCGCGACGCGCAGCCGCGGCGGCAAGGCCAAGGCCCGTCGGCAGCCCCTCAAGGACCGTCTCGAGGAACGCTTCCGCCGCCGCTACGACCAGTAAGCGGTACCCAGCTCCACCGGCAGCCGTCGTCCCCACCCGGGGACGGCGGCTGCTGTTCCTCGTCGGGCAACCCGTCAGGCTGGTCGGGACCCTGCTCGCCGAGGGGTGTGCGCCGTGACCCAGTCCGCCGCGGCGGCCAGCGTCGAGGCCGGGGCCAGCGTGGCCCGCCACCGCTCCCGGCGGCCCACGGTCCGCCGCAGCGCCCGGTCGAGGACCGCGGAGGACGCTCGCAGGTCGGCCGTCGACGCCGCACCGGGCGGCCCGTAGACCGAGCCCTCCAACGCCAGGGCCAGCGTCGCGACGGCGGTCACCGCGGGCCGGTCCACCCCGGCGACGATCTCGGCCAGCTGGCGGGCCACCTGCCGCGGGGTGCCGGATGCCGTGACGGGCACCCCGAGGTCGGTGGTCGTGGCCAGCAGCTCGTCCCAGAGCGCCCCCGGGCTGCCATCGGCACGTCGTCTCCGGCGCTGGGCGGCGCGGGCGACCCCGGGGGCACCGAGCAGGACGAGCAGCAGTGCGGCCGCGCCGGCCCCGGCGGCCACCCAGCCCCACGGCGTCCCGGCTGCGGCGTCGGTGGCCAGCGGGGTGAACTGGTCGTCCCGGTCGAGCTGGGCGCTGGGCACGCTCGCGACGCTGGTGGGGGCTGCCCCCGACGTGGTCGCGGCGGCCCCGCCGGCCGGGGCGTCGGCCCGCTGCGCCCAGGGCAGGTCGACCTGCCGGGCCACCGAGATCGGGGTCGGGTCGTAGGGCACCCAGCCCAGGCCGGCGAAGTAGACCTCCACCCAGGCGTGCGCGTCGGCGGTGGTGATCAGCCGGCTGCCGTCGACCTGGACCTCACCGGGCGTGTAGCCCAGCACTACCCGGGCGGGCACCCCGGCAGCCCGGACCAGCACGGCCATCGCCCCGGCGTACTGCTCGCAGTACCCGCGGCGCAGCTCCAGGAAGTCGGCCAGGTCGTCGCCGGTGGTGCCCGGTGAGGTGGTCAGGCTGTAGACGAAGCCGTTGTCCCGGTCGGTCAAGAAGCCGAACACCGCCTCCACCCGCTGGTAGGGAGACTGGCCCTGGCCGGACAGGTCGTCGACCAACGTCGAGACCCGGGGGTCCAGCTCGGGCAGCGCTGTGAACGTCTGCTGCAGCTGGTCCTCGGCCGGCAGCGGGCGGCTGGCGGCCAGCTGCTGGGGCGTCGGGCGGGCCTCGTCGGACACCACGTCCCAGGTGCGGCCGGCGGTGCGGGCGCCGTCCCGGCCGAAGACGGTGTCGCTCTCCTGGTCGATCCGCCAGGCGCCGTCCTCGGCGCCGTCCACGGTGATCGACTGGACCGAGGCGGGCACCGGCAGGAACCGGTCGTCGTGTTCCAGTGCGGTGACCCGGGCGGTGACCGCACGGCTGTCCACCCCGCCGGGCAGTGGGGCCAGCGCGTCCGAGCCCGAGACCGACTCGGTGCCGTCCAGGTTGCCGATGCCCCAGCCCTGCGCGCCGTACTCGTCGAGGGAGACCGAGCGCAGGTACTCCGGGTCCTCGACGTCGGTCTGCAGCCGGAGCAGGTCGATCGGGTCGGGCTGGGTGAGCTGGCCCTGCAGGGCGGCTGCCGGGTCCAGCGCGGTGCCGGTGCTCGACCCGCCGCCGGGTCCGTCGCCCGTGCCCAGGCCGGCCGCGAAGCTGCCCTCGGCGAACGTGGGCACCACCGCGGTCAGCAGCAGCCCGGCGACCAGGGCCAGGGCGCCGGTGCGCAGCGCGGGCAGCGTGCCGGTGCCCAGCGGTGCACCCGGCCCGGAGCGGTCCCGGTCGGCCAGCCGGCCGCGCTGGTCGGCCCACAGCAGGACGGCGAAGCCGATCGCCGGCCCCACGAAGGAGACCAGCGACGCGTCGCCCCGGGTCGTGGCCACCGGGATGCAGGCCAGCACCAGCAGAGCGAGCCCGCCCAGCGCCGGCTGCCGGGCGGCGACGGCCACCAGGTCCACGACCAGTGCCAGCAGGCCCAGCAGGAGTGCGGTCAGCATGACCAGCCCGGTCAGCGGCAGGGCTGGGGTGACCTGCTCACGGATCTCGGAGGCGCCGTCGCCGACGAGCCCCACCAGGTCGACCAGGGACGACGGGGTGGGCAGTACGCCGGCCAGCGCCCGGCCCGGGACGAAGACGGCGGTCAGCGCGGTCACCAGCGCCAGCACCTGCACGACCGGGACGACGAAAGCCGCCCAGCCGGTGTCGGACAGGTCGAGTCGGGCGCCGACCGCCCGCACGGCCAGCCCCGCGCCGGCGACCACGACCACGACCAGGACGACCGGCGGCGACCAGCCACCGGTGGCGAAGACCGGCACCAGCGCCAGTGAACCGAGGAGCAGTGCGACGGCTGCCGCGACGGTGGTGCCCAGCGTGCCGGGGCGCATCACGCGGACATCCCCGCGGTCGTGGCGGTCGTGGTCGCCGTCGTCGAGCCGGTGCTGCCCAGCCGGGCCCACACGGCCTCCACGGTGTCCGCGGGCCCGGCCACGACGACCCGCCAGCCGGCGGCGCGCAGCAGGGCGGCGGCGTCCTCGCGCTGACCGTCGAGCTCGGCGCGGGCGCCCGCGGTGAGCCCGGCCCGCCGGCCCCGGCCGGCCCCGGCGTCGTGCCAGGCCACCACGTCGACCAGCACGGCGACGTCGGTGCCCGGGCCTGAGCGGGCCCGGACCAGGGTGCCGGCGTCGTCCGGGCCGATCGCGCCCAGCAGGCAGACGACCGGCCCCTCGACGGCGGCCCGGCGCAGGGCCTGCACGCCGGTGTCCAGGTCGGTGTGCCGGGAGGGGGAGACGGCGGCCAGTCGCTCGGCGAGCTCGCCGCGGCTCAGCCCGCCCCGGCCACCGGCCGGGGTCAGCTCGCCGACGTCGGTGACCACCCGCAGGTCGGCACCGCGGCCGAGCAGGTGGTCGCCGATGCTCGAGGCCGCCTCCACCACCCACTCCAGGGTGTCCGGCGGGGGTGCGGGGTCCCCGGCCGGACCCGAGTGGAGGGCCGCGCCGAGCAGGTGCGCGCGCTGCCGGGTGTCCACCAGCAGGGTGGCCGAGGAGCGCCAGGGCTTCTCCTCCAGCCGGACCATCAGCTCGCCGGTCCGCGCGGTCGCCCGCCAGTGCACCTTGCGGAGGTCGTCGCCACGGCGGTACTCACGGGTGCTGACGTCGTCCTCACCGTGCACGGCGAAGGAGCGTCGCGCGCCCTCGACCCCGCCGCCGGTGCCCCCCGCCAATGCCAGCGGGCCCAACGGCCGCACCCGGGGCACGACGAGCAGCGTCGCGGTGTCGGTGCCCGCGGTGCTGCGCAGCACCAGGCCGAAGGGGTCGACCAGTCGCAGCCGGAGCGGGCCCAGCGGGTGCTTGCCACGGTGCGCGCCGTGCACCCGGTAGCGCAGCGCGGCCGTCGCCCCGCTGGGCAGCCGCTCCACCAGGAACCGCGGCCGGACGCCGAGGTCACCGGGCAGCTGCTCGGACAGCATCCACATCCCACCCGGACGCCGGTCGGTGTTGGTGACCTCCAGCAGCACGTCGGCGTCCTGGCCGCGTGGCACGCGGGCCGGGGTGACGGTCCGCCGGGAGGCCAGCCGGAACCGGGCCCGGACGACACCGACCGCCGACAGCACCGGCAGGGCCAGCACGAACAGCGCCAGCTGGACCAGCGACCGCTCGCCCAGGAGGGCGCCCAGCACCCCCAGGGTCAGCCCGGCCGCGATCAGGCAGGCCCCGCGCAGGGTGAGGGAGGAGGTGAGGTCGGCCCACCGGCCGCGTCGGGCCACGGGTGCCCGGGTCCTCAGCGCGCCCGGGGGACCGGGACGGCGGTCAACACATCGGTCACCACCCGCTCGCTGCTGCGGCGGGCGAGGGCGGCGTCCGGGGTCAGCAGCAGCCGGTGGGCCAGTACCGGGACCGCCATGGCCTGCACGTCGTCGGGGAGCACGTGGTCCCGGCCGGCCAGTGCCGCGGCGGCCCGGGCGGCGCGCAGCAGCTGCAGCCCGGCCCGGGGAGAGGCGCCCAGGCGCAGGTCGGGGCTGCGCCGGGTGGCCTCGACCAGGGAGACGACGTAGCGGCGGAGCGGGTCGGCCACGTGCAGCCGGCCGGCTCCGGCGACCAGCCGGCGGACCAGGGCGGCGTCGGCGACCGGGGTGAGGGCGGCCAACGGGTCCCGGGTCTCCCGGTCGTCGAGCATGGCCAGCTCGGCGTCCCGGTCGGGGTAGCCCATCGACACCCGGGCGGTGAACCGGTCGCGCTGCGCCTCGGGCAGCGGGTAGGTGCCCTCCATCTCCAGCGGGTTCTGGGTGGCCAGCACCATGAACGGCCGGGCGAGTTCGTAGGTGACGCCGTCGACGGTGACCTGCCGCTCCTCCATGCACTCCAGCAGCGCCGACTGGGTCTTGGGGGAGGCCCGGTTGATCTCGTCGGCCACCACCAGGTTGGCGAACACCGCACCGGGGCGGAACTCGAAGGTGCGCGACTCCTGGTCGAAGACGGCCACCCCGGTGACATCGCTGGGCAGCAGGTCGGGCGTGAACTGGATCCGCCGGACCGTGGAGTCGATCGAGCGGGCCATCGACTTGGCCAGCGTGGTCTTGCCGACGCCCGGCACGTCCTCGATCAGCAGGTGGCCCTCGGCGAGCAGCACCACCAGCGCCAGCCGGACGACGTCGGGCTTGCCCTGCACCACCGAGCTCATGGCCGCCGCGATCCGGGCGCCCTCGGCCTGCACGTCGACCGGCTCGAGGTCGGGGTCCGGGGCCCCGTCGAGGTCGGCCTGCGCGCCCGTCGTCGGGGCGGTCGAGGGGGTGGTGGTGGCCTCCGTCACCCGTCCCACCGTACGTGCCCGCGGCCCCGGCCTCCTGCCTTCGTCGTCACGCCGGAGCGGGGCGTGGAGGGGGCCCGCGCGGACTGCGCGGCGGCTGCCGGACACAACCCGTGGGGGCACCACGCCGCGTGAGGGGACACGGGGTGTGAAGTGGTGTCGAGTGGGGGCTAGTGGGTTACTGTGGCGCCGGATGGAGAGCCAGGGTCCGCAGGGGAGCCTGCGAGGTCCACGGGAAGACGAGGTGGGGGTGGTGGTCCGGTGTTCCTCGGCAGCCACGCGCTCCGCCTCGACGAGAAGGGCCGAATGGCCCTCCCCGTCCGTTTCCGCGAGCTCGTCGCGAGCGGCGTCGTGCTGACCAAGGGCCAGGAGCGCTGCGTCTACGCGCTCACCCACGAGCGCGTCGCCGAGGTGCTGCGCCTGCGTGCCGAGGCGATGGCGTCGGACACCTCCCGCGCCCGTGCCGTCAATCGGCTGGGCTTCGGGTCGATGGTCGAGCTGGAGCCCGACAAGGCCGGCCGCATCACGCTCCCCGCCGCTCTCCGCGAGTACGCCGGCCTGGACCGCGACGTGGTCGTGGTCGGCGTCGACACCCGTTTCGAGATCTGGGACACCACTGCCTGGGACGCCTACGTCGCCGAGCAGGAGGCCGCCTACGCGGAGAGCGAGAGCGAGGGGATGCCGACCCTGTCCTGAGGCGGCGACCGCCGAGGGACGCCGAGAGGCACCCGCGGCCCCACCCGTCCCCACCCCGACCCCCGCGCCCCACCACCCGAGCCCCACCCGAGCCGACTTCCCCGCGGCTCGGACCCGACCGCCAGCCGACTTCCCCGCGGCTGGAGACCGGTGGAGCGACCGGAGGCGCAGCCCGGACTCGAGACGTACCACCGCACGGCAGGACCGAACGACCTGCTCCTTGACCCCGAGCAGCAGCGCACCCCGATGCGGGGCCCCTCCTGGCGCACTTCCCCGGCGCCAGGCGGGCCCCGCCCGCGGGGAGCCCGGCACCGCAGCACGACCCGGCACGGCACAGCACGGCCCGGCACAGCACAACCCGGCACGGCACAGCACGGCACCACCGCGAACGGCGGAAGTCGCGATGAACGCCGAGCAGGGCAGGGCGGAAGTCGCGATGAACGCCGAGCAGGGCAGGGCGGAAGTCGCGACGAACGCCGAGCAAGGCCGCGCGGAAGTCGCGACGAACGCAGGCAGCACGGACAGCGAGACCGCAGGACCCGGCGCCATCGGCGCCCGTACCACCCTCCCGGGCCCCTCCGGACACCCCGCACGACCCCGCGCCAGGCACCACCCGGCTCTACCGAATCCCACCAGCACCACAGACCACGCAGGGCACACGGATACCGCGGTGACACCGGGACGTCGAGCACCTCAGCAGCGGCCCGCCGCAGGAACCGCACCGCACGCCAGCAGCACAGCGAGCCAGCACCACCCGTCCACCCACGGCCGGGCCGACGACCTCACGCACGGACAGCACCGAGAGGACGCGTCATGAGCGCAGACGAGCCGCGCGAGCCCGCGCTGCACGTCCCCGTGCTGCTCGACCGGGTCACCGAGCTGCTCGGCCCCGCCTGCAGCAGCGAGGGCGCCGTCCTCGTCGACTGCACGCTGGGCCTGGCCGGCCACTCGCTGGCGATGCTCGACGCGCACCCGGGCCTGCGCCTGATCGGCCTGGACCGCGACCCCGACGCCCGCGCCGAGGCCGCCCGCCGGATCGCTGCCGCCGGTCACAACGACCGGGTCACCCTGGTCCCCGCCGTCTTCGACGAGCTGCCCGAGGTGCTCGCCGGGCTCGGCATCGCCGAGGTGCAGGGCGTGCTGTTCGACCTGGGCGTCTCCTCCCTCCAGCTCGACCGCCCCAGCCGCGGGTTCAGCTACTCCACCGATGCGCCGTTGGACATGCGGATGGACCCCTCGGGCCCTGTCACCGCGGCCGACGTCGTCAACACCTACTCCCGCAACGAGCTCACCCGGGTGCTCCGGGTCTACGGCGAGGAGCGCTTCGCCAACCGGATCGCCAAGGCCGTCGAGCGCGAGCGGGCCACCGCGCCGTTCACCGGCACCGCCCGGCTCGCCGAGCTGGTCCGCGACGCGATCCCGGCCGCCACCCGGCGGACCGGAGGACACCCGGCCAAGCGCACCTTCCAGGCCCTGCGCATCGAGGTCAACGACGAGCTGGGTGTGCTTACCCGCGCCCTCCCGGCTGCCGTCGAGGCGCTCGCCGTGGGCGGCCGGCTCGTCGTCCTCACCTTTCACTCCCTCGAGGACCGGATCACCAAGCAGGTCCTGGCCGAGGGCGCCACCGACGCCACCCCGTACGGCATGCCGATGCCGATGCCCGAGCACGCGCCGATCCTGCGGCTGCTCACCCGCGGCGGCGAGGCACCCACCGACGCCGAGACCACCGACAACCCCCGCGCGGCCTCGGCCCGGGTCCGCGCCGCCGAACGCACCCGGAGGGCTGCCTGATGAGTGCCACCGCACGCGTGCAGACCGGAGCCCTGCGGGCCCGCTCGAGCGCCGCTCCCCGGACCGCCGCCCGGCCCGCGACCCGGACGTCCCCCCGGACCAGCCCGACCCGGCGCACCGGACCGGTGCACGTCCGGCCGCAGCTGCGCTTGGTCACCGCGCCGGTCGGCACCCCCACCCGGACCCGCCGCACCGCTGCCCCCCGCCGCCGCCGGGCGCCCTTCGTGATCCTGGTGGTGTCCCTGCTGGCCGTGACGGCGCTGGCGCTGCTGGCGCTGAACACCGCGATCGCGGTGGACTCGCTGAACGCCAGCGAGCAGCGGGCCACCAACACCGAGCTGGCCCAGCAGGTCGAACGGCTGGAGCAGCAGGTCACCACCGCGCGCACCCCCTCCCAGCTGGCCGCTGCGGCGGCTGCGGCGGGGCTCGTCCCCGCCGGGGCCGCCGGTCACGTCGTCCTCGGCCCGGACGGCACCTCCGTCGTCCGCGGCACCCCCGTGCCGGCCACCGTGCCCGGCGCCGACCCGGCCGGAGGCTGACCGTGCCCACCCGCAGCAGTGACCCCTCGCGCCGGCCGGCGCGCGCCGGCGAGCGTCGTCCCGGCGCGGGGCGGGACGTGCTCCGTCCCCGCGGCGAGCCCGGTGCCCGGCGCGCCCGGGGGCTGTCCCCGGTCGTCCGGTCCCGGCGCGACCGGATCGGCCTGGTGGCCATGGTGGCGCTGCTGGTGGCCGTGGTCGTCAAGCTCGTGGTGCTGCAGGGCATCGACGGCAGCGCCTACGCCCAGGCCGCCGAGAACGACCGCATGCGCACCTTCGACATCTCCGCGATCCGCGGCGAGATCGTCGACCGCGACGGCAACCGGCTCGCCTACTCCGTCGGGGCCAGCCGGGTCGTCGCCGACCCGACGATCGTCCCCGACCCCGAGCGCACCGCCCTGGCGCTGACCACCCTGCTGCACGTGCCGGCCGGCGAGCTCACCCAGGAGCTGTCCGGCGAGGGCCGCTACGTGGTGCTGGCCGAGCAGGTCGACACCGCCACCACCGACGCGATCACCGAGCTCGGCCTGGACGGCATCTCCTTCGAGGACGACCCGGTCCGGCTCTACCCGGCGGGCACCGTCGGCGGCCAGATCGTCGGCTTCGTCGGCCGGGACGGCGACGGGCTGGCCGGCATCGAGCAGCGCTACCAGGACGTCCTGGCCGGCACGGACGGCGTCCGGCGGGTCGAGGTGGGCGCCGGTGGACGACCCATCCCCTCCGGCATCGACGACTCCACCCCGGCCGTCGACGGCGGCTCGGTGCAGCTGACCATCGACGAGGACCTGCAGTACGTGGTGCAGCAGCGGATGGACGTCGAGTGCGCAGCCGGGGAGACCACCCAGGGCTCCGCGGTGGTGCTGGACGTGCAGACCGGCGAGGTCGCCGCGATGGCGACCTGCCCCGGGTACGACCCGTCGCTGGCCGGCAGCACCGACCCCGAGCTGCTGGGCAACCCCGCGGTCTCCGACGTCTTCGAGCCCGGCTCGGTGATGAAGGCCGTGACGCTGGCCGCCGCCATTGAGGACGGCCACGCCACCCCCAGCACCGTGCTGAGCGTGCCCGGCCACATCCAGGCCGGCGACCGGGTCGTGACCGACGCCCACGACCACGCCCCGATCGACTGGACGGTGACCGGCATCCTGGCCAAGTCCAGCAATGTCGGCACGATCATGCTGGCCCGCGAGGTCGGTGACGCCCGGCTCGAGGAGTACATGCGGGCCTTCGGGCTGGGGTCCACCACCGGCATCGAGCTGCCCGGTGAGAGCGCCGGCATCCTGCAGGACTCCGCCGACTGGACCGAGAGCCGCGCGGCCAACATCCCGATCGGCCAGGGCGTCTCGGTGACCGCGCTGCAGATGGCGTCGGTCTACCAGACCATCGCCAACGGCGGCGTCCGGATCGAGCCGCGGCTGGTGTCCTCGGTGACCGCCGCCGACGGCACGGTCACCCAGCAGGCGCGCCCCGAGGGCACCCGGGTGGTCAGCGAGTCCACCGCCGACCAGATGGCCTACATGCTCGAGGCCGTGGTCGGGCCCGGCGGCACCGCACCGCTGGGCGAGGTCGACGGCTTCCGGGTCGCCGGCAAGACCGGCACCGCGCAGCGGGCCAACCCGGACTGCTCCTGCTACGCCGGCGGCGGCTACTTCACCACCTTCGTCGGGTTCGCCCCGGCCGATGCCCCCCGCTACGTCATCGCCGTCGACCTGGAGCGCCCCAGCAGCGACGCCGAGGGCGGTCAGGTCGCGGCCCCGGTGTTCGCCGACCTCATGCAGTACGCGCTGACCTCGGCCGACGTGGTGCCCTCGGGGACCACGCGACCGGAGTTCCAGCTCACCGGCACCGCCCCGACGAACTGAGCCGGCCCCGGGACGTCGCGGGGGGCGGTCCGGTGCCGCCGGTACCCTGGAGCCCCGTGAGCACCGCCCTGTCGCAGCTGGCCGACCTCGTGGGCACCGCCGTCCAGGGCGACGCGGGAGTCCTGGTCACCGGCGTGACCCTGGCCTCGGGTGAGGTCCGACCCGGCGACCTGTACGCCGCACTCCCCGGTGCCCGCACGCACGGCGCTTCGTACGCCGCCCACGCGGTGGACGCCGGTGCGGTCGCCGTCCTCACCGACCCCGACGGCGCGCAGCGGCTGCGCGACCTGCCGGTGCCGGTGTGCGTGGTCTCCGACCCCCGGGCCGTGCTCGGGGAGGTCGCCTCCCGGGTGTACGACCGGCCCAGCGCGGCGCTCGCCGTCCTCGGCATCACCGGGACCAACGGCAAGACCACCACCGCCTACCTGGTCGAGGCCGGGCTGGCCGCGGCCGGCTGGCCCTCGGGCCTGATCGGCACCGTGCAGACCCGCACCCGCGGCACCGGCCCGGACGGCGAGCCGGTGGTCACCGAGCTGCCCAGCGTCCGGACGACGCCCGAGGCCCCCGCGCTGCACGCCCTGCTGGCCGGGATGCGCGCCGACGGGGTGCGCGCGGTGGTGATGGAGGTGTCCAGCCACGCGCTGGTGCTCGGCCGGGTCGGCGGGGTCGTCTTCGCCGCCGCCGGGTTCACCAACCTCTCCCGTGACCACCTGGACTTCCACGGCGACCAGGAGAGCTACTTCCAGGCCAAGGCCCGGCTGTTCGACGGCCGCGCCGCCCGCGAGGTGGTCGACGTGGACGACGAGCACGGCCGTCGGCTGGTGGGGGAGCGGACCACCACCGTCAGCGCCACCGGGGCGGCCGCGGACTGGCGGGCCACCGACGTCACCACCAGCGCCCACGGTGGCTCCGCCTTCACCCTGCACCTGCCCGACGGCTCGACCCGCCCGGCCTCGCTCCGGCTGCCGGGCTCGTTCAACGTGGCCAACGCGGTGCTCGCGGTCGCGCTGCTGGACGCCGTCGGCGTGCCGGTCGAGGCGGCACTGGCCGGCATCGCGACGACCGTGGTCCCCGGCCGGATGGAGCCGGTCGAGGCCGGCCAACCCTTCGTCGCCGTCGTGGACTACGCGCACACCCCGGACGCCGTCGGCACCGCGCTGGCGGCCCTGCGGGACCGGACCGCCGAGGAGCACGGCGCCGGCCGGGTGCTGACCGTGCTGGGCTGCGGGGGCGACCGGGACCCGGGCAAACGCCCGGGCATGGGCGCCGCGGCCGCCGTGGGCAGCGACCTGCTGGTGGTCACCGACGACAACCCGCGCTCGGAGGACCCGGCCGCGATCCGGGCCGAGATGCTTGCCGGGGTGCCCGCCGACACCGGCTGCGAGGTGCTCGAGGTCGGCGATCGGCGCGCCGCGATCGAGGCGGCGGTGTCCCGCGCGCGCCCGGGTGACACCCTGCTCCTCGCCGGCAAGGGCCACGAGGCCGGCCAGGACGTCGGCGGTGTGGTCTCGCCGTTCGACGACCGGGTCGAGCTGCGTCGCGCACTCGAGGCGCTGGCACTGGAGAGGGAGGCCGGGTCGTGATCGAGTTCAGTCTCACCGAGGTCGCCGCCGCCGTCGGGGGCGAGCTGACCGGAGCCGCGTCCGGCGCCACCGCGCGGGTGACCGGCTCGGTGACCGTGGACAGCCGGACCGTCGGCGCGGGCGATCTGTTCGTCGCGCTGCCCGGCGAGCGGGTCGAGGGCCACGACTTCGTCGCCGCCGCGGTCGCCGCCGGTGCCGTCGGTGCCCTGAGCACCCGCCCGGACGCCGGGGGTGCCCCGGTGGTCGTCGTCGCCGACCCGGTCGTGGCGCTGGGCCGGCTCGCGCACGCCGTGCACGAGCGGCTGACCGGCCTGACCACCGTCGGGATCACCGGCTCCTCGGGCAAGACCTCCACCAAGGACCTGCTCGGCCAGGTGCTGGGCGCCGTGGCCCCCACGGTCAGCCCGCCCGGTTCCTTCAACAACGACATCGGCCTGCCGCTCACCGTGCTCACCGCCGACACCGGCACCCGCCACCTGGTGCTCGAGATGGGCGCCCGCGGCCCCGGGCACATCGCCCGGCTGTGCGCGGTCGCCCGGCCCGACATCGGCGTCGTGCTCAACGTCGGCTCCGCGCACCTGGGCGAGTTCGGCAGTGCCGAGGGCATCGCCACCGCCAAGGGCGAGCTGGTCGAGGCGCTCACCGCCGAGGGCACCGCGGTGCTCAACGCCGACGACGACCGGGTGCGCGGCATGGCGCCGCGGACCCGCGGCCGCGTCGTGCTCACCGGCACCGGCCCGGACGCCGACGTGCGCGCCACCGACGTGGTCCTGGACGACGCCGCCCGGGCCTCCTTCACCCTGCACGCCGCAGGGGAGACCCACCGGGTGTCGCTGCAGGTCGTCGGCGTCCACCAGGTCGCCAACGCGCTGTCCGCCGCCGGTGCCGCGCTCGCCGCCGGGCTCACCCCCGCGCAGGTGGCCGCGGGCCTCGGCACGGCGAGCAGCCGCAGCCGCTGGCGGATGGAGGTCACCGTGCGCCCGGACGGCGTCACGGTGGTCAACGACGCCTACAACGCCAACCCCGAGTCCATGCGCGCCGCGCTGGCCGCCCTCGCGTCTCTGGGCGGGACCCGCCGGGTCGCCGTCCTCGGTGCGATGGGCGAGCTGGGACCCGGGGCCGACGACGAGCACACCCGGCTCGGCGCCGAGGCGGTGGCCCAGGTGGACCTGCTGGTCGCCGTCGGGCCCGACGCCGAGAAGATCGCCGCCGGGGCCGCAGCGCAGCCCCATCGAGGGGAGTCGGTGCACGTGTCGGACCGGGCTGCCGCCCGCCAGGTGCTCGCGGGGGTGCTGCGTCCGGGCGACGTCGTCCTGGTGAAGGCCTCCCGCTCCTACGGGCTCGAGTTGCTGGCCGCCGACCTCCTCACCGACGGTGCGGGGACGGCCTCGTGAAGTCCGTTCTCCTCGCGGCCGCCTTCGGGCTGATCGTGTCGATCCTGCTGACCCCCGTGGCGATCAAGGTCTTCCGCCGCCAGGGCTTCGGCCAGGAGATCCGGGACGACGGCCCGGAGAGCCACCTGTCCAAGAAGGGCACGCCCACCATGGGCGGCACGGTCATCGTCTTCGCCACGGTGGCCGGCTACTTCGTGGCCCACTTGTTCCTGCTCGGCCAGGAGGGCCGCGGGGTCACCCTCACGGCCCTGCTGCTGCTGTTCCTGTTCATCGGGCTGGGCACCGTCGGGTTCCTCGACGACTACCTGAAGATCCGGCACCGGCGCAGCCTCGGGCTCAACAGCACGGCCAAGCTCGTCGGCCAGCTGATCGTCGGGCTGGTCTTCGCCGTGGCGGTGCTGGTGGAGAACGACGGCCCGGGCGGGCGGGCGGTGGCCTCCACGACGGTGTCCTTCGTCCGTGAGATCGCCCCGCTGGCCATGCCCGCGGTGCTCTTCGTGGTGCTGGCCTACCTGTTCATCGCCGGGTTCTCCAACGCGGTCAATCTGACCGACGGCCTGGACGGACTGGCTGCGGGCTGCTCGGCGATGGTCTTCGGCGCCTACGTGGTCATCTCCTTCTGGCAGTTCGGGCACGACTGCAGCGCCGCCGCCGTCGCCGGCTGCTACACCGTCCGCGACCCGCTGGACGTCACCCTGGTGGCGGCCGCGGCGATGGGCGCCTGTCTGGGCTTCCTGTGGTGGAACACCTCACCGGCCAGGATCTTCATGGGCGACACCGGCTCGCTGGCCCTGGGCGGCCTGATGGCCGGCATCGCGATCGTCACCCGCACCGAGCTGCTGCTGGTCGTGCTGGGTGGGATCTTCGTCGCCGTCACGCTGTCGGTGGTCATCCAGGTCGCCTTCTTCAAGGCGACCCGACGGCGGGTGTTCCGGATGGCCCCGCTGCACCACCACTTCGAACTCGCCGGCTGGGCGGAGAACACCGTCATCGTGCGGTTCTGGTTGGTCACCGGGATGGCGGTGGCTTTCGGGATCGGCGCCTTCTACGCCGACTGGCTGTCCCTCACGGGCCTGTGACCGGCCCGCTGGGCCGGGTGCTGGTCTGCGGTCTCGGCGTTTCCGGCGCCGCCGCCGCGCGGGTGCTGCTGGCCCGCGGGGACACCGTGCTGCTCGCCGATGCCGGCACCCCGCCGGTGCGGGCCGAGCTGGAGCAGGCCGGCGCCACCTGGCTGGGCGCGGTCACCGACTGCCCGGACGACGTCGACCTGGTGGTCACCTCCCCGGGCTGGCGGCCGGACTCCCCGCTGCTGGTGTCCGCGGCCCGGGCCGGTGTCGAGGTGGTGGGGGAGCCCGAGCTGGCCTGGCGGCTGCGGCTGCCGCTGGCCGACGGGCAGCCCGCGCCCTGGTTCGCCGTCACCGGCACCAACGGCAAGACCACCACCGTGACGATGCTGGAGGCGCTGTTGCTGGCCGGGGGCCGCCGCGCGGTCGCCGCCGGCAACGTGGGCCGGCCGCTGGTCGAGGTGGTCACCGCCACCGACCCGGACGGGACGCCGACCTTCGACGCGGTCGCCGTCGAGCTGTCCTCCTTCCAGCTGCACTGGTCGTCGTCCCTGGCGCCGGCCGCGGCCGCCGTGCTCAACGTCGCCGACGACCACGTCGACTGGCACGGCAGCCCGGACGCCTACCGGGACGCCAAGGCCAAGGTGCTCGCGCTGTCCCCGGTCGGGGTGGCCGACTCCGGTGACCCGGTCGCCGCCTCCCTGGTCCGGGACCACCGGCATCCGGTGACGGTCACCCTGGACGAGCCGCAGCCCGGGCAGCTCGGCGTCCGGGCCGGCGCGCTGGTCGACCGGGCCTTCTCGGCCGACCCCGCGGGCGACGTGCTGGTGGACACCACCCGGCTGCAGGTCTCCGGACCGCACAACACGGTCAACGCACTGGTCGCCGCAGCCCTCGCCCGGGTCGCCGGGGTCGGGGCCGAGGCGATCGGCCGGGGCCTGGCCGGGTTCCAGGGCGGGGCGCACCGCAACGTCCTGGTGGCCACCGTCGACGGGGTCGACTACGTCGACGACTCCAAGGCCACCAACCCGCACGCCGCGGGTGCCTCGCTGGCCGCCTACCCCCGGGTCGTGTGGGTGGCCGGTGGCCTGCTCAAGGGCGCCGACGTCGACCCGCTGGTCGCCGCGGTCGGCCCACGGCTGGCCGGGGTGGTGCTGCTGGGCCGGGACCGCGAGGAGCTGGCCCGGTCCCTGGCGCGACACGCCCCCACCGTCCCGCTGATCGTCGTCCCCAGCGGTGATGATGCTGGCGTGACGGATGTGACTGTTGTGACTGGCGGGGTCGATGTTGCCCCCGCTGTCTCCGCGGAGGCCGTGATGACCCAGGTCGTCCGTGCCGCCGCGCAGCTCGCCCAGCCGGGGGACACCGTCCTCCTCGCTCCCGCCGCCGCGTCCATGGACGTGTTCACCGACTACGCGCACCGCGGCCGCGCCTTCGCCGACGCGGTGCGCCGGCTGCACTGACGGGGGCCTCGATGGCAGGCACGAGCACACCGACGCGATCGCGGGGGTCCGCGCGCCAGAAGGAGCGGCAGACCACCCGGGAGACCACGTCGGTGGCCGCCCGCCGCCGGGGTGAGGCAGCTTCCCGCGGTCCGCTCTTCCAGGCGCCGGCCTGGCTCGAGAGCCCGATGACCAGCTCCCACCTGGTCCTCGGTGCCGCCGGGCTGCTGCTGGCGATCGGGTTGCCGATGGTCTTCTCCGCCTCCAGCGTCGAGGCAGCACTCGCCGGGCAGCCCGCGTGGGCCCCCGGCCTCAAGCAGCTGCTCTTCGCCGTGATCGGCCTGGGCGCCCTCCTGGTGGCCATCCGGGTGCCGGTCGGTCACCTGCGCCGGTACTCCGGGATCGGCCTGGTGGTCGCGTTCCTGCTCCTGCTGCTGGTCCTGGTGCCCGGTGTGGGCAAGGAGCTCAACGGCGCCCGGCAGTGGATCAGCCTCGGGTTCACCGACTTCCAGCCCTCCGAGGTCACCAAGCTCGTCTTCGCGCTCTGGGGGGCACACGTCATCGCCGTACGGGAGCGGTGGCTGACCACCACGTCGCTGCTCGTGCCGGTGCTGCCGGTCTTCCTGCTCCTCGCCGTCCTGCTGCTGCTCGAGCCGGACATGGGCGCCGTCGTCGGCCTGGGGCTGGTGCTGGCCGGGCTGCTCTGGTCCGGCGGGCTGCCGGGGCGCTGGATCGCCGGCGCGGCCGTGGCCGGTGCGGGCGGGATCACGATCCTGGCGTTGAGCGCCGACTACCGGGCGGCCCGGCTGACCTCGTTCCTGGACCCCTTCGCCGACGCCCAGGACGGTGGCTTCCAGGCCGTCAAGGGCCTGTACGCGCTGGCCACCGGCGGGTTCTGGGGCGTCGGGCTGGGCAACAGCCGGATGAAGTGGAACATCCTCCCGCACGCCGAGAGCGACTACATCTTCGCGATCATCGGCGAGGAGCTGGGCTTCCTGGGTTGCCTCGTCGTCGTCACGCTGTACGGCGTGCTGGCCTACGCCGGCTTCCGGATCGCCCGCCGCTCGGCCGACCGGTTCATCCAGCTGGCCAGCGTCGCGATCACCGTCTGGCTGGTCGGGCAGGCCTTCATCAACATGGGCTACGTCGTCGGCCTGTTGCCGGTCACCGGCGTCACGCTGCCGCTGATCTCCGCCGGCGGGACCTCGCTGGTGCTCACGCTCTTCATCGTCGGCCTGCTGGTCCGCTTCGCCCGGGCCGAGCCCGCCGCGATCGAGCACCTGCGGGCGCACCGGCTCGCGCACCCGGTCGGCCGGCTGGGTCGGTTGGGCCGTTGGCTGGTGCCCGTCCCGGCCCACGCCGTCGCCCCGCTGCCCACCGTGGTCCGCCGCTCGCCCGCCGAGGCCCCGGTGCGCCGTCCGGCGGGTCGGACGCTGGCCCGGGCAGCCCGCGGGGACCAGCGCGCCGAGCACCCGGAATCCCGGCCCCAGCCCCGTCCCGACACCCGCCGGACCGAGCCCCGCAGGACCGACCCCCGCCGAACGGGCGAGCGGGTGCCCCCGGGCGCGGGGCGTCCCCGGGCCGGGCAGACTGCCCGGGACCGTGCGGCACCCGGCGACGGGTCGACCCGGGGCGGTGCCCAGGGCCGGACCCGTGAGCCGGGTCGTCGCCCGACGGACCGGCCGCGCCGGCCGCGGTGAGCCCCCGACCCCTGTGAGACTGAGCCCGTGACCCCTGCGCCACCCCCTGTCCGTACCCGGCCGGTCAGCGTCGTGCTGGCCGGCGGCGGTACCGGCGGACACATCGAGCCGATGCTGGCCCTGGCCGACGCGCTGGTCCGACGGACCGACGCCCCCGGCGGTACGCCCCGGGTCACCTGCCTGGGCACCGCCCGCGGCATGGAGACCCGGCTGGTGCCGGCCCGCGGCCACGAGCTGCGGCTCATCCCGCCGGTCCCGCTGCCCCGCAAGCCGACCCCGGACCTGCTCCGGGTGCCGGGCCGGGTCCGCCGCGCGGTCTCCGAGACCCGGGCGCTGCTGCGCGAGCTGGAGGCCGACGTCGTGGTCGGGTTCGGCGGGTACGTCGCGCTGCCGGTCTACCTGGCGGCCCGGCGCGAGGGCGTGCCTGTCGTGGTGCACGAGCAGAACCCACTGCCGGGTCTGGCGAACCGGGTGGGCGCACGGGTCGCCGCCCGGGTCGCCGTCACCACGCCGGGCACCCCGCTGCGCCGCGCGGAGCACGTCGGCATGCCGCTGCGCCCGGCGATCACCGGCCTGGACCGGGCCGGCCTGCGCGCCGAGGCCCGCGCGCACTTCGGGCTGGACGCCGACCGGCCCACGCTGCTGGTCTTCGGCGGCTCACAGGGCGCCCGCTCGCTGAACACCGCGGCCACCGCCGCCGCCGACGCGCTCACCGCCGCGGGCGTCCAGGTGCTGCACGCCCGCGGCCCGAAGAACACCGAGGTCGACGTGCCCGCCCGCCCCGAGGGCTCCGCTCCCTACGTGGTCGTGGACTACCTGGAGCGGATGGACCTGGCCTACGCCGCCGCCGACCTCGCGCTGTGCCGCTCCGGCGCGGTCAGCGTCGCAGAGCTGTCCGCCGTCGGGTTGCCCGGCGCGTTCGTGCCGCTGCCCATCGGCAACGGCGAGCAGCGTCGCAACGCGGTGCCCGTCGTCGAGGCCGGTGGCGGCCTGCTGGTGGATGACGCCGACCTGTCCCCGGCCTGGATCACCGGCACCCTGCTGCCGCTGCTCACCGACCCCGCCCGGCTGGCGGAGCTGTCCCGCCACGCCGCTGCGGCCGGCGTCCCCGACGCGGACGAGAGACTGGCGGACATGACGCTCTCGGTGGTCACCTCGTGAGCGCGGCCGACGTCGCCGCCTGGCGCGACCCGATCCCCGCGCTGGACTCCCTGGGCGCGGTGCACTTCATCGGCATCGGCGGGGCCGGGATGAGCGGCATCGCCCGGATCCTGCTGGCCCGCGGTGTCACCGTCTCCGGTAGCGACCGCCGGGACACCCCGACGCTGCTCGCGCTGGCCGCGCTCGGCGCCCGGATCGAGGTCGGGCACTCAGCCGAGCACCTGGGGGACGCCGCCACCGTCGTCGTCTCCACCGCGATCCGCCCGGACAACCCGGAGCTGGCCACCGCCCGCGAGCGGGGCCTGCGGGTGCTGCCCCGGGCCGTCGCGCTGGCCGCGGTGATGGCCGGCCGGCGCAGCGTCGCCGTCGCCGGCACGCACGGCAAGACCTCGACCACCTCGATGCTCACCGTCGCGATCCAGGCGTGCGGGGCCGACCCGTCCTTCGCGATCGGCGGGGACCTGAACGAGTCCGGCTCCAACGCGCACTCCGGCTCCGGTGACGTGTTCGTCGCCGAGGCCGACGAGAGCGACAGGTCGTTCCTGCTGCTGGCCCCCTTCGCCGGGATCGTCACCAACGTCGAGGCCGACCACCTGGACAACTACGGCGACCTGGCCGCGGTCGAGGCGGCCTTCGACACCTTCGTGGGCACCGTGCACCCCGGGGGGTTCCTGGTCGTCTGCGCCGACGACCCGGGCTCGGCCCGGCTGCTCGAGGTGCCCACCGGCGGCGCCCGGGTGCGCACCTACGGCTTCGGGGCCGACGCCGACCTGCGGCTGCGCGACCTCGTCGTCGGCCCCGAGGGCACCCGCTGGACCGCGGACCTGGACGGCGTGGAGATCGGCCGCGTCTCCATCCGGCTGCCCGGCGCGCACATGGCGCTCAACAGCGCCGCGGCCCTGCTCGCCGGCCTGGAGCTGGGCTTCCCGGCGGCAGGGCTGATGGCCGGGCTGGCCCGCTTCGGCGGCGTGCACCGGCGGTTCGAGCTCAAGGGCGTCGTGGCCGGCGTGCGGGTGTACGACGACTACGCCCACCACCCCACCGAGGTCGCAGCCCAGCTGCGCGCCGCCCGCGCCGTCGTCGGCGACGGCAGGCTGGTCGTGCTCTTCCAGCCGCACCTGTACAGCCGCACGGCGGAGTTCGCGACCGGCTTCGGCGCGGCCCTGGGCCTGGCCGACGAGGTCGTGCTGATGGACGTCTACGGTGCCCGCGAGGACCCGGTGCCCGGGGTGACCGGGGCCCTGGTGGCCGACCGGGTGCCGCTGCCCGCCGGGCAGGTCCGCTTCGAGCCCTCCTGGTCCGCGGCCGCCCCGCTGGTGGCCGGGCTGGCCCGGCCCGGCGACCTGGTGCTCACCATGGGCGCCGGCGACGTGGTCCAGGTCGGCCCCGAGATCCTGGCTGCGCTCTCGGCCGCGCCCGGTGACCCGGGCCCCCCCGACGGAGGCTCACCACGGTGAACCGGACGGGGAGCACCACCCGGGACCGCACCCGCGGCTCCCGGCGGGGTGCCTCCCCGGCGGGCCGGCCCGGGGTCACCCGGATCCGACCGCGTCGGCGGCTGGACCCACGGCGGCGCCGACTGCTCGTCGCGGGCTCGGTCGTGGTGTTGCTCGCCGTCGCCGCCTGGGTCGTGCTGGCCAGCCCGCTGCTCGCCGTCCGGACCGTGCAGGTCGACGGCACCACCACCCTCTCCGCCGACCAGGTGCGGGAGGTCGCCGGGGTCGCCGTCGGCACCCCGCTGGTCCGGGTGGACACCGCGGCCGCCGCGGCCAGGGTCCGTCAGCTGCCCCAGGTCGTCGACGCCGAGGTCAGCCGCGGCTGGCCCGACCGGGTCGTGGTGACCCTGCGCGAGCGGGTCGCGGTCGCGGTGGTCGACGACGCGGGCACCCGTTCGCTGGTGGATGCCGAGGGCGTCCTGTTCGACACGATCACCGGCGACCCACCGGCCGGCGTGGTGCCGGTGCAGGTTCCGCACCCCGGACCCGACGACGCGGCCACCAGGGCCGCCCTGGAGGCCCTGGTGTCCCTCCCGGCCAGCGTCCGGGCCCAGTTGACCTCGGTGGCAGCCACGACCGGGGACGACGTCACGCTGAGCCTGCTCGACGGCACCAGTGTGCTGTGGGGGAGCGCCGAGCAGGCCGAGCGCAAGGCCGAGGTGCTGGCTGCCCTGCTGGACCAACTGGCCGCGGGCACGCTGGACCCGGCCGCGCAGCTCGACGTCAGCTCGCCCGAGGCCGTCGTCCTGCGCTGACCGGTGGCCGGGGGCAGGGTGTCGGTCATGACGCCAGCACCTGCCCACCCCGCCCCGATCAGCCGCTTCCCGGTGCCCGAGCGCGCCGGCCTGCCCACGGACCTGCGCGAGCGGTTCGACGTGGTCGAGGAGAAGTCCGGCTTCCTGCCCAACGTCTTCGCCGCGCTGTCGCACCGGCCCGACGAGGCGCGGGCGTTCTTCGCGATGCACGACGCGCTGATGGACAAGGAGACCCTGGGGCTGACCAAGGCCGACCGGGAGGTCGTCGTGGTGGCCACCAGTGCCGTCAACGACTGCCTGTACTGCGTGGTGGCCCACGGGGCGATCGCCAGGATCCGGGCCCGCGACCCGTACCTGGCCGACCAGGTCGCCGTCGACTGGCGGAAGGCACCGGTGGGGGAACGGATGCACACGGTGCTCGACGTCGCCGTCCGGCTGGCGGTGAGCCCCGCGGAGGTGACCGCCGAGGACCTGGACCGGTTGCGTGCCCAGGGCCTCACCGAGGACGACGTCTGGGACCTGGGGATGATCGTCAGCTTCTTCGCGCTGTCCAACCGGCTGGCGCACTGGGCGGCGATCCCGCCGAACCCCGAGTTCTTCCTGATGGGCCGCGTGCCGAGGAGCTGATCCGGGGGGCGCGACGAGCCGTCGCGACCGCGCGGGGCCGTTCCCCGACACGCCCGGGCGCCTCGCACCGGTCTTTTTCTCACCTCCGGCCGCCTGGCCGGGCTCGACGGCGGGATGAGACCCTGGAAGGGCGGGTCGTCACCAGCCGTGAGGCCGGTGTGACTGACGGGTCCGTTGAGGCCGGTGAGGTCGACACCCGTCCACACGCCGTGCCGGGAGCGGGTACGGACAGGGGGCAGACTGCAGACCTGCGGTCAGGCCAGCGACCGAGAACAGTCAACCATAAATCTTAACCTGAGGATGAGGGTCCAGTTGGGGAGTGCAGCATGACACCTCCGCACAACTACCTCGCGGTCATCAAGGTCGTCGGCATCGGCGGCGGCGGGGTGAACGCGGTCAACCGCATGATCGAGGTCGGCCTCAAGGGGGTCGAGTTCATCGCGATCAACACCGACGCACAGGCACTCCTGATGAGCGACGCCGACGTCAAGCTCGACGTCGGCCGCGAGCTCACCCGGGGCCTGGGCGCCGGAGCTCAGCCCGACGTCGGCCGCCAGGCCGCCGAGGACCACCGCGAGGAGATCGAAGAGGTGCTCAAGGGCGCCGACATGGTCTTCGTGACGGCCGGCGAGGGCGGTGGCACCGGCACCGGTGGCGCGCCCGTCGTGGCGTCCATCGCCCGCAAGCTCGGCGCGCTCACCATCGGCGTGGTCACCCGGCCGTTCTCCTTCGAGGGGAAGCGGCGGGCCGTCCAGGCCGAGTCGGGCATCGACGAGCTCCGCAACGAGTGCGACACGCTCATCGTGATCCCGAACGACCGGCTGCTCCAGCTCGGCGACCGGAACGTGTCCGTCATGGACGCCTTCCGGACCGCCGACCAGGTGCTGCTGTCCGGTGTCCAGGGCATCACCGATCTGATCACCACGCCCGGCCTGATCAACCTGGACTTCGCCGACGTCAAGTCGGTCATGTCCGGGGCGGGCTCGGCGCTGATGGGCATCGGCAGCGCCCGCGGGGACAACCGCGCGCTGCTGGCCGCCGAGCAGGCGATCGCCTCGCCGCTGCTGGAGGCCTCGATGGAGGGCGCCCACGGCGTCCTGCTGTCGATCTCCGGCGGCTCGGACCTGGGTCTGTTCGAGATCAACGAGGCCGCCTCGCTGGTCTCGGACGCCGCGCACGCCGACGCCAACATCATCTTCGGTGCCGTCATCGACGACGCCCTGGGTGACGAGGTCCGGGTGACGGTGATCGCCGCCGGGTTCGACAACGGCAAGCCCAGCGGCAACGCCCGCAAGGACGCGCAGCCCGTGGCCGCAGCGGCACCGGCGACGCAGAACCTGCCGGTGACGCCGCAGCGGCCGGCGCAGCCCGCGCCGATGCAGACCGGTGAGCGGCTGGTCTCCCAGCCCCGCACCGGCGCGCAGGCCGCGCAGTCCTCGACCCCGCGGCACTCCCAGGGCGGTGGCATCACGGTCCCGCCGCTGCCGCCCATCCCGGGTCCGGTCGCCGGTCGTCGTCCGCTGGCCTCCGAGGACTTCGAGGAGGAGCTCGACATCCCCGAGTTCCTGCGGAGCCAGTAGTGGGAGGACCCCGTCCCCCCCACCCCTCGCAGGCTCGGGGTGGGCCCCTGGACGGGGCCGTTCCAGCACCGCGCGTTCGCGAACCGGCCGCCCCACCGACCCGGTCCACCCTCCGTCCCCGACGGGTGGTGACCGATCGGCGGGGTGGCCGTTCGTCGTCCCCGTACCACCACTTCAACCTGGGTGACCACGTCGGCGACGACCTCGCCGACGTCGCGGCCAACCGCGCGCGGCTGGCGCGCGAGCTGCGGGCGGACCCGGCGGCGCTGGTCTGGATGAGCCAGGTGCACGGCAGCGGCGTCGCCGTGGTCACCGGGCCACAGACCGGCCCGCCGCCCGAGGTCGACGCCCTGGTGACCGCCACGCCCGGCCTGGTGCTGTGCGTGCTGGTCGCCGACTGCGTGCCGGTGCTGCTGGCCGACCCGGTCGCCGGCGTCGTCGCCGCGGTGCACGCCGGGCGCGAGGGCGTCCGGCAGGGTGTCGTGTCGGCGGCCCTGGACGCGATGGCCGGGCTGGGCAGCCGGCCACAGGACGTGCAGGCCCTGCTGGGGCCGGCAGTCTGCGGGCTGGACTACGAGGTGCCGCGCAGCATGCAGGTCGAGGTGGCCCGGGTCGCGTCCGACGCCGCGGTGCGCAGCCGGACGAACACGCCCGCGCTGGACCTGCGCGCCGGTCTGACCCAGGTCCTGCGGGCCGCGGGGGTGGCCCAGGTGGTGCAGGACCCGCGCTGCACCGTGGAGGACCGGGTGCTGTTCAGCCACCGCCGGGACGGCGTCACCGGTCGGCAGGCCGGCGTCGTGTGGCTGGACCGCAGCTGAACGCCGACCGTCTCGCCGACGCCCTCGCCGCGGTCCGGCAGCGAATCGACGGCGCCGCCCGGGCGGCGGGCCGGGACCCGGGCACCGTGGCCCTGCTCGCGGTCAGCAAGACCTGGCCCGCCGCCGATGTCGCCGCCCTGGCCGCACTGGGGCAGCACGACTTCGCCGAGAACAAGGTCCAGGAGCTGGTCGGCAAGGCCGAGGAGTTGGCCCACCTGGACCTGCGCTGGCACCTGGTCGGTCAGCTGCAGCGCAACAAGGCCACCGCGGTGGTCGGGATCGGCGCCGTCGTGCAGTCCGTCGACCGGGCGTCGCTGGTGGAGCGGTTGGCCGGGGTCTCCGAGCGGGCCGAGGTGGTCACCGACGTCTACGTGCAGGTGGACCTCGGCGGGCCCGAGGGTCGGGAGGCTGCGCGCGGGGGAGCGGCACCGGAGCACGTGCCCGAGCTCGCCGACACCGTCGCTGAGCACCCCGCGCTGCGACTGTGCGGTCTGATGGCGGTGGCTCCCCGTGAGGGCGCGCCGGGGCCGGCGTTCGAGCGTCTGGCGGCTCTGGTTGAACGCGTCCGGGCCGACCACCCGGGGGCCCGGGAGCTGTCCGCGGGGATGAGCAGCGACCTCGAGCCGGCGGTCGCCGCGGGTGCCACGGTCGTGCGTGTCGGAACCGCCCTGTTCGGCAGTCGACCCCTAGCCTCCGGATCAGGACCGTGAGACCACCAGTCACATGAGCACCAGCAGTCACACGGTCGACACCACGGGTCACGACCACAGGAGAGGGGGCCTTCCGATGGCGGGAGCCATGCGCAAGATGGGCATCTACCTCGGGCTCGTCGAGGACGACGACGCCCGCGCCGCGTACGGCCGCTACGACGCGCGCCAGTCCGGCTACGACGACGACGTCCGGGACGACCGACGCGGCGACCGACGCGACCGGTACGCCTACGACGAGGGCTACTCGGACTCCGAGTACCCCTCGACCGAGTTCGCCTCGGACGAGGTGCCGGTCGAGGAGCTCGCCGCACCCGAGCCCGCCCCGGTGCTGCCGCGGCGCAGTGCCCGCCGGCTGGACCTGGCGCCCGCGACGGGCCTGGGCTCGCCCTCGGCCCCGCGGATCGGCAACGCGGTGGCCTCCGGGCCGGTCGCGGCCACCGCCACCAGCGTCGCCGTCCGGGAGCCCGCGGTGGCGCCCCAGCCGATGCCCGTGCAGGCCCCGCCGGTCGCCAAGGCCTACCGGATCACCACCCTGCACCCGCGCACCTACAACGAGGCCCGCACCATCGGTGAGCGTTTCCGGGACGGCCAGCCGGTGATCATGAACCTCACCGAGATGGACGACGCGGACGCCAAGCGACTGGTCGACTTCGCCGCCGGTCTGTCCTTCGGGCTGCACGGTAGTATCGAGCGAGTCACGGCCAAGGTCTTCCTGCTCTCCCCGCAGGGCACCGACGTGACGGCTGAGGACAAGGCCCGCATCCGCGAGGTCGGGTTCTTCAACCAGTCCTGACCCCCCGGTGGGGCCTCGTGCAGAACCGTCGCGAGCCGCCACCCCGAACGAGCGAGGACCGTGTCCCTTCTCCTGCAGATCGTGTCATCGGTACTGCTCGTGTTCCTCATCCTGCTGTTCGCCCGCTTCGTGGTGGACTGGGTGATGGTCCTGGCCCGCAGCTGGCGCCCCTCCGGGGTCGTCGCCGCCGGGCTGGAGGTCATCTACGCGACCACCGACCCGCCGCTGAAGGCGGTCCGGAAGGTCATCCCCCCGTTGAACCTGGGCGGCATCAGGTTGGACCTCGGGTTTATGGTGCTCCTGATCGCCGTGTTCATCCTGCGCGGCATCGTGAACACGTTGGCCGTGACCGTGTGACCTGTTCGCTGCCCAGAGCGTGCTCCCGTCGGACGCGGCTGACCGCCGCCCGGCTGACTGTGCCCTCGTTCCAACCGTCCGACCCGAGGTGACCCGATGCCACTCACGCCCGCCGACGTGCACAACGTCGTCTTCAAGAAGCCGCCGATCGGCAAGCGTGGCTACGACGAGGACGAGGTCGACGCCTTCCTCGACGTCGTCGAGGCCGAGCTCGCCCGCCTGATCGAGGAGAACAACGAGCTCCGCAGCAGCGGCGGTGGCGCCAAGACCGACGCCAAGACCGACGCCAAGACCGAGGCCAAGACCGAGGAGCGCCCGGTCGAGCGGCCCGAGCCCGTGCAGGCCCCGCCGCCCCCGCCGCCGGTCGCTGCGCCCGCGCGTGAGGACGACGGTGTCCGGGCCTCCCGGATGCTGACCCTGGCGACCGAGACGGCCGACAGGTACGTCAACGAGGCCAAGCAGCAGGCCGATCAGCTGGTCGGCAGTGCGAAGACCAACAGCGACCGGATGCTCACCGACGCGCGGTCCAAGAGCGAGCAGCAGCTCGCCGAGGCCAAGCAGCGTGCCGACTCGATGGTGGGCGACGCTCGTACCCGGGCCGACGCCATGGAGCGCGAGGCCCGCGCCAAGGCCACCGCCCTGGACCAGGAGGCGGAGCGCAAGCACGTCGAGGTCATGGGGTCGCTGGAGGAGAAGCGCAGCAGCCTGGAGCGCAAGATCGAGGAGCTGCGGACCTTCGAGCGCGAGTACCGGACCCGCCTGCGGTCCTACCTCGAGTCCCACCTGCGCGACCTGGACAGCCGCGGCTCCGCCGAGCCGGCTGCCAACGCACGGCAGAACCAGCACGCCGGGGCCTGACCCCCGCTGCACGACCGAGCCCCCGCCGACCTCACGGTCCGCGGGGGCTCTGTC
>JBBSVA010000010.1:0-61679 GCA_038233915.1 Mycobacteriales bacterium | reverse complement strand
GGCGCTGGCCCCGGCGGTCGGCGCGTGCGTCGGCCTGGGCGGCGGGCTGCTGTGGCGCCGTCGGGGCAGCTGGTGGGCCCGGCTGGTGCTGGCCGCGACCGTGCTGGGCACCGCGCTCTGGGCCGCGCAGCTGCTGGCCCGGACGCCGACCTACCTGCCCTGGCTGCGCTGGGCGCTCGTGCTCGCCGGCGCGGTCGCCGCGCTGGGCCTGCTGGTCGCGCACCTGCGCAACCGGGTGCTGCTGACCGGGGTGCTCGCGGCCGGGCTGGTGGCCGGCCTGGGCGGACCGACGGCCTACGCGGTGAGCACGGCGGCCCAGCCACACACCGGGGCCATCCCGACCGCCGGGCCCTCGACCGAGCGGGTCTTCCCGGCCCGGCTGGCCCCCGGCTTCGGCGGGGGCACGGCACGGCCCCACCGGTCCACGCAGACCGGCACCCTGCTCGACGCCGGCAGTCCCGGTGCCGAGGTCACCAGGACCCTCAGCGTCAACGCGTCGTCGTACACCTGGGTGGCGGCGGTCGTCGGGTCCAACAGAGCGGCGGGCTACCAATTGGCGACCGAGCAGCCGGTGATGGCACTCGGTGGCTTCAACGGCAGCGACCCGGCTCCCACCCTGACGGAGTTCCAGCAGCTGGTCGCCGCCGGGGACGTGCACTTCTACATCGCCGGTGGCGTGGGCATGGCGAGCACGACCGGCTCGGACGACGTGCACCAGATCGCCACCTGGGTGACCGCGCACTACACCGCGACCACCGTGGACGGCGTGACGCTGTACGACCTGAGCCGGCCGATCGACTGAGTTCCTCACCGGGTCCGGGGGGCGAGGAGCCGGACGACCGTGCGCGCTCCGCGAACTCCGCGGGCGGCCTCAGCGCTTGCTGGCGTAGCTCTTGAGCAGACCCCGGCTGATGATCGTCTTCTGGATCTCGCTGGTGCCCTCGCCGATCAGCAGGAACGGCGCCTCGCGCATGAGGCGCTCGATCTCGTACTCCTTGGAGTAGCCGTACCCGCCGTGGATCCGGAAGGACTGCGTGGTCACCTCGGCGCAGTACTCACTCGCCAGCAGCTTGGCCATGCCGGCTTCGACGTCGTTCCGCTTCCCGGAGTCCTTCAGTTTGGCGGCGTTGACCATCATCAGGTGGCTGGCCTCGACCTTGGTGGCCATCTCGGCCAGCTGGAAGGCGATCGCCTGGTGCTGGGCGATCTTCTTGCCGAAGGTCTCCCGCTGCTGGGCGTACTCCACGGCCAGCTCGAAGGCCCGGATGGAGATGCCGCAGGCCCGGGCCGCGACGTTGACCCGGCCGACCTCGACGCCGTCCATCATGTGCGCGAAGCCCTTGCCGGGCACCCCGCCCAGGACGTCCTCGGCCTTGGCCTCGTAGCCGTCGAAGACCATGCTCGTGGTGTCGACGCCCTTGTAGCCCATCTTGTCGATCTTGCCGGGGATGGAGAGCCCGGGCTTGACCTCGCCGAAGCCGGTGGGCTTCTCGATGAGGAACGTCGTCAGGTTCTGGTGCGCCTTCTCGGCGCCCTCGTCGGTCTTGACCAGCGTGGCGACCAGCGTCGAGCTGCCGCCGTTGGTCAGCCACATCTTCTCGCCGTCGATGACGTAGTCGCCGTTCGAATCGCGCTTCGCGCGGGTGCGGATCGCGGCGACGTCCGACCCCAGGCCCGGCTCGCTCATCGAGAACGCGCCGCGCACCTCCCCGGTGGCCATCCGCGGCAGGTACTTCTGTTTCTGCTCCGGGGTGCCGTGCTGGATCAGCATGTAGGCCACGATGAAGTGCGTGTTGATGACGCCGGAGACGCTCATCCAGCCGCGGGCGATCTCCTCCACGACCAGCACGTAGGTCAGCAGGCTCTCGCCCAGGCCGCCGTACTCCTCCGGGATCATGAGACCGAACAGGCCCATCTCCTTCATCCCGTCGACGATCTCCTGCGGGTAGGTGTCGGAGTGCTCCAGCTCCTGGGCCCGCGGGATGATCTCCTTGTCCACGAACTTCCGGACCGTGGAGAGGATCTCGGTCTGGATCTCGGTCAAGTCGGCGGTCTGCGCCAGGCGGGTCATCGCTCTGCACTCCTCGGGGACGACGGTGTCCGGGTTACCGATGAGTATGGGCCAGCGCACCGACAGTCCTGGCGTGGTCTCGACCACACCGGGACGCGACTACCGTCGCCCCGGTGACGACCCGCCGCACGCGCCTGCTCTCCTCGTTCGTCCTGGCTGCCGCGCTGCTCGCCGGCGGGTGCACGACGACCGACGGGGACGGCGCACCGGCCGCTACCTCGTCGACAGACACGGCCACCAGCTCCACCGCGGGGACGTCGACCGAGCCGGCCCCCGCCGAGGCCGAGGCGTCGGCCGCCGCCGCGCTGGACCCGGCGACGGTGACCACGGCCCAGCAGGCCGCGCTGGCCTCGGCGCTGCGCCAGGTCGACCTGCCGGACGGGTGGAGCGTGCAGGCCAACCCGGTGCCCGACGGCGACCTGTCCAACAACCCCAGCTTCGAGGGCCTGTGCGAGGTCAGCTTCCCCTCCGAGGCGCGCCGGACCGCCAAGTTCCCGGTGGTCGGCGTCGACCCGGAGGGCACCTCGCTGCTGACCAGCGAGGCGCTGTCCTACGACTCGGCCGAGGGCGCCGCCCAGGCGCTGGGCGAGCTGCGCATGGCGTTCGCCGGCTGCGAGGGCCCAGACCGGACGTTCGTGACCCCGCCGTCCTCGGACGGGTTGACCGCCGACTCCGTCGTCGTGCAGTACCAGCTGTCCACCGGCACCGACCAGGTGATCGTCGCCCAGGCCCGGGGCGCCGTCGTGTCCGTGATCATCGGGGACGACCCGGATGTCACCCTGGCGGCCGCACGGTCGATCGCGACGAGGATGGCAGCTCTGCCCGCCGCGGTCATCGGCGCCTGAGTATTCCACCGGGAGGACCACGTGAGTCAGTCCGACGACGACTTCTACCGGGGCGACCCCCCGGTCCCCGGGCAGCAGCCCGGCTACGCGCCTGCCCAGTACGGTGCCACGCCCGGCTACGGACCCCCGGCCGGACAGAACCCACCCCCCGGGTACGGCGCACCGGCTGGCTACGGCCCGCCGCCGGGGTACGGCCCGCCCGGCTACGGTCCGCCTCCGGGGTACGGCGTCCCGGGACAGCCGGTCTTCGTGGTGAAGCGACCGACGAACTCCACGGCGATCCTCGCCCTGGTGTTCGCCTTCGTCTTCGCACCCGCCGGGCTGATCCTGGGGATCGTGGCCCGTCGGCAGATCCGGCAGACCGGTGAGGACGGCGACGGCATGGCGCTGGCCGGGATCGTCATCGGCAGCATCGCTGTCGCGCTCTACGCTGTGCTGATCTTGATCTGGGTCGTCGCCCTGGTGTCGATCACGAGCTACTGACCCGCCGTCCTCCCCCGCGGTCGCCCGCCGGGGAGGACGGGTCGCTCACTCCTCCGGCGGGGTGAAGGACGACGTCCGACTCATCGCCGCGGCGCGGCCCTTGCCGGCGATGACCAGTGCCATCTTGCGGCTGGCCTCGTCGATCATCTCATCGCCCAGCATCGCGGAGCCCTTCTTGCCGCCGGCCTCGCTGGTCGCCCACTCGTAGGCGTCCAGGATCAGCTCGGCGTGGTCGTAGTCCTCCTGGGACGGCGCGTAGATCTCGTTCGCGGCGTCGATCTGGCCCGGGTGCAGCACCCACTTGCCGTCGAACCCGAGCATCGCCGAGCGCTTGGCGACGTCGGCGAACGCCGGCACATCGCGGACCTGCAGGAAGGGCCCGTCGATGGCCTGCACGCCGCGGGCGCGGGCGGCCATCAGGATCTGCATGAGGATGTAGTGGAAGGGGTCGCCCGGGTAGTCCGGGTGCAGCGCCCCGACGACGAGGGACTTCATGTTGATCGAGGCCATGAAGTCGGCCGGGCCGTAGATGATCGTCTCGATCCGCGGGCTGGCGAAGGCGATCTGGTTGACGTTGATCAGCCCCTGCGCCGTCTCGATCTGCGCCTCGATGCCGATCTTCCCCACCTCGAGGCCGTTGGCCTTCTCGATCTGGGTGAGCAGCATGTCCAGGGCCTGCACCTGCCCGGCGTCCTGCACCTTGGGCAGCATGATCGCGTCGAGGTTCGCGCCGGCCCCGCCGACGACCTCGATGACGTCCAGGTAGGTCCACTCGGTGGTCCAGTCGTTGACCCGGACGGTGCGGATCTTGTCGCCCCAGCCGCCCTCGTTGAGCGCGGCGACAATGTTCTTCCGAGCGCCGGGCTTGGCCAGCGGCGCACAGGCGTCCTCCAGGTCCAGGAACACCTGGTCCGCGGGGAGGCCCTTGGCCTTCTCCAGGAACCGGGGGTTGCTGCCCGGGACGGCGAGGTTGGAACGGCGGGATCGGAGCTCGGCCACGGTGCCTCCACGATCGACGATGAGGGTCACCGGAGGGTAGCCAGGGCCTCAGGTGACCGGTTCGGTCACCGTCTGCGGCCGCGACGCCCGCACGACCAGGGCCACCCCGGCGACGACCAGCACCATCCCGGGCAGGGCGAGCAGCGGCGGCACCTGCTGCAGCAGCACCAGGGCGACCACCAGCGAGCCGGGCACCTCGAGCAGGATGGCCAGCCCGACGACGGTCGGCCCGACCGAGGACAGCACCAGGTTGAGGAGGGTGTGCCCGGCCAACTGGGCGACGACGGTGATGCCCGCGATCAACCACCAGTCGCGGGCGTCGAACCCGACCAGAGGCACCCCCAGCGCGAGGGCAGCAGCCGCGACGACCACGGCGCAGGTGCTGTAACAGACCGTCGAGTAGGTCGCGGTGGACAGCCGGACCCGTGCTCTGGCCCCGGCCAGGACGTACCCGGCGGCTGCCACCGCCCCCAACAGAGCCAGCCCGTCCCCGGCCAGGGCACGCAGCGACACGGTGACGTCGACCCCGGCGACCAACGCGACCCCGCCGACGGTGAGGCCGAGGCCCCACCAGACCTGGGCCGGCAGCCGCACCCCGGTGAACCGGGCGGCCAGCGCCGTCCAGACCGGGGTGGTGGTGACCAACGCGATCGACGCGGCCACCGTCGTCATCGACAGGCTGGGCAGCCAGGCGGCGAAGTGCGCGGCCAGGAACAGCCCGGCGACCACCGAGCTGCGCAGGTCCCGCAGTCGCAACCCGGTCAGGTCACCCCGCCCGCGGGTGAGCAGCACCGGCAACAGCGCACCCGCACCGGCCGCGTTGCGCCAGAAGGCGATGGCCAGGGCCGGGGCGGCGGTGATCGCGGTCATCGGTCCGGACAGCGAGATGCCGATGACGGCGACCGCCATGATCGCTGCATCCCGGCCGTCGGGCCGGTGCAGCGCCCAGGCGGGCGCCGTCGACGTCGTGCTCACGCCGGGAGGCAGATCGTGCCGCGCGCGACCGGGTGCACGTCACCGGCGACCGTGGCGGTCACGGCCCGGCCGCCCCGGACGGTCACGGTGCCGTCCAGCACCGACGGCCGGCCGACAACGGCGCCCTGGTGCAGCCGGTAGACCGACGTGCCCTCCCCGGCCAGACCCACGGCGGCGAGCCAGACACCCGTGCCCAGCGCCGCCGACCCGGTGGCCGGGTCCTCCTCCCAGCCGATCCCGCCGGCGAAGACCCGCACGGTGTGTTCGTCGTCGGCGCCGCGGGCGATGAGCGAGATGCCGCCCTGCACGTCGGGCAACAGGGCGGTCAGCGCGCGCCGGTCGGCGATGGCACGATCCAGGGCGTCGGGGCGCACGTCGAGCTGGGCGAACTCGATGCCACAGCCGACCAGGTGTGCGGGACGCCCGGTGACGTCGTCGGGCCCCAGCCCGACGGCGGCGGCCAACGCGGCGGGTGCGGGACCGGGTCGGAGCTGGACCGGTCCCCCGGTGAGCCGCGCGCCGGTGGCCGAGACCTCGACCGGGACGACGCCGACACCGCACTCCTGCTGCACCACGCCGGCTCGCAGCAGTCCGAGCCGGACCAGCGTGTGCGCCGTCCCCACGCTGGGGTGTCCGGCGAAGGGCAGCTCGGTGTCCGGGGTGAAGATCCGCATCCGGTAGCCGTGGTCACCGACCGCGGTGACGAACGCGGTCTCCGAGAGGTGGAACTCCAGCGCGACCGCCTGGCACTGGGCGGTGCTCAGCCGCTCGGCGTCCAGCACGATCGCCAGCGGGTTGCCCGCGAAGGGACGCGGGGCGAAGACGTCCACCACCTCGTAGGCCAGCTCGGTGTCCGGGGCGCTCACGGCCGCGACGGTAACGTCCTCTCCCGGCACCCCGGTCGGTGGTCGCCCACCCGACGTGAGATCCGTGGAGGCGCCGTGACCACCGTGACGAGGGCCTACGTCTCCCGGCTGGCCGGGCTGACGGTGTTCGACCCGAACGGCGATCGGGTCGGCAAGGTGCGTGACGTGCTGGTCGCACTGCGGGTGGGCACCGCCACCCCGCGGGTGCTCGGGGTCATCGTCGAGGTCGTGGCCCGCCGACGGATCTTCTGCCCGATGGGCCGGGTGACCGCGATCGACGCCAGCTCGGTGATGCTGTCCTCGGGCACGGTCAACCTCACGCGCTTCGAGCAGCGGGCCGGCGAGACGCTGGTGCTCGGCGAGCTCGCCGACCGCCGGGTCACCATCCTGGAGAACGGCCGTTCGGCGACCGTGACCGACTCTGCGATCGAGCAGACCCGCACCGGGGACTGGGTGCTGTCCCGGCTGGCCGTCTCCGAACCGGGCCGGCTGGGCCGTCGCGGCCACACCCACCAGTTGGCCTGGGACGAGGTCGACGGGCTGGCCCTGCCACAGACCGGTCAGTCGGCCGAGACGCTGATCGCCACCTACCGCGACCTCAACGCCGCCGACCTGGCTCACGCCCTGCAGGACCTGCCGCTCAAACGCCGGCACGAGGTCGCGGAGTCCCTGGACGACGAGCGGTTGGCCGACGTGCTGGGGGAGCTGCCCGAGGCCGAGCAGATCACCATCCTGGGCACGCTCACCGAGAGCCGCGCCGCCGACGTGCTCGAGGCCATGGACCCCGACGACGCCGCCGACCTGCTGGCCGAGCTGCCCAACGTCGACCGCAACCGACTGCTGGAGCTGATGGAGCCCGACGAGGCCGAGCCGGTCCGTCAGCTGCTGAAGTACTCCGAGGACACCGCCGGCGGCATGATGACCAGCGAGCCGGTGATCCTCGCCCCGGACGCCACGATCGCCGAGGCGCTGGCCCGGGTGCGCGCCCCGGAGCTCACCCCGTCGCTGGCCAGCCAGGTCTACGTCTGCCGGCCGCCCTCGGCCACCCCGACCGGCCGCTACCTGGGCCTGGCGCACATCCAGCGGCTGCTGCGCGAGCCCCCCTCGACCCTGGTGTCCGGGGTGCTCGACGACCTGGAGCCGCTGCGCCCGGAGACCCCGCTGGCCGAGGTCACCCGCTACTTCGCGACCTACAACCTGGTGGCCGCCCCCGTCGTCGACCCGCAGGGCCGGCTCGTCGGCGCGGTCAGCGTGGACGACGTGCTGGACCACCTGCTGCCCACCGACTGGCGCGAACGGGCCAGGCGTGGCTGACGGCGACCGGCGGACCGAGACCGGCCGCCTCGACGTCCCGCGCAGCAGCCGGACGGCGTTCCAGTTCCTGCGGCTGGACCCCGACGCGGTCGGCAAGTTCGCCGAGGGCATCGCCAGGTTCCTGGGCACCGGCCGGTTCCTCGCCGTCCAGACGCTCCTCGTGATCGTCTGGATCGTGCTGAACGTGACAGCCGTCCGGCTGCGCTGGGACCCCTACCCCTTCATCCTGCTGAACCTGGCGTTCTCCACCCAGGCGGCCTACGCCGCGCCGCTGATCCTGCTGGCCCAGAACCGGCAGGCCGACCGGGACCGGGTGCAGTCCGAGGAGGACCGCAGCCGGGCCGCATCCACCCGCGCCGACACCGAGTACCTGGCCCGCGAGCTGGCCTCGCTGCGGGTCGCCGTCGGCGAGCTGGCCACCCGGGACTTCATCCGCGGCGAGCTGGCCCGGCTGGTGCCCGAGGACGTCACCGAGGAGACCGCGGAGCGCCGCAAGAAGGAGCGCAAGCGCAAGCGCGAGCAGGCCCGGGACGAGGCCGCGAAAGGCTAGCCGCCGGCGAGCCCGCTGAGGTTGCGCAGCTGACGGGGCATCATCCCCAGGTCACCCCAGCACAGCGCGGCGACGTCGGCCGGGGTGACGCCCCACTGCTCGGGCAGGCTCAGAGCGCGGCCCGAACCGAATCAACCGGGTCGCCCAGCGCGGTGTCGACGACGACGTGCGGCTCGGCCCAGTCGTCGACGTCGCGCCCCGCGACCGCCGCCCAGTCCGGCACGACGTGCCCTGCGAGGTCCGTGGTCCGCTCCTCCACCCGGCGCCGGTGCTCGGCCGGGTCGCTGCACACGAGCCGGACCCAGCGCACGGACGTGCCGTGCCGGGTGGCGAGCTCGGACCAGGGCCGGCGCGCCTCGACGACATCGAACACCGCGTCGACCACGACGTCGGTGCCCGCGGCCAGACAGCTGTCCGCGACCGCGAGGGCCAGGTCGTAGCCGCGCGGCCCCACCGCGTCCTGGTCCACGACCAGGCCCTGCCGCACCAACGCGACCTCGAGGGCATCGATCCGCAGGTGCGCGGCCGGCAGCCTGCCGGCCAGTGCCCGCGCCACCGTCGTCTTGCCCACGCCGGGCAGCCCGCCGATCGCCACGATCACCCGGTCATCGTCGCAGGTGGGACATCCAGGCCGTGGTGGTCGGCGGGTCGACGTCGAAGCCGGCGTCGAAGCCCAACGCCCGGCGGACGCAGTCCCGCATCACGACGCCGAGGTCCTCGTACAACCCGATCGGCACCCCGAGCTCCGGGGTCTCACCGAACGGCAGCACCACGCGGAGCCCCTCGGACACCTGGTCCGGGGGGGCACGCTCAGCCGCAGGGAGGCCTCGACCGCCGCTCCCCCGGCACCGCCCAGGGCGCCGGACCGGGCATCGGCGTGCTGGTCGGGGGTCACCCACGCGCCGTGCTGGGCCTACGCCGCGGTTCCACCTCGCCGCGGTTCCATTTCGTGCAGTTCTACCTCGCTGTAGGTCCACCTCTGGAGACGCTCTGACTCTGCCTCCCCACGGGGGCAGAGTCAGAGCGTCCCCGGCACGGGGGGCCCACGCGGCTGTCCACAGTTCCCCCGTTCCTCCCCCGCCACCCCACTGGCTGCAGGAGGCTGGGGCCATGCCCCCCGGACCCGACCCGACCGCCGGTTCGGGTCCCGATCCCGTGCCCGACCCCGATCCCGTACCCCGGCCTGGCGCAGCGCCTCGCCCCGACGTCGGTGGGCTCGTCCGGCGGGCGCGACGTCTGGCCGGGCTTTCCCAGCGCGGGCTCGGTCTGGCCAGCGATGTGCCCGCGTCGGTCCTCTCCCACGTGGAACGCGGCGCACGCGACCTCTCCGTCGAACAGTTGGCCGACGTGGCCGCTGTCGTCGGGTTCCGGATCGCCCTGCTCGACGAGGTCGGTGCCGAGATGGTCCCGATGCGGGCCGCGGCCGTGCGCGACCTCGGCGGCCGCCGGTTCCCGGCCCACGTCGACGTCGACCTCCAGCCCAGCGAAGCCGGCTGGGATGCCCAGCCCCCGGCAGGAACCGAGCGGTGGTACACCCACCGTCGCGGGCAGCCCCTGCGGGCCGACGACCACCGGGCACCTGACCCCGCCGACGACCCGGCCCGCCGCCGGGCGGCCCGCCGCCAGACGGCGCTGAGGGCCGCCCACGTCGAACGGCAGCGGTGGTCGGCTGTCCGGCGGCTCGCTCCTCAGCCCGACCCCGTGCCCGCCTGCGCCTGCCCGTCTGCCTGCGACGACCTGCTCCTGGCCGAGCACCCGCTGCCCCACGCGCTCCAGCGGGTGCCGCACGTCCAGGAGTGCCGTTGTCGGTGCGACGTCGCCTGAAGGCCTCGGGATCACCTGTGACCCCGATGCTCAGGAGAGCCAGCGGACCGCGGCGCCGGTCAGGCCGGCGAGCACCAGCACGACCACGAACGGCGCGCGCAGGGCCAGGGCGAGCGCCGCGACCGCCAGCGCCGCCAGACGACCGTCGACCACGAGGTGAGCTCCCGAGGTCACCGCCTGCACCGCGATCAGGGCTCCGAGCAGCGCGGCCGGCACGAAGTCCACGACCCGCCGGACCGTGGGGTGATCGACCCAGCGGGCCGGCACGCTCAGCCCGGCCAGCTTGAGCAGGTAGCAGCCCAGCGAGGCGACCAGCACCACTGCCCACAGCGTGCCGGCGCTCACCGGCGCCACCGCCCGGCGAGCACGACGGCCACGACGGCGGCGATGACCTGCACCCCGGCCGGCACGAACGGGGTCAGCACCAGGGCGACGACGGCCCCGGCCAGCGCCACCCGCCGCTGAGCGGCCGGTTCGGCCCAGGTCTTCTGCAGCCGCGGCCACAGCAGGGCCAGGAACGCGGCCGGGACGACGGCGTCCAACGCGGCCTGAGCCGTGCCGCCCAGCCCGTCGGCGCCCAGCGCGCCGACCAGGGTCATCACGTTCCAGCCCAGGTAGATCGTCGCGCCGCCGGCGGTGAACCCCACCTTCGCCAGCTGTCGGTCCGGGGCGGCGACGGCGAGCGCCGTGGTCTCGTCGATCACCCAGTGCGCGGTGGCGGCTCGGCGCAGCCCGCCGCGGACTTGCAGCAGCGGCACCAGCCGGACGCCGTAGACGGTGTTCCGGGTGCCGAGCAGCAGGGCGCTACCCACCGCGGCCAGGGCCCCGCCACCGGCGCCGAGCACGCCGACCAGGGCGAACTGCGAGGCGCCGGTGAACATCAGCAGGCTCAGCGCGCAGGCCTGCCAGGGGTCCAGGCCCGCAGTGACCGCGGCCGCCCCGAACGCCACCCCGTAGAGCCCCACGGCCGCGCCCAGCCCGACGGCGTCGCGCAGGGTGGAGGCGCGTGTGGCGTCGTCGGTCACGACCGCGCAGCCTAGGTCTGGCCCGGTCGTACAGTGGACGACGGTCCGCCGCGCGGGTCGCCGCCCTCCGGGCGCACGACCGTGCAGCCCGCGGGCCAACCGATGCGAGGAGACTCACCACCGCATGTCCGACACGCTGACCGGCACCCCGGCTCTCGACGCCGTGAACGCCGCCCTGGCCACGGTCCAGGACCCCGAGATCAACCGGCCGCTGCCGGAGCTCGGCATGATCAAGGACGTCCGGATCGGGGCCGACGGCCTCGTCGAGGTCGACGTCTACCTGACCGTGTCGGGCTGCCCGATGCGCGAGACGATCACCAGCCGGGTCACCGAGGCCGTCAGCCAGGTCGCCGGGGTCAGCCGGGTCCAGGTCACGCTCGACGTGATGAACGACGAGCAGCGCACCGAGCTGCGCAAGACGGTCCGCGGCACCGACGCCCCCGAGGCCGTCATCCCCTTCGCCCAGCCCGGGTCGCTGACCCGCGTCTACGCGGTCGCATCCGGCAAGGGCGGGGTCGGGAAGTCCAGCGTCACGGTCAACCTGGCCGCCTCGCTGGCCCGGCGCGGGCTGTCCGTCGGCGTCGTCGACGCCGACATCTACGGCCACTCCATCCCCCGGATGCTGGGCGTGGCCGACAAGCCCACCCAGGTCGACGCGATGATCATGCCGCCGCAGTCCTACGGCGTGAAGGTCATCTCGATCGGCATGTTCACCCCGGGCAACACCCCCGTCGTCTGGCGTGGCCCGATGCTGCACCGCGCCCTGCAGCAGTTCCTCGCCGACGTCTGGTGGGGCGACCTGGACGTGCTGCTCATGGACCTGCCCCCGGGCACCGGTGACGTCGCCATCTCGGTGGCCCAACTGGTCCCCAATGCCGAGATCCTGGTGGTGACGACGCCGCAGCAGGCCGCCGCCGAGGTGGCCGAGCGCGCCGGGGCCATCGCCACCCAGACCCACCAGCAGGTGGTCGGGGTCGTGGAGAACATGTCCTGGCTGGAGCTGCCCGACGGCTCCCGGATGGAGCTCTTCGGATCCGGTGGCGGCCAGGCGGTCTCCGACGCGCTCACCAAGACCCTCGGTGCCCGGGTGCCGCTGCTGGGCCAGATCCCGCTGGACACCCGGCTGCGTGAGGCCGGCGACGCGGGTGCCCCGATCGTGCTGGCCCAGCCCGACGCCCCGGCCGCCCAGGCCCTGGAGAAGATCGCCGAAGGCCTGGCGGTCCGCTCCCGCGGGTTGTCCGGCATGTCGCTGGGGCTCACGCCCGTCCGTCGGTAAGCCCGTACGACACCGACCCCTCAGGTGGCGTCGGTGTCGTACGGGGCGGGGCGAGTCCGGTCCCGCGCGCCGGACGCCGACGACCGGGCGACCGCACCGCCGGCCAGAGCCGCAGCACCGGCTACCGCGGCGGTCGCCGACCGGGCACCCGACGCCCGCTTGACGGGGCTGCCGTCGTCCTCGCTCATCAGCTGCTGGCGCAAGAACGTCTTGGGGTTGTACTGCCGCAGGTCCAGGTCACGCAGCTGGTCGAAGTCCTCGCCCAGGCTGTCGTGCAGCTGACCGCGCACCCCGGTCACGGCCTCGCGGACCCGCTTAAGCCCGTGTGCCGCGTCCCTGGCCAGCGTCGGCAGCCGGTCGGGGCCGAAGATGAACAGCGCTGCGAGCCCGAGGACGATGATCTCGCCCCAGCCGATCGAGTCGAACACCTGCGCCTCCCTCCGTCGGGTCCTTCGGCCACGATGTGCAGCCCACCTGGTTTCGAGCCGAGAGCCCGATCAGGCCGTGGTGAGCGTCGCCTCCACCATCGTGGAGGAGTCGGTGCCGCCACGGACGACCTCGATCGTCACGGTGTCGCCCGGTGCCCGACGGTCGACCGCGACCACCAGCTCCTCCGAGCTGCCCACGACCTGGTCGTCCACGGCGATGATCACATCCTGCTCGGCGATGCCGGCCCGCGCGGCCGGGCTACCCGGCTCCACGTTGACCACCAGTGCGCCGTCCCTGGTGCCGTCGGACACCGACCGGGCCTGCACGCCGAGCGAGGCGTGCACCGCCGTGCCGGTGCTGATCAGCTGCTCGGCGATGTCCCGGGCGGTGTCGATCGGGATGGCGAAGCCCAGGCCGATCGACCCGCCGGTGGTGCCGTTGCCGCCCAGCGAGGCGATCGCGGTGTTGATCCCGATGACCGCGCCGGTGCCGTCGACGAGCGCCCCGCCGGAGTTGCCCGGGTTGATCGGGGCATCGGTCTGCACCGCGCTGATGACGGCGTTGGTGTCGGTGCCCTCCCCGGACAACCGCACCGGGCGGTCCAGGGCGCTGACGATGCCGGTGGTGACCGTGCCGGTGAGGCCCAGCGGCGAGCCGATCGCCACCACCGGGTCGCCTACGACGACCTCGCCGGCCGACCCCAGGGAGGCGGCGACCAGGCCGGGCTTGTCCACCTTGATGACGGCGATGTCGCTGGCCGGGTCGCGGCCGACGATCTCGGCGGCGGACCCGCTGCCGTCGCTGAAGACCGCGCGGATCTCGGCGCCCTCGACGCCGTCCGCGCCGGACACCACGTGGTTGTTGGTCACGATGTAGCCGTTGTCGGCGTCCACGACGACCCCGGAACCGGTGGCACCGGAGTCACCCACCCGAACCTCGATGGAGACGACGGCGGGGGTGACGGCGGCGGCGATCTCGGCGACGGAGCCTGGCTCGCGACTGATCCCCGGGGACACCTCGGACAGCTGGGTGCCCGGGGTGAGCAGCGGCTCCTCGTCGCCGGTCCGGCCGAGGAACCAGCCCAGGGTGCCGCCGAGGGCGGCGACGAAGACCAGGGCCATCAGCGCGAGGGCGCCCAGCCGGACCGGGACGTCGCCCAGTCGGACCCGCCGGCGGCCCCGGGCGTCGACGACGACCGGGCCCTCCTGCTCGTCCTCGTCCACGTACTCCGCCGGCGCCCCCAGGCGGACCGTGGACTGCGGGTCCCGCCACGGGTCGGACGCGGCGTCGGACTTCCACCACGGACCGGCAGCGGTACGCCGGGCACCGGGGCGACCGGTCGGCGGCTCGCCCAGACCGGCCTGGCCATCGCGCGGGGCGAAGGCGCGCAGCACGGCCTCCGGCGGCAGGGCCGGGGCAGCCGGACGACGAGGACCGGCGGGGCGGTCGGCGGCAAAGGAGCCGGTCACGGTGTCCGGCCGGCCGAAGGCGACCTGCTGGTCCGGGGACGGCGGCGGGGTCGGACGCGGGCCCGTCGGACGGGCGGCGGGGCGGTCGAAGGAGCCCTCCGTGCCCTCGGGTCGGCCGAAGCCGGTGTCGTCGTCGGTCAGGGTGTCCCGCCGGTGAGTTCGGTGGTGCCCACGGTCACCGTCCGGACGACGGGGGGCACCAGGTCGGTGCGCTCGACTGTGTCGCTGGTGACCGAGCCGGTGTCGGTCCCGGTCCGGGCGACCGGCGCCGGGTCGGCGGCGGGCAGACTGACGGCGAGGGCGACCACGCCGAGGCCCAGACCCGCCAGACCTGCGGCCATGCCGCGGCGCAGCCAGCGCGCCTGGCCGGGCCGCTCGGGGGCCTCCTGCGGGGTGAGCGGAGCGGCGAGCAGGACACCCGAGCCGCCGAACCCGCCGGAGGCAGACACGTCGGCGGTGAACGGGATGGCCCGCAGCCGGGACATCAGGTCGCCCGGGACCGCGACGTCGTGGCTGTCGTGCAGGGCGTCCTTGGCCTCCCGCTGGGCCTGCACGGCCAGCCGGCACTGCAAGCACCCGGTCAGGTGCCGGGCCGCCCGGGTGGCGGGGCCGGCGCCGAGTTCGCCGTCGACCAGGGCGGCGATGGCCTCCTGCGCGAGGTGGGTCTCCGGGACGTTCACGAGGCCGCCACGGGGACCGGGCGACGCTGCGGCGCCAGGTGCGCCAACGCCTCGCGCAGCTGCACCCGACCGCGGTGGATCCGGCTGCGCACGGTGCCTAGCTTGATGCCCAGCGTCGCCGAGATCTCCTCGTAGGTCAGGCCCTCGATGTCGCACAGCACGACAGCCACCCGGAACTCCGGGGACAGCGCGTCGAGGGCGGCCTGCACCTGCGGGTCCAGGTGGGTGTCTGCGTAGACCTGCTCGGGCGAGGGCGCCGTGCCGGGCAGGCGCTCGGTGTCCTCGGGCAGGGCGTCGAAGCGGATCCGCTGCCGGCGCCGGACCATGTCCAGGAAGAGGTTCGTGGTGATCCGGTGCAGCCAGCCCTCGAAGGTGCCCGGGGAGAAGTCCGCCAGCGAGCGGAACACCCGGACGAATGTCTCCTGGGTGAGGTCCTCGGCGTCCTGCGGGTTGCCCGAGAGCCGGTAGGCCAGCCGGTAGACCCGTGCGGAGTGGTCGCGGACGACCTGCTCCCAGGTCGGGGCCACCCAGACATCGGTGGCAGCGGCAGGCTCGGTCACGGGACCAGGATCGCAGACGACGGCCGCGGCGACCTCCCCAGCAGGGGTCACGGGACCAGGACTCGACTCGGAGGAGGCACGCTTCAACCGCACACCCGTCCCAACGGACGGGTGGGGCCCCGGTGTTCCCCGGCCCGGCAGGTCACAGACACCCCACAGGTGGCTCCTGCGACACGTCCCGACCCCACCGTGGGACACGGCCCCGGCGCGGGCCACTACCCTCGCCCGGTGACCAGCGACGCCGGACCGCCGCCCGTGGGGGGCTCACCGACCGACGCCGCCGCCTACGCGGCGACCTTCGCCGTCGAGTCCCCGTCCCTGGCCGCGGCTCGCCACCGGGCCACCGCGGCCGTCGGTGCCCTGGGCACCGTCGCCCCGGTCGACCCCGCGGTCGGCGCCACGCTCGCCGTGCTCGCCGCCGGGGTGGGCGCGCGCTCGGTGGTCACCATCGGCGGGGGCGGCGGCGTCGCCGGGCTGTGGCTGCTCCAGGGCATGAAGGCCGACGGCGTGCTGACGGCGCTGGACGCCGACCCCACCGAGCTGCGCGCGGCCCGCCGCACCTTCGCCGACGCCGGGGTGGCCAACGGCCGGACCCGGTTGATCTTCGGCACGGTCGGCGAGGTGCTCCCCCGGCTGTCCACCGAGGCCTACGATCTGGTGACCTGCGCCGGCCCGCCCGCCGAGTACTCCAAGCAGCTGCCGGCCCTGCTCGGCCTGGTCCGCCCGGGCGGCTCGCTGGTGCTGCACGGGATCACCGACTCCGGGGTCGGGGACCGCAAGCAGCGCGACCCGCAGACCGTCGCCTGGCGCGAGATGGTCCGCGCGGTCAAGGACGACGAAACCCTGGTCTGCGCCGTCATCCCGGTCGGTGCCGGGCTGCTCGTGGCGACCAGGCGCAGCTAGACCCCGCCCCGTCAGCCCGTGAAGGCGAACCGCTCGACCGGCTCCCAGGGCCCGCCGAGGTAGCGCCACAGGCCCAGCCCGGTCGCCGGCACCCGCTCCGGTGCCGCCACGACGCGTCCTGCCGGGTCAGCCAGGGCGCCCAGGACCGGGCCAACCCCGACCGCAGCGTGCTGAGCTCGGCGGACTCCAGGTCGTAAGCCACGCCCCGGCCCAGCAGCCGGAGCCCGGTCCAGGTGCTCCCCGGGCACGGCATGGACCAGCGTGACGTGCGCCGCGAGGTGGTTGCGGTCGCCCGGGAAGTGCCGGGCGCACAACTCGTCGAACCGTCGCTGGACGACCTCGCCCAGCAGCAGGGTGACGACCAGCGCCTCGGCCCCATCCCTCACTCGACGACGCTCAGTCGACGACGGCGCGGACGCCCTTGCCGAGCACGGTGACCCCACCGGCGCTGACGTGGTAGTGCTCGCGGTCGGAGTCCAGGTCGACGCCGATCCGGGCCCACGGGGGAACGACCACGTTCTTGTCCAGGATGGCCCGCCGGACGACGGCGCCCTCACCGATGTGCACGCCGTCCAACAGGACGCTGTCCTCGACGGTGCTGGCCCGGTCGACGCGCACGCCGGGGCTCATCACCGAACCGCGCACCGAACCACCGCCCACGATGACCCCGGCACTGACCATGGAGTCCTCGGCGCGGCCACCCAGCACGAACTTGGCCGGCGGCAGCTGCGGGGGCAGCGTGTAGATCGGCCACCGGTCGTTGTAGAGGTTGAAGACCGGGGTGACCGAGCGCAGGTCCATGTGCGCGTCGTAGTAGCTGTCCATGGTCCCCACGTCGCGCCAGTAGCCATGGTCGCGATCGGTGGCCCCGGGGACGACGTTGGTGGAGAAGTCGTAGACCCAGGCCTCACCCTTGTCGGCGAGCATCGGCATGATCGAACCGCCCATGTCGTGCACGGACGCGTCGTCCTCGGCGTCCGCGCGCAGGGCCTCCAGCAGGGCGTCGGTCGTGAAGACGTAGTTGCCCATCGAGGCGAAGCTCTCCTCGGGCGAGTCCGGCAGGCCGGGCGGGTCGGCCGGCTTCTCCAGGAAGCCCTTGACCTTGCCCTCGGCGGTGGCGTCGATGACGCCGAACTCGGTGGCCTCGTGTCGGGGTACGCGCAGGCCGGCGACGGTGACGCCGGCACCGGTCTGCAGGTGCTGGTCGATCATCTGCTGCGGGTCCATCCGGTACACGTGGTCGGCACCGAAGACGACGACGATCTCGGGGCGGGCGTCGTAGATCAGGTTCAGCGACTGGAAGATCGCGTCGGCGCTGCCGGTGAACCAGCGCGGGCCCAGCCGCTGCTGGGCGGGCACCGGCGTCACGTAGTTGCCGAGCAGGCTGCTCATCCGCCAGGTGGTGGTGATGTGCCGGTCCAGCGAGTGGCTCTTGTACTGCGTGAGGACGGCGATCTGCCGGATCTCGGCGTTCACCAGGTTCGACAGCACGAAGTCGATCAGCCGGTAGTTGCCGCCGAACGGGACGGCTGGCTTGGCCCGGTCCTGGGTCAGCGGGGAGAGGCGCTTGCCCGCTCCGCCAGCGAGGACGATGCCGAGTACCAGAGGGCTGCCACGCATGTGATCAACCTAATCCCCCACACCCGCGTCCGCGCGCCGGTTTGCACGGCCCGTCATCCGCGGGGGGACGCAGCCAGGACACGGCCCGGTACCAGCACCTCTAGGGTCTGGCCCATGCGCGTGGGAGTCGTCACCCGAGAGTGGCCGCCGGACGTCTACGGGGGTGCCGGCGTCCACGTCGAGCACCTGGTCGCCGCCTTGCGGGGGCTGTCGGACGGACCGGAGATCGATGTGCACTGCTTCGGCGGTCCGCGCACCGACGCCACCGGGTACGCCGTCCCCGACAGCCTCGCCACGGCCAACGGCGCGCTGCAGGCGGTGGGTGTCGACGTCGAGATCGCCGCGGCGCTGGGCGACACCGAGCTGGTGCACTCACACACCTGGTACGCCAACCACGCCGGGCAGCTCGCCTCCCTCGTGCACGGCATCCCGCACGTGGTGACGGCGCACTCGCTCGAGCCCCGCCGGCCATGGAAGGCCGAGCAACTGGGCGGGGGCTACCGGCTGTCCAGCTGGGTCGAGCGCACCGCCTACCTGGCCGCCGACGCCGTCATCGCGGTCAGCAACGGGATGCGCACCGACGTGCTGGACGCCTACCCCGAGCTCGACCCCGGCAAGGTCCTCGTCGTCGGCAACGGCGTCGACGCGCAGGCCTACCGCCCGATCACCGACGACGACGTCGTCCGTGCGCAGGGCGTGGACCCCGACCGGCCCTACGCCCTGTTCGTCGGCCGGATCACCCGGCAGAAGGGCCTGGTGCACCTGCTGGCCGCGGCCGAGCAGCTGCCCCCCGAGGCCGGCCTTGTGCTGTGCGCCGGCGCCGCGGATACCCCGGCGGAGCGCCAGCAGGTCGCCGACGCCGTCACCGAGCTGCAGGCCCGCCGCACCGGCGTGGTCTGGATCGAGGAGATGCTGCCCAAGGAGAAGCTGGTCCCGCTGATCACCGGCGCTACCGTCTTCGTGGTGCCCTCGGTGTACGAGCCGCTGGGCATCGTGAACCTGGAGGCCGCGGCGTGCGGCACCGCCGTCGTGGCGTCGGCCGTGGGCGGCATCCCGGAGGTCGTCGACGACGGCCGCACCGGGCTGCTGGTGCCCTACGACGAGGCCGACCCGGCCGCGTTCGCCGCCGGCCTGGCAGCGCGGATGATCGAGCTGTTGGCCGACCCCGAGCGGGCGGCCGCGATGGGCCGGGCCGGCCGGGAGCGCGTGCTGGCCGAATTCGGCTGGCCGGCGATCGCGCAGCAGACCGTCGAGGTCTACCAGCGGGTGCTGGCCGCGCGCGCCTGAGCCTCGACGCTCAGACCAGCGCCGTCCCGATCAGGCCCTTGCGCGTGACGAGACCGGCGAGCTCGGTCTCGGACAACGCGCCGGTGCCCTCGGGGCGGCGCGGCAGCACCATGTACCGGGACTCGGCGGAGGCATCCCAGACCGCGATCCGGGTGTCCGTCGGCAGGGTCACGCCGAACTCGGCGAGCACCGACCGCGGGTCCCGGACGACGCGGGAGCGGTACGCCTCGGACTTGTACCAGCTGGGCGACGGGCCCAGCAGCGCGATCGGGTAGCAGCTGCAGAGCGTGCAGACCAGCACGTGGTGCTCGTCCCTCGCGTTCGCGACGACCTTGAGCCGCTGCTCCTGCAGCCCGCCGGCCATCGACAGGCCGACCTCGGGCAGTGCGGCGTTCGCATCCTCCAGCAGGCGCTCGCGGAACCCGGCGTCCACCCAGGCGCGGGCGACGACCCGGGCGCCGTTGGCGGGGGTGCCGCCCGCGGCGAACTCGTCGATCCGGCTGTCGATCTCGCCGTCGTCCAGCAGGCCGCGGCCCTCCAGCAGCGCCTCGACGTGCCGGACCCGGGCCGAAATCAGCGCACTGTCGTGGTCGGTGTCGTGGTCGGTGTCGTGGTCGCTGCTCACGCGGGGCCCTCCAGGTGGTCGTGCCAGAGCTCGACGGTGACCGTGTGGTCGCCGTCGCCGAACAGGTCCCGTGCGGCGAACCGCACGTGGTAGACCGGCTGCGGCGGCACGGTGAGCCCGCGCGCGCGGTCGTCGGCCAGCGGGTGTGACCCCGCGACCTGGACGACGGTGCCGGTGGCGCCGCGGGCGTACCGCGGCAGCCGGGTGTGCCCGGCGCCGTCGACGGTGCGGGTCCGCACCCGGTCCCCCGGCGCGAACGCCGTCACGACTGCAGCTCCGTCGGCGTCAGCTCGGCCGGGGTGGCGACGCCCTTCTCGGCGAGCAGCGTGGTGATCGCGGCGAACCAGCGCTCGTAGTACGACGAGCCCAGGAACTCGGGTACCGGCAGTCGCTCCTGAGCGTCCCGGAACTCGTCGAGGTTGTAGACCCCGCGCCTGATCATCGCCCCGTTGAGGGCGAAGACGTGGGCCTCCCAGTCGGCGTGGAAGCGCGGTTCGTCGGGCTCCTCCACGATGCGAGGGAACCCGGCCATGCCACCGACGTCGTTGATCCGGCTCACGGGACGTGCTTACCACGAAGCTGCTCAGCCGTGCAGCGACGCCCGTGCGCGGCTGAGCCCGGCGCCATCGGGAGCCCGCAGCACCGGCACGTCGCCCAGCCTGCCGACGACGGGACCGCCGACCGTGACATCGCGCAGCAGGATCTCCACGACCCGGTCGGGGTGCGCGGTGGCGAACTCGGCGTAGAGGTCCGGGTCGTGCTCACCGGTGTCCCCGACCAGCGTCCAGTCCACACCGGGCAGGTCCTGGGCCAGCCGGAGCAGTGAGCTGCGCTTGTGCGCCTGCCCGTCCCGGAACCACCGGTCGGGCTGCAGCCCCCAGTCGGTGAGCAGCAGCGGGCCGGGTGGGAAGCCGTTGCGCTCCAGGAACCGGGACAGCGGGCCGATCAGGTTCCACGGCCCGTTCGACAGGTAGAGCACCGGCACGTGCTCCTCCCCGGCTGTGAGCTCGCGCAGCAGGTCGGCCATCCCGGGGACGGCGCGGCGGTTCGCCGAGCGCTGCAGGAAGGTCCGCCAGAACGCCCGCAGCGGGTGCGCGATCTCGGTGACCAGCACGGTGTCGTCGATGTCGCAGACCACGCCCCGGTGCGCGTCGGCCGAGGCCAGGTACGCCGGCGCGGACGCCGACCGGTGCCCGGCGCTCAACCGCACGTCGACGGTGGGCCGGCCGCCGGGCGGGCGCTGGACCTCCAGCACGGTATCCACGATCCCGTCGTCGTCGCTGACCACGGTGACGGTGGTGCCGGCGACGGACACCTCGACCTCGGTGCGCGGGGCCTCCAAGGTGAGGAAGCGCTGCCAGCCGGGGATCCGCAGCCGGGACTCCGGGTGCGTCCCGGCCGGGGCCAGCACCACCCGGCCCAGCGCACGGATCCGCCCGCCGCTGCCGGAGCCGGGAAAGGGCAGCGCGGCCGCTGACCAGCCGCGGCGCCGGGCGATCCCGGAGGCGAGGTCGCGCAGGCCGGTCTCCAGCCGGTAGGCGATGACGAGCAGCGAGGTCACCGACAGAACCCGCTGACCGCGGTCGCGAACTCGTCCGGGCGGGAAAAGGTCAGGCCGTGCGGGCCGCCGTCCAGGACCTGCAGGCTGCCCTGCGGCAGCACCGCGGCCAGGGCCTCGCACCACTGCTGGCCGGCGACCGGGTCCCGGCCACCACGCAGCACCAGCGTCGGGACGGCGACCTCCCCCATCACCTGCTCCTCCGGTTGACGCAGCGCGCGCCGCAGTACCGACACCATCGCCAGCGGTCCGGCCCGAAGGTAGTCCGTGGCCGCGACGAGCAGCAGGCCCGGGCGCTCGCGGGGCGCGTCGACCAGCAGCCGCCAGGCCTGCCCCACCCAGGTCGGCGCGCTGGGGTCCCGGGTCGGCCCGACCAGCACCAGGTGGGCCACCATCTCGGGTCGGCGGCGGGCCAGGTCCGCGACCACCTGCGCGCCGAGGGAGTGCCCGACCAGGTCGATGTCGGTCAGGCCCACGGCGTCCAGCCAGCGCTCCAGGGCGTCGGACAGCCCGGAGACGCCCAACGTGCGTGACCCCCCGCGGGTGCGGCCGTAGCCGGGCAGGTCGGGCGCGAGCACCCGGCGGCCACGGGACAGCCGCTCCATCGCCGGGACCACCGACCGGCTGGACATGCCCAGGCCGTGCACCAGCACCAGCGGTCGACCGCCCCGCCCCGACTCCCGGTGGTGCATGCGGACGCTCGTCCCGGTGCGCAGCTGGACGGGGGTCCAGCGGTGGTCGGGCACCGGCGGAGCCTAAGTCCCACACCCGATCCGCGCTGCCGGACCGCCTACCGTGGACGACGTGGCACGGGTGGTGGTGGTCGGCGCCGGACTGGGCGGGCTGGCCGCGGCCGCGCGGCTCGCGGCGGGCGGACACCGGGTGACGGTGCTGGAGCAGGCCCCCGAGGTCGGCGGGAAGCTCGGGTGGGTCTCCCGCGACGGCCACGGCTTCGACACCGGCCCCTCGCTCGTCACGCTCCCCCAGGTCTTCCGCGACCTCTTCGCCGCCACCGGTGCCCCGCTGGACGACGTGCTGGACCTGGTCCGGCTGGACCCGGCGGTGTCCTACCGCTTCGCCGACGGCAGCCGGCTCGCCGTCCCCGGTCACCTGGACGCGGTGCCGGCCGCGATCCAGGACGCGCTGGGCTCGGGCGCGCAGTGGTCGGCGTTCCTGGAGCGGGCCGCAGAGATGTGGCGGGTGACCGAGCAGCCGTTCCTGCGCTCCCCGCTGGAGGGCGCCCGCACGCTGGCCCGGCTGGCCCGCAGCACCGCCGACGTCGGCACCGTCGCGCCGTGGTCCTCGCTGCGCGGGCTGGGCGCCCGGTACCTGACCGACCCCCGGTTGCGGGTGCTGCTGGACCGGTACGCCACCTACTCCGGGTCCGACCCGCGCCACGCGCCCGCCGCGCTGGCCACCGTGCCCTACGTCGAGCAGGCGTTCGGGTCCTGGTACGTCCGAGGCGGGCTGCGCCGGCTGGCACTCGCCGTCGCCGACCGGGCGCACGAGCGCGGCGTCGAGCTGCGGACGTCGACCCCGGTCCGCCGGGTGCTGCTCGAGGGTGGCCGGGCGAGCGGGGTGGAGCTGGCCGACGGTTCCCGGCTGGCTGCCGACATCGTCGTCAGCAACGCCGACGCGACCGCGCTGTACGACCGGCTGCTCCCCCGTCGCGCCCCGGTCCGCCGGGCGCGGGCTGCGCTGGCGCGCGCGACGCCGTCCTCGTCGGGACTCGTGCTGCTGCTCGCGCTGCGCGGCCGGACGCCGGACCTCGCGCACCACACGGTGCTCTTCCCGGCCGACTACGACGCCGAGTTCGACGGGCTCTTCACCCGGCCCCACCCGCTGGCCGACCCGACCGTCTACGTCAGCGCCCCCGACGACCCGGCCACCCGCCCGGACACCGACAGCGAGTCCTGGTTCGTGCTGGTCAACGCGCCCCGGCACGAGCCCGGCCGCGGTGTCGACTGGGACGCCCCCGGCCTGGCCGACTCCTACGCCGACCACGTGCTGCAGGTGCTCGCCGGCCGGGGCCTGGACGTGCGGGACCGGGTGCGTTGGCGCGAGGTGCGCACCCCGGCCGACCTGGCCCGGGCGACCGGCAGCGTGGGCGGCTCGATCTACGGCACCTCGTCCAACGGCGCCCGGGCCGCGTTCCTCCGTCCGGCGAACGCCTCGCCGCTGCCCGGGTTGTTCCTGGTCGGCGGGTCCGCGCACCCCGGCGGCGGCCTGCCGCTGGTCACGCTGTCCGCCGAGATCGTCGCGGGGCTGGTCGGCCCGGCCTAACTGCGCGCTGCGCCGACGCCCAGCACCGCGGCCAGGCCCAGCGCGCTGCGGGGGGCGTACGGCGTCCGCCAGAGGCCGCCGTGCACCGCCGCGTAGGCCTCGTCCTGCCAGGGCTGGTCGTGCCGGGGACCGCCGTCGGTGTGCAGGTCGTGCACGAGCAGGGCCGCCATCAGCACGTTCGACGTCGACGGGTCGAACACCTCGACGCCGAACCGGTGCGCGCCGGCGTAGGCGGCCGCCAGCGCCCGGTTCTTCAGTACGGAGCGGGTCCGGGTGGGCGGCGCCACGTTCATCGACACCGTGCCGCCGTCGGCCCGGGCGACCGTGGCCCGCCAGCGCTGCACCCGCTTGGCCAGGGCGTAGTTGGGGCCCTGCTGGGGCACCAGGCTGTCGGCGATGCCCGGGTCGGTGCCGGGCACGTAGGCCCGTTGCAACAGTCGGCCCGCCGACAGCGTGCGCAGTGGCCGGCCCAGTAGCTTCGCCGACCGTGACCGGTCCGCGTACGCCTGCACCGAGGCCTCCACCGCCTCCCGGGGGACGACGAACACGTCGGTCGGGGTGGCCAGGAAGCCCAACGCGAGGTCCGGGCGCAGCGCCTGCAGTCGCAGGGTGAGTGCGTCGACGGCCACGGACACCCGGACGTTGGTCGCGCCGTCGGCGTAGACGTAGTTGCCCAGCACCGGCACGCCGTCCAGACCGCCCAGCCAGTCGGCCACGGCGGGCACCTCGCCGATCAGGTCGGTGCCCCGGCCGGCGTCCCCGGTGGGCAGCAGCAGCGTCCCGGCGCCGCGGCGGGCGGTCTCCAGGACCCGGTCCCACAGCTGCGGGCGCGGCAGGTCGACCCCGGCGACGGTGGCGCCCCAGCGCAGCAGCGCGGTCAGCGGACCCATCTCGGCGCCGGCGCCCAGCACCGCGACGGTGCGGCCGGGCACTGCCAGCCACTCCGGGTGCGCGAGGACCGTCCGGACGGCGTCCGCGACGCTGGGCTCCACGGACCCGCGCGCCACCCAGGCGTCCAGCCGGTCGCTCAGCTCGGCGCCCCCGAGCCGGCGCCCGCGGTAGGGCACGGTCAGCTCCCGCTCGGGCTCGGCGGTCCCGCGGACGGTCTCGGTGCCCAGCATGCGGCCGGCGGGGGCAGTCGCCAGGGTCGACAGCGCCTCGTCCGACCCGTCGACGACGACCCGCATCCGGGCGTGCAGTGAGGCCAGCCCGGCAGCGGCGATCGCCAGCGCCGCGCCCCGGGAGGCCAGCGCGGCCTCCGTCGTCCGGCGGACGTGCGGCAGGTAGCCGCCCCGCCAATTCGTCTCCTGCTCCGCGGCGCGGGCGCCGGTCGGGTCGACGGGTTGGAGTGCGTCGGCGACGACGGCCCGGCCCAGGGACGCCGTACTCCGCCGCCCGTCGGGTCCGGCGGGGAAGACGACTCCGTGCTGCGGCTCGGTCACCACCGCATCCTGCCCGACGGGGACGGCCCGTGGCCCGGTGCTGTGACCGGGCCACGGGAGCGGTCAGGCGCGCTCGTCCCCGAGCCTGTCGTCGGCCGCGTCGCGCGTCTTCTCCACCTTGTCACCGTGGTCCCCGGCCTTGTCCTGGGCGACCTTCTCGCCCCGGTCCAGCGCACTGTCACTGGCCTTCTCGCCCTTGTCGCTGTCCAGGAAGTCCTTGGCCTTGTCGCCGATGCCAGCCACGGGTCTCTCCTCCCTCACGGCCGCGCCCGGCGGCGCGGCTCTCCTCGGGCACTGCCCGGTGTCCCGGTCAGTAACCCCCGGCCTCCAACCACCGCAGCAGCGTCCGGACGGCGAACCCGGTGCCGCCCTTGACCGTCTCCCCCACGTCACCGCCGGCCCGGGCGGGGCCCGCGATGTCCAGGTGCGCCCACGGCAGCTCCCCGGCGAAGGGCTGCAGGAACAACGCGGCGGTGGTGGCGCCGGGGGTGCCCGGTGCGTTGTTCGCGTCGGCGACGGGGCTGTCCAGCTGCGGGCGCAGGTGCCCCACGTGCTCCTCGGCCAGCGGCATCCGCCACCAGCGTTCCCCGGTCCGGGCACCGGCGGCCAGCAGCCCCTCGGCCAACGCGTCGTCGGTGGCGAAGAGCGCGCCGGTCCGGGCACCGAGCGCCGTCTTCGCCGCCCCGGTCAGGGTGGCGACGTCGACCAGCACGTCGGCGTCCAGGTGCAGCCGGGCGTGGGCGAGGGCGTCGGCCAGCACCACCCGGCCCTCGGCGTCGGTGTTGCGGACCTCGGTGGTGCGGCCGCCGACGTGGGTGAGCACGTCGCCGGGCCGGTAGGCGGCCCCGGACACAGCGTTCTCCGCGAACGGGACGACGGCGGTCACCCGCACCGGGAGGTCGAGCCGGGCCGCGGCGTCGACGGCGGCGAGCACCGCGGCGCCCCCGGCCATGTCGGTCTTCATGTCCCGCATCCCGGCGGTGGTCTTGATAGAGATGCCGCCGGTGTCGAAGGTGATGCCCTTGCCGACGAGCACGACGTGCCGGCCGGAGCCGCTGACCGGGGTGTGTGCAGCGATCACCAGCCGCGGCGGTATGTCCGCGCCGCCGCCCACGGCCAGCAGCCCGCCGAAGCCCGCGGCCCGCAGCTGCCGGGGACCCAGCACCGTCGTCGTGACCCGGTCGTGCACGGCGAGGCGGGCGCGGGCCTGCTCGGCCAGCCAGGCCGGGTCGGCGGTGTCCGGTGACGTCGCGACCAGGTCCCGAGCCCAGGCGACGGCGTCCGCGGTGACCAGGCCGCGGTGCAGCGCGTCGACGGCGGCCGCGTCGGTGCCCGCGAGCACCAGCAGCACCCGGGTCAGCCGCGGCGGGTACGGAGTGGAGGTGGCCCGGTACCGGTAGCCGGCCAGCAGCACGGCCTCGGCGGCCACCCGAACGTCCTCGGCGCCAGCCCCGTCGGGGAGCGGCAGGACCAGCCGGGTGGCGCCGTGCTCGGCCAGCGTCTGGGCACGGCGCACCGCGATGGAGACGTAGGACCGCAGGTCGTCGCCCACGCCGTCCCCGGCGCCGACGGCCACCAGCGACCGCGGTCGCCGCTCGCGCACCGGGAGGTTCGTGATACCGCCGGCCCGGCCCCCGTTGCCGGTGTCGGCCAGCGCACCGGCCACCCAGCCGGGGTCGACCACCGGCTCCGCGACGTCGGTCAGCCAGGACGGCAACACCCCTCGGACGCCGACCGGCACCGCCAGGACGTCGTCCTCGGTCAGCTCGGGGAGCGAAGTCCCCAGCCCGACGACCGGCTGGGTGGCCCGGTAGAAGCGAGCGGCCCCGGTCACCGGCGTGTCGCCGGCGGCCGGGGCCGTCTGTCCTCCCGCTGCGCTACCCGAGGGCGGCGACGCGGCGCTGGTCAGCTGATCGCACCCTGGAGCGCCTCGGAGAGCGCTGCTGCCTCGTCGGGCGACAGCTCGACGACGAGCCGTCCACCGCCCTCGAGCGGCACGCGCATGACCAGGCCGCGGCCCTCCTTGGTCACCTCGAGGGGACCTTCACCCGTGCGCGGCTTCATGGCCGCCATGCGTGCCTCCTTCACCGGCCACCCGCAGGCCCGTACGGCTGCGGTGTGGCTGTTCCGTCAGTGCTGAACCAGAGCTGTCCACCATTCTCCCGCATCCCGGCCCCTGGACCAACATGAGCCCTCAACCGGGTCGAGGAGCACCGGCCCGGAAGCAGTCCGCCACGTGGTCGTCGACCATGCCGGTGGCCTGCATCAGGGCGTGTGCGGTGGTAGGTCCGACGAACGCGAAACCGGCCTTCTTCAGGGCCTTCGCCAGGGCCGTGGACTCCGGCGTGATCGCCGGGACGTCGGCCAGGGTGGCCGGGTTCGGCCGCAGTCCGGCGGGTGCGAAGGACCACAGCAGCGCCGACAACCCCTCGGGCAGCTGCTGGGCGGCGCGGGCGTTCCGCAACGCCGCCTCGATCTTGGCCCGGTTGCGCACGATCCCGGCGTCGGCCATCAGCCGGGCGACGTCGTCGTCCCCGAAGTCGGCGACCGCGTCGATCGAGAACCCGGCGAACGCCGCCCGGAACGCCGGCCGCTTGCGCAGGATCGTGATCCAGGACAGCCCGGACTGGAAGGCCTCCAGGCAGACCCGCTCGAAGAGGGCGTCGTCCCCGTGGACCGGGACGCCCCACTCCTGGTCGTGGTACTCGGTGTAGTCCGGTGCGCTGGTCGCCCAGCCGCAGCGCTGCAGCTCCACCCGGCCGAGGCTAGCGTCCACGATCATGCGCATCCTGGTCACCGGTGGAGCCGGCTTCATCGGTCAGCACGTCGTCGCGACCCACCTCGAGGCCGGTCACGAGGTGCGGGTCCTCGACGCCCTGCTCCCGGCCGTCCACCCGGTCTACCCCGACGGGCCGCCGGGACTGGACGGTGTCGAGCTCGTCGTCGGCGATGTCCGGGACGCCGACACCGTCGACCGGGTGCTCGACGGTGTCGACGCGGTCAACCACCAGGCCGCCATGGTCGGCCTGGGCATCGACGTCCAGGACATGCCGCTGTACGCCGGCATCAACGACCTGGGGACGGCGGTGCTGCTGGCCGCGATGGCCCGTGCCGACGTCGGTCAGCTGGTGCTGGCCAGCTCGATGGTCGTCTACGGCGAGGGCCGCTACGAGTGCACCGAGCACGGCGTCGTCCCCGCGGCCCCGCGGCGGGCCAGCGACCTGGACGACGGCCGCTTCGACCCGCCCTGCCCGGCCTGCGGCCGGCAGCTCGCCTGGGGCCGGGTGGGCGAGGAGACCCCGACCGACCCGCGCAACACCTATGCCGCGACCAAGCTCGCCCAGGAGCACCTGGCCTCGGCCTGGGCCCGCTCCACCGGCGGCACCGCGATCGGGCTGAGATACCACAACGTGTACGGCCCGCACATGCCGCGGGACACCTTCTACGCCGGGGTGGCCTCGATCTTCCGGTCCTCCCTGGAGTCCGGGAAGGCGCCGCAGGTCTACGAGGACGGCGGCCAGATGCGCGACTTCGTACACGTCACCGATGTCGCCCAGGCCAACCTCCACTCGCTGCAGAACCCGCCCGCGGAGTCGACGCTGCGGGTCTACAACGTGGCCAGCGGGGTGCCGCACACGGTCGGGGACATGGCCCAGGCCCTGGCCGACGCGTTCGGCGGTCCGGACGCCGAGGTCACCGGGCAGTACCGCATCGGCGACGTGCGGCACGTCGTCGCCAGCCCGGCGCGGGCCGAGGAGGAGCTGGGGTATCGGGCCGCGGTGGCCTTCGAGGACGGCATGCGCGAGTTCGCCACCGCCCCGCTTCGGGCGGCTCCCCGGCAGGCGTAGGAACCGGATGACGCGTCGTCGCGCGTTTCCGCGGAAACGTACGACGGGCTCCCGGCCCGTCCTGAGCCCCGTTCTGTCGGACCCCCCTGCCACTCTTCGATCACGTGTTCGAAGAGCGAGAGGGTGGTCGACCATGCCGACGACGACGGCGCAGCACAGCCAGCACGAGGAGGGGGCGGCCCCGGCCGCCTGGAGTGCGATGAACTGCGCGCCCGGCGGTCCCTCCGAGGACGGGGTCCCGTTGCCGGAGCTGGCGGTCCAGCTGTGTGCCGGCGCGGTCGCGATCTCCGCGTCGACGGCGGCCTGGCTGCTGCTCGTCGCCGAGTTCGACCGACGCGAGGGGTGGGCCGTCCCGGGCGTCACCTCGTGCGCCCAGTGGTTGTCCTGGCAGTGCGGCATCAGCCCCGGCACCGCCCGCGACCACGTCCGGCTCGCCCGCGCGCTGCCCGGCCTGCCTCGGGTCACCGACAGGCTGGGCGCCGGCGGCATCTCCTACGCCAAGGCCCGGGCCATCGCGCGGGTCGCCGACGCCGACACGGAGTCCGCCCTGCTCGAGGTGGCCGAGCACTGCACCGCGGCGCAACTGGAACGCGTCATAGCCGGCTGGCGCCGCGCCGACACGGCCGCCACCGACGCAGCCCGGGAACAGGCCGACCAGGCGCGCCAGGCTGCGCACGCCGCGGCCGTGCAAGGAGGCTGCGCAGACGACGAGGCCGTCGCGGCCGGACGAGACGCTGCCGCGGCAGTGTGGGCCGCCTGGTGGCCCGACGGCGCCGACCCCGACGTGGTCCCCGCGCGGTGGGAGCAGCGCTTCGACTGGCACGACGAGGGCGATGGCAGCGTGACCCTGCGGCTGCGTCTGTCGGCCGAGGACGCCGCCGAGATGGTCGCGGCGGTGGAGAACCGGGCGGAGACCCTGACCCGTCGCGAGCGCCTCGCACGGGGACACCGGTCCGATTCGGCGCCCGAGGGCAGCGACGCGACCGACCCGGTCAGCTGGACAAACTGGGTGGCCGGTGACGACCTGCCCGCCGGCTCCCGAGGTCAGGGACGGGAGATCGCCGCTGCCCGGCGCTTCCGGGTCACCACCGCGCGCACCACCGCTCTCCTGGACCTGGTCCGAGCCGGCACCGCGACGGTGGACACCCGACCCGGCGACCCCGCCCGCCGTGAGGTCCTCGTGCGGGTGGATGCCTCCGTCCTCGCCGACGACGCCGCTGCCGGGCAGGCAGCTCTTGACGGCGTGGCCGCACTCAGCCCGGCCCAGGCCCGCCGGCTGGCCTGTGACGCCGCGGTCACCACGGTGCTCGTCGAGCACGGCCAGGTGATCGCCTGCGGCCGCAGCCGGCGCTACGCCTCTCCGGTCCAGCGGCGCGCCCTGCTACTCCGCGATGGCGGCTGCGCCCGCCCCGGCTGCATCGAGACCCGCCCGGAGCGGCTGCATGCGCACCATCTGGTGTCCTGGCTGCACGGCGGCCGCACCGACATCGACAACCTGGTCCTGCTCTGTGACCGCTGCCATGGTCTGGTCCACGACCTGGACCTGACGCTGCACCGCAGCCCCGCCGGCCTGCGCGCGCACACCTCGGAGGGCGCGGCCGTCTGGACCCTGCTCGCACCCGGGGACGGCGAGCCGGCAGACCCGGGGACGGCCCCCGAACTCCCGCCGTACTGGCGCGCCAACGGCGAGCGCATGGACCTGCGACACGTCGTCGGCACCGTCCTGGACCACCGCGCCACGCTCCGCCGCCGACACCGCGCTGACGGGGGCGGCGTCCTCGGAGCCGCCGCTTAGCGCTCCTGCGAGAACCCGGCTGGGTCAGGCCGGGGCGGCCGGGACCGGTGCCGGGGCCGGGACCTTCGTCGGGCTCCGCCGGGTGGCCAGCACGCAGCCGACCAGCACCATCGGCAGTCCGACGGCGATGCCCAGCGTGAACGACTCGCCCAGCAGGAGCACGCCCAGCAGCACCGCGACGGCCGGGTTGACGAAGGTGATGACCAGCGCGCGCTGCGGGCCGACCTCGCGGATCAGCTGGAAGAACAGCGACAGGGCCACCGCGGTGCAGACGACGCCGAGGCCGGCCACGGCCAGCAGCGCGTCACCCGGGGCGTCCCGCACCTGGTCCAGCCGGGGCAGCGCGAAGGGCGCGTAGACCAGCGAGGTGACGCTGAGCGCGACCGCGCTGGCAGCGACCCCGGACACCTCCGACAGCTGCCGGCTGATGATCAGCGGCGCAGTGCCGTAGCCGATGACGGTGAGCACGACCGCGCCGATCGCGACCAGCTGAGCTCCGGCGACGTCCAGTCCTAGCAGCGCCGCGATACCGACGACGCCCAGCAGCATGCCGCCGATCCGCACCCGGGACAGCCGCTCCTCCTCCCCCACCAGCCGGCCGGCCAGCGCCGCGACGAAGGGCACGCTGGCCACCAGCAGCCCGGTCAGCGAGGAGGACAGCGACTGCTCCGCGATGGAGAGCAGCAGCCAGGGCCCGGTCATCTCCAGCAGGGTGAACGCCAGCAGCGGCTTCCAGAACCGGGTGATGCCGCGCAGTTGCCCGCGGGCGACGACCCAGGGCAGCAGGATCGCCGCGCCCAGCACGCACCGGCCGAAGACCACGACCACCGGGTCGAGGTCCCCGACGGCCACCTTGATCAACAGGTAGGGCACGCCCCAGATCACCGACATCGTGACGAACAACGCCCAGCCGCGACGACTCACGGCGTCATCATCACCTGCCGTCCGGCACCGTCCGCCGTCGTCCCTGCCGTGCACCGCGGCGGCCCTGCCGACCCCGACCCGGTGAGCAGGGTCGCGGGTCACCACTCGGTGCGGACGGCCACCTCGATGCCGATGGCCAGCACGACGCCCAGCGCGAGCCAGACCCGGCGCTGCCGGGCCGGCAGGAAGGCCGTGGCGGTGAGCACCCAGACGTAGAACGGCAGCCAGATCCGCTCGGTCTCCCCGCGGACCAAGCCGGTCGCGTCGCTGGCCAGGATGCCGGCGAGTGCGGCCAGCGGCAGCAGCGCCAGCCGGTGTCGGCGCAGCGAGGCGAACCCGGCGATCGCCGCCGGCCCGACCGCGAGGGCCGCCGCGGCGAGGTTGGAGAACAGGAAGAACCCCAGCGGCCGGTTGGCGTAGGAGGGGCCCGAGCGGACCCGCTCGCCGGCGGCGTGGAAGCCGTCCAGCCACCAGTAGCCACCCAGCGCGTACACCCCGACGACCAGGACGACGCCGACGGCGCCCACCCCCAGCACCCGGACCACCCCGGCCCAGCCCAACGCGCGCCGGTGCACCAGCACGACGACCAGCGCGACCAGACCGAGCGCGGTGAGTCCGAAGCTCAAGAAGAGGGCGAGACCCAGCAGCAGCCCACCGGCCAGCGCGCGGGCGTCCCGCCGCAGCCCCGGCGCGGCCACGGCCGCCGTCGCCAGGCCGGCGACGCCCCACGCGGCCACGCCGGCGAAGAGCGCGTCCGCGCTGGTGGCGACCCACAGCGCGATCGGCGCGAGCACCAGGAACGGCGTCACCACCCGGGCGTGCGCCTCGTCGGCCACCGCGCGCACGGTGAGCAGCACCGCGGGCACGGCCAGCGCGCCACCGACGATGCAGAGTGCCGCGTCCCAGCCCAGGCCGCTGAGCCCGAGCCGGTCCAGCAGCGCGAAGGAGAGCAGCGCGCCCGGTGGGTGACCGGCCACGTGCGTCGTCCACGGGTCGGCCGAGTCCGCCGGGACCGACGCGGTGAACGTGGACAGGAACTCACCGATCGAGCCGACCCGGGGGACGTCGAACGGGTACTCGTACCGCACGGAGAGCGGCTCGGGCAGCCGGTCCCAGCCGCTGGACAGTGCCAGCGCGACCGCCCAGCCCGCCGAGACCACCGCCGAGCCGGCCAGCAGCACCGGGAAGCGCAGCCGCGACGCCAGCGCCGGACCCCACAGCACCCCGGCCAGTCCGACCGCTACCGGCAGCAGCACCCGCGGGGTCAGCACGACCTCGAACCCACCGCGCAGCACGTAGCCACCCAGCAGGTGCAGCACCGTGCCGCCCTCGGCGAACCGCCACCCGACGAACCCGGTCACCACGACGAACACCGCCGCGAGGACGACGGCGGCCACCGGTAGCCAGGGACGACGGGCCACTGTCGACGGGGGGCTGCTCACGTGCTCGGACTGTAGGTGCCATGGATGAGCGGGGCCGGTCAGGCACGGTTACCGTCCACAGGTGCCCGACGTCGTCTTCCCCTGCCTGGACGAGGCCGGGGCGCTCCCCTGGGTCCTCACCCGCCTCCCCGAGGGCTACCGGGCCATCGTCGCCGACAACGGCTCGACCGACGGTTCGGCGCAGATCGCCGCCGACCACGGCGCGACCGTGGTGCACGTCCCGCTGCGCGGGTTCGGTGCCGCCGCGCACGCCGGTCTCGAGGCCGCCACGGACGACGTGGTCTGCTTCTGCGACGCCGACGCCTCGATGGACCCGGCCCAGCTGCCCCTGGTCGCCGACCCCGTGCTGGCCGGGGAGGCCGACCTCGTCCTGGGCCGCCGCCGGCCCAGCTCGCGCAGCGCCTGGCCGGTGCACGCCCGTGTCGCCAACACCGCGTTGAGCGTGATGATGCGCCGGCGCACCGGACTGCGGCTGCACGACCTGGGCCCGATGCGTGCCGCCCGTCGCACCGAGCTGCTGGCCCTGGGCATCACCGACCGGCGCTTCGGCTACCCGCTGGAGATGGTCACCAGGGCCTCGGACGCCTCGTGGCGGATCCGCGAGGTCGACGTCGATTACCACCCCCGTGCCGAGGGCACGAAGTCCAAGGTCACCGGCACGCTGCTGGGCACGGTCAAGACGATCAAGGACATGAGCGGGGTGCTGAACCGGTGAGGCAGCTGCTGGTCATCACCAAGGCGCCGGTGCCCGGGAAGAGCAAGACCCGGCTCACCCCGCCCTGCACGCCGCTGCAGGCCAGCACCATCGCCGAGGCTGCGGTCGGGGACACCCTGGACGTCGTCCGGGCCACCCCGGTCGACCGGCGGGTCGTCGCCCTGGACGGGGCGCCCGGCGAGCTGGACCTGACCGACTGCGTCGTCGTCCCCCAGGTCGAGGGTGACCTGGGCACCCGGCTGGCCGCCGCGTTCGCCACCGCCATGTCCGGTCCGGACGCCGACACCCCCACCCTGCTGGTCGGCATGGACACCCCGCAGATCAGCCCGGCGCTGCTCACCGACTGCCTCGACCAGCTGGTCGCCGCCGGCCCCGGCAGCGCCGCGCTCGGGGTCGCCCCGGACGGCGGCTGGTGGGCCCTGGGCGTGCACTCCCCCGCGGCCGCCGCGGTCCTGCCCGACGTCCCGATGTCCCGCGAGGACACCGCGGTGAACACCCGGGCGGCTCTGGAAGCAGCCGGGTTCACCGTGCTGGAGCTGCCGGTGCTCACCGACGTCGACCACTTCCCCGATGCCCTCACCGTCGCGGAGCTGTGCCCGCCGGGCAGCCGGATGCGCCGCGTCGTCGCCGAGGTCGCCGCGACCCTGCCGACGGGCTAGGGGCTCCGCACTACGAGACCCGTCCGCCGGACAGGCTCGGTGCGAACCCAGGCGGACTCCAGCACCAGATCGGTGCTGCCGATGTACTGGTGCACCGCCCACCCGAGAGGACACCGTGACCACAGCGCTGGACCGGGCCTTCGGGGCCCGGCTGCCCGACCCGCCGGACGCCCTGCGTCGCGGTCCGTTCCGCGAGGGCGCCTTCTCCAGCCCACTGCACACCGAGCGCCGCGCTGCCCGGGTCGGCGTCTGGTTGGGCAGCGGCTTCGTCATCTGCTTCCTCACCGGGCTGATCAGCCACCTCATCCAGGACCCGCCGAGCTGGTTCGTCTGGCCGGCGTCCCCGGTGTGGCTGTACCAGGTCACCCAGGGCACCCACGTCGCCGTCGGCATGACGCTGGTCCCGCTCCTGCTGGTCAAGCTCTGGACCGTCTACCCCAAGCTGTTCAGCTGGCCGGCGGCCGCGTCCCCGGCCCGCGTGGTCTCCCGGCTGTCCCTGCTGGTGCTCGTCGGCAGCGCGGTCTTCATGCTGCTCACCGGCCTGATCAACATCAGCCAGTGGTACCCGTTCGGCTTCTCCTTCCGGGCCACGCACTACTGGACCGGCTGGATCGCCGTCGGTGCCGTGCTCACCCACGTCGGCGCGCTGACGCCGCAGATCCGCCGCGGGCTGGCCCGCCGCGGCTCGGCCGCCTCGGTGGCAGGGCTGGACCCCGCGCACGCTGACGAGGTCACCGCGGTCGACGAGGCCGAGGCCGAGGGCGCGGTCAGCCGCCGGGCCTTCGTGACGACGGCGGTGCTGGCCACCGGCGCGGTCGCGCTGTCCCAGTGGGGCCAGTCGATCTCCCCGCTGGCCCGGGTGTCCGTGCTGGCGCCCCGCATCCCCGGCGTCGGGCCGCAGGGCCTGCCGGTGAACCAGACCGGCGAGGGCGCCGGGGTCACCGAGACCGCCGTGGACCCCGCGTACCGGCTGGTCGTCGAGGGCCCGACCCCGCTCTCGCTGACCCTGGCCGACCTGCAGGCGTTCCCGCAGCACACCGAACGGCTGCCGATCGCCTGCGTCGAGGGCTGGAGTGCCAGCGCCGACTGGACAGGTCCGCGGCTGAGCGACGTCCTGGTGGCGGCCGGGCTGGCCCGGGACACCGAGGTCACCGTTGAGTCACTGCAGACCGGCGGCTCCTACCGGGTCTCCACCGTCAACCCGCCGCACGTCCGCAGCCCCAAGACGCTGCTCGCGCTCCGGCTCAACGGCGAGGAGCTGGACATCGACCACGGCTACCCCGTCCGGCTGATCGCCCCGAACCGGCCCGGCGCCATGCAGACCAAGTGGCTGGCCCGGATTGCCCCCGGCAGCGGCGGGGTCGGCTCGTGACCGCCGAGACGCAGGACCAGGCCGTGGACGCCCGCACCGTCCTGCCGACCAGCCCCTGGTGGCGCTGGCTCTTCCTCGTCCCCGGGCTGGCCGCGGTCGCCTTCGGGTTCTACGGCCTGCTCACCGCCGGCGGCAGCATCCCGCTGACCTCCTGGCTCACCTGGTTCGTGGGCAGCGCACTGCTGCACGACCTGGTGATCGCCCCGGTCTGGGTCGGGCTCGGCTGGCTGGCCGCGAAGGTGCTGCCCCGGCCGGCCCGCGGGCCCGCCGTCGTCGGCGCAGCTGTCAGCGGGGCGCTCACCCTGGTCGCGCTGCCCTTCGTGCTGGGCTTCGGCGGCGACCCGGGCGACGCCTCGTTCCTACCCCGCGACTACGGCGTCACCCTGCTCGTCGTCGTCGCGGTCGTGCTGGCCCTCAGCGCGCTGTGGGCGGTCCTGGCGATCCGGGCTCAGGCCGGGCGCGACTCCGCGTAGCGGGCGAACCGCTTCAACGACAGCCGGACGCCGGCCACGAAGCCCGGCTTCACCAGCGGCCAGCCCACCCGGCCGAGCGCGCCCAGCGGCAGCTCGAGGGTCTCCACCCAGACGAAGGTCGAGCCGGTCCCACGCGGGCGGACCTGGAAGCTGCCGGTGCCCTTGACGACCCGGCCGGTGTGCACGACGTCGACCGCGTGCGGCGGGTCCCAGCTGGTGATCGTCATCTTGTCCAGCACCCCGAGCCGACGCCCGCCGGGCAACGGGACGCCGGTGGTGGCCTCGATCCGGCCACCCACGCCCTGCGCGGGCCCGGCAGGAGTGCGGACCTCGGTGAGCAGCATCCACTCACCCTGGGTGGTCCAGTCGACCAGCGCCGCGAACACCTGCTCGGGTGGTGCGTCGACGTCGACTGTCTCGACCAGCTCAGGCACCAGGGGGCTCCTCGGTCTCGGGGTCGTGCGCGGTGTCGGGCTCAGCCTCGGGGTTCTGGTCCGCCGGCGCAGCGTGGGAGCCGGCCCGCAGCTGCGCGATCGTGACGTCGCGCTCGTCGAGGGCCTGCGCGAGCTGGTCCAGCAGCCAGTCGACCTCGGTCATCCGGTAGCCGCGCACGGCCACCGACACCTGCAGCGCCCGGACGTCGTCCCCGAGCACCGGCCGGCCGTCGGGGAGCTCCACCGGGGAGCGGTCCAGCTCGGCCGGGGGCTGGGTCTCCCCGCGGCCCAGCAGCAGCGCGGCACCCAGGAAGAGCAGTCCGCCGACCAGCAGCAGGCCGACGACGAAGACGACGAGGGAGACCACCGGGGTCCTAGCCGTCCGTGGGTGCGGGCTCGCCGCTGGGCTGGCCGGCGGCCTCGCGTGCGGCCTCGGCCTCCTGGATGACCCGCACGGCTTCGGCGACCGAGTCGGTGACGACGAGCAGGTCCAGGTCCTTGGCCGAGACGGTGCCGTGCTCGACCAGCGTGCCGCGGATCCAGTCCAGCAGGCCGGCCCAGTAGGCCGACCCGAAGAGGATGACGGGGAACCTGGTGACCTTGGTCGTCTGCACCAGGGTCAGCGCCTCGAACAGCTCGTCCAGGGTGCCGAAGCCGCCGGGCAGGATCACGAAGGCCTGGGCGTACTTCACGAACATCGTCTTGCGCACGAAGAAGTAGCGGAAGGCGATGCCGACGTCGACCCATTCGTTGAGCTCCTGCTCGAACGGCAGCTCGATGCCCAGCCCGACGGACATCCCCCCGGCCTCGCAGGCGCCCTTGTTGGCCGCCTCCATGGCGCCGGGGCCACCACCGGTGATCACCGCGTAGCCGGCCTCCGCGAGTGCTGCGCCCAACTCGACGCCGGCGGCGTAGAACCGGTCCTCGGGCTTGGTCCGGGCGCTGCCGAACACGCTCACCGCGCGGGGCAGGTCGGCCAGCAAGCCGAAGCCCTCGACGAACTCGGCCTGGATCCGCAGCACCCGCCAGGGGTCGGCGTGCACCCAGTCCGAGGGCCCGCGGGCGTCCAGCAGCCGCTGGTCGGTGGTGGTGCCCTCCTGACGGGGGTCGGGCTCGCCGCCGCGCAGCTGCACCGGGCCGCGCGTGCGCGCCCGTCGGTTCTCATCGCTCATGCCGCGCTCCCCGTGCTGGTGGTGGTGCCGGTCAGGTAGGCGACGAGGGCGTCCTCGGCCGGCTGGAGCCGGTCGACGACGACGTGCTCGTCGCGGGTGTGCGCCTGCTGCGGGTCGCCCGGGCCGTAGTTCAGCGCCGGGATACCGAAGGCGGCGAACCGGGCGACGTCGGTCCAGCCCAGCTTGGCCCGGGCCGGCTGGCCGACCGCGGCGACGAAGTCTGCTGCGGCGGGCTCGGACAGGCCCGGCAGCGCGCCGCCGCTCATGTCGGTGACCTCCAGCGTCGCGCCCGCGGCCAGCGCCTGCGCGAAGACCTCGCGGACGTGGGCCTCGGCGTCGTCCTCGTCGCGGTCGGGGGCGAACCGGAAGTTCACGGTCACCCGGCACTCGTCGGGGACCACGTTGCCGGCCACGCCGCCCTCGACGCGCACCGCGTTGAGCCCCTCGTGGAAGGAGAGACCGTCGATGTCGACCTCGCGGGCCTGGTAGGCCGCCAGCGTCGCCAGGATCGGGGCCGCCCCGTGGATCGCATTGGCCCCCAGCCACGACCGCGCGCTGTGCGCACGCTTCCCGGGCACGGTGAGGACGACGCGCATGGTGCCCTGGCAGCCGCCCTCGACGACGCCGTCGGTCGGCTCGAGCAGGATCGCGAGGTCGCCGTACAACCAGCCCCGCCGCTCGCGGGCGACCCGGCCGAGACCGTTCTTGACGGCCTCGACCTCCTCGTTGTCGTAGAAGACGAAGGTCAGGTCGTGGGCCAGCCGGTCCTGGGTCGCCGGCGCGCCGAACAGGCCGGCCAGCCGGAGCATGACGGCGTCCCCGGCCTTCATGTCGCTGGCGCCGCAGCCGAGGAGGCGCACCACGCCGTCCGTCGTCTCCAGCCGGCTGGGCACGTTGTCCGCGATCGGCACGGTGTCCAGGTGGCCGGCCAGCACGACCCGGGTGTCCCGGCCCAGGTTCGTCCGGGCCAGGACCGTGTCCCCGACCCGCTCGACCTCCAGGCCGCCCAACGCCCGCAGCGCAGCCTCGACGGCGTCGGCCAGTGGGCCCTCGCTGCCGGAGACCGACGGGGCGTCCACCAGGGCCGCGGTCAGGGTGAGCACGTCGGCGGACAGGTCGAGGTTCGGCGCGGTCACGACCAGAGGGTAGGGGTCGGTAGCGTTGTCGGGCGTGACCACTCCTGAGGCGCCCACCGGCGCGACCGCCGTCGGGCTCGCCACCGTGACCGCCGCCGGGGTCGTCCTGGACACCTGGTACCCCGCCCCCTCGCTGGGCCCGGTCGAGGGCACCGGGACCGAGCAGCTGGGCACCCTCGAGGTCGAGTCCGCGCTGGGCGCCGAGTTCGGCTCGCTGGTGCGCTACGACGACCCCCGCGGCGTCGAGGTGATCGGCGTCCGGACGACGATCGCGGACCTGTCCGCCGCACCGATCGACGCGCACGACGTGTACCTGCGGCTGCACCTGCTCTCCCACCGTCTGGTCGCCCCGCACGGGCTCAACCTGGACGGCCAGTTCGGTCTGCTGACCACCGTGGCCTGGACGTCGGCCGGTCCGGTCGAGGCCGCCGACTGGACCCCGGTCCGGGCCGCGAAGCTGCGCGCCGCGTACGGCCACGTCACGGTGACCCACGTCGACAAGTTCCCCCGGATGGTCGACTACGTGCTGCCCAGCGGCGTCCGGATCGGCGACGGCGACCGGGTCCGGCTCGGCGCGCACCTGGCCGAGGGCACCACCGTCATGCATGAGGGCTTCGTCAACTTCAATGCCGGGACGCTGGGCCCCTCGATGGTCGAGGGCCGGATCTCCGCCGGCGTCGTCGTCGGCGCGGACTCCGACATCGGCGGTGGCGCCTCGATCATGGGCACCCTGTCCGGCGGCGGGAAGCAGGTCGTCTCGATCGGCTCGGGCTGCCTGCTCGGCGCGAACGCCGGTGTCGGTATCTCCCTCGGCGACCGGTCCGTCGTGGAGGCCGGCTGCTACGTGACCGCCGGCTCCCGGGTCACGTTGCCCGACGGCTCGGTCGTCAAGGCTGTCACGCTCTCCGGGCAGCCGGGCCTGCTTTTTCGCCGCAACTCGGTCTCCGGGGCCCTGGAAGCCCTGCCCCGGGACGGCGACTGGGGCGCGCTGAACGCCTCGCTGCACGCCAACTGAGGTCAGCCGGGGGTCTCCACCCGCGTCGCGACGACACCGGGCACACCGTGACGACGCACCGCCGCGTCCCGCGGTGCTCCCCGCGCGCCCGCCTACCCTGACCTGGATGACCAGCGCACGGGCCGGGGCCCGACCGACCCCGCCCCGGCGCCGGCCGGCACGCCGGAACCGGGGCACCGGGCGGATGGCCGGTCTGTGGGCGCCGCTGTTGGTGGTGCTGATCGCCGTTGTCGGGCTGGCGTGGGACACCGACAGCCAGGGGGTGCCGGCGGTGTCCGGTCGTTGCACGATCGCGGGCGCCGCGCTGACCCTGACCACCGAGCAGGCCGCCAACGCCGCCACCATCGCCGCCGTCGCGCGTTCCCGCCAGCTGCCCGAGCGGGCCACCGTGATCGCGCTGGCCACCGCGCAGCAGGAGTCCCGGATCCGGAACCTGGCCTACGGCGACCGGGACAGCCTGGGGCTCTTCCAGCAGCGACCGTCGCAGGGCTGGGGCACCCAGGCCGAGGTCCAGGACCCCGTCTACGCCACGGGGAAGTTCCTGGACGGCCTGGTCGAGGTGCCCGGCTGGGAGACCGGCCGGCTGACCGAGGTCGCCCAGGCCGTGCAGCGGTCCGGGTTCCCGGAGGCCTACCAGCAGCACGAGCCGATGGCCCAGACGCTGGCCGCGGCCCTGCTGGCGACCGACCCGGCCCGGCTGTCATGCACGTTCAGCCCGGCCGACGCCGCCGGTCCCGTCGACGACCGGGCGGCCGCGGTCGCCGACGTCGTCCGCCGCGAGGCGGGGACGCCGACCGTCCGGCCCGGCGGTGTCGTCTCGGTCGCCGCGGCCGGCTGGCCCGAGGCCAGCTGGGCCGTCGCGCACGCCGAGCGGCTGCAGCTGACCCAGGTCCGGATCGCCGACTGGACCTGGACCCCCGGCGACGGCTGGGTCCAGACAGGTGCGGACGCCGGCAGCCTGCTGCTGCAGCTGGCGACCTGACCTCAGGCTGTCAGGCGCTCCACGGCGGCGTCGATGCGCTCGTCGGTCGCGGTGAGCGCCATCCGGACGTGCCGTTCCCCCGCCGGGCCGTAGAACGCCCCCGGGGCGACGACGACGCCCAGCCCGGCGAGCCGGTCGACGGTGGTCCAGCAGTCCTCGTCGCGGGTGACCCAGAGGTAAAGCCCGGCCTCAGAGTGGTCGACCCGGTAGCCGGCCACCGTCACCGCGGCACGCAGCCGGTCACGACGGGCGCCGTACCGCGACCGGGCGAGCTCGACGTGCGCGTCGTCGGCCAGGGCCGCGGTCATCGCGGCCTGCACCGGGGTCGGGACGAGCAGCCCCAGGTGCCTGCGGACCTCCCACACCCGCTGCACCAGCACCGGGTCCCCGGACAGCAGCCCGGCCCGGTACCCGGCGGCGGTGGACTGCTTGGACAGCGAGTGCACGGCCAGCAGGCCCTCGTGGGTGTCCCCGGCGATCGCCGGGTGCAGCATCGAGCGCGGGGTGACGTCCCAGCCCAGCTCGACGTAGCACTCGTCGGCGACCACGGGCACTCCCCGCTCGCGGCCCCAGGCCACCCAGGCGCGCAGCTGGTCGTCGGTCAGCACCCGGCCGTGTGGGTTGCCCGGCGAGTTCAACCAGACCAGCACCGGGTCGACGACGTCGTCGGGCGGGGTGTCGCAGCGGTGCACCTCGAGCCCGGCGACGACCGCGCCGACCTCGTAGGTCGGGTAGGCCACCTCGGGGATGACGACGGTGCCGCGGCCGCTGAGACCCAGCAGCGTCGGCAGCAGCGCCACCAGCTCCTTGGACCCCACGGTCGGCAGCACCGATGGCACGGCACCCAGCGGGTCGGCCAGGGTCACGCCGAGCCGACGGGAGAGCCAGCCGGCCGCCGCTGTCCGGACGTCGGCGGTGCCGAGCGCGGTGGGGTAGCCGGGGGCGTCACCGGCTGCGGCGAGCGCGTCCCCCAGCAGCGACGGTGTGGGGTCGACCGGCGTCCCGACGGACAGGTCGACAGTGCCCCCCGGGTGCTCTGCGGCCCGCGCGCGCGCAGGCCGCAGCGAGTCCCCCGGGAAGTCCGGCAGCGACCGGGAGGTCACTCCCCCTGCGGCGGCAGCGCCGCCACGAGCGGGTGGTCCTTGGGGATCTTGCCGGTCTTCGCGGCGCCGCCGGGGCTGCCCAGGTCGGAGAAGAACTCCACGTTGGCGTTGTAGTAGTCCTTCCACTTGTCCGGGACGTCGTCCTCGTAGTAGATGGCCTCGACTGGGCAGACCGGCTCGCACGCACCGCAGTCGACGCACTCGTCGGGGTGGATGTAGAGCATCCGCTCGCCCTCGTAGATGCAGTCCACCGGACACTCGTCGATGCACGCCTTGTCGAGCACGTCGACGCAGGCCTGGGTGATGACGTAGGTCACGGGGCTTCCTCCGGGGGTACGACCAGAGAGTTCTCGGGGCGTGCCCAGTATGGCCCGACGCCACACGGCACGGTGGTCAGGGTCGCCTCACCCCGCCCCGTGCGCTGTACGACCGGCTGGGCTTCATCTCCCAGCACCGCTGCCACGACCCGCGGGCGCCGCAGCCGGTCGTGCCACCGGCCGGCTGAGCAGTCGCCCGACCGAGAACGACCCGGCGACCACGCCGACGAGCAGGAAGCCCAGGCCGACGGCCTGGGTCGCTGTCGTCGCGCCGCTGATCAGCAGATCGCCCTCGGGACGGCGCACCGAGGCACCGATCGCGACGACCGCCCAGACCAGCACCGGCAGCAGCGCGACCACCCGGGAGCCGGACCAGCGGTGCACCCAGGCGGGCAGTAGCAGGTTCCCCGCCACCGCCGCCAGCAGCGACAGCGGCACCGGCACCGGGCCGATCCGCAGCGGCAACCACAGCACCTGCACGACGACCAGCCACGCCGAGACCAGGACGGCGAGCAACGCCCAGCCGGCCAGCCGGAGCGCGCTCACAGCCCGGCGAACAGGTCGGTCTCCCAGCCGTGCTCGCCCTGCCCCGGACCCCGCTCACCTCGCACCAGCTGGTAGTACTCGCTCACCAGCACCTCCTGGCCCAGGTTGTTGCTCAGCGCGTAGAAGTCGCCGTCCAGGGTGAGCTGGGTGGCGTGGGCCCACATCGCGGTGGTCTTCTGCGCCCGGTAGGCCGCACCGTCGACCTCGCAGGCGACATCGTCGTCCGCGGCGGCGAACGGGATCTCCCGGGCGTCGGTGACGCCGTCGTAGTCCGCGTCGGCGGCGGCGAGGGCGTCCATGCCGCGCTGCAGCACCGAGACCGGCACGCAGGTCCAGTAGACCTTGGCGACGACGTGCGGGGCGCCCAGCTCCGGACGGTAGGCGGGGTCCGCGGCGGCCTCGACAGCCCGCATGGCCACCCGGTGGGCCTGGACGTGGTCGGGGTGGCCGTAGCCGCCGTGCTCGTCGTATCCCACGACCACCTGTGGCCGCACCTCCCGGACGACCGCCACGGCGGCCGCGGTCGCCTCGTCGGGGTCGGCGTTCCAGAACGCCCGGGGGTGGTCGTTGGCCGCTGTGCCGACCATCCCGGAGTCCCGCCAGCGCCCGGCGCCGCCCAGGAAGCGGTGGTCGGTGACCCCGAGCGCGGCCATCGCCGCGGCGAGCTCGCCCATCCGGTAGCCCCCGAGCTGGTCGGCCTGGTCGGCCGCCAGCTGGGCGAGCCCGGGGACCAGCACCTCGCCCTCCTCCCCCAGCGTGCAGGTGAGCAGGGTGACGTGCGCCCCCTCGGCGACATACCGGGCCATCGTGGCGCCGTTGTTGATGGCCTCGTCGTCGGGGTGGGCGTGCACCAGCAGCAGGCTGCGGTCGGCGGGGTCCAGGGTCACGGGGCCATGATCCCCGACCGCGTCACAGGACCCTGCTGACCTCCGCGTAGTGGCAGGCGCTCTGGTGGTTGAGGCCGCGGTCGGCCAGCGGGGGCTCCAGCGTGATGCACTTCTCCCGGCGGGTGTCGTCCAGCTCGTTGGCGAACTTCTGGCACCGGGTGCGGAAGCGGCAACCCGAAGGCGGGTTCGCCGGGCTGGGGACGTCGCCGGTGATGATGATCCGCTGCCGGCTGCGCTCGAGCCGGGGGTCGGGCAGCGGGATCGCCGACAGCAGCGCCTGGGTGTACGGGTGGGTCGGCCGCTCGAACAGGTCGTCCCGGTCCGCCACCTCGATGATCTTGCCCAGGTACATGACGGCGACCCGATTCGAGATGTGCCGGACCACCGACAGGTCGTGCGCGATGAAGAGGTAGGACAGGCCCAGCCGGTCCTTGAGGTCCTCGAGCAGGTTGATCACGCCGGCCTGGATGGACACGTCCAGCGCCGACACCGGCTCGTCGAGCACCAGCACCTTGGGCTCCAGGGCCAGCGCGCGGGCGATGCCGATGCGCTGCCGCTGACCGCCGGAGAACTCCGCCGGGTACCGGTTGGTGTGCTCGGGGTTGAGCCCGACGGTCTCCACCAGGGTGCGGACCCGCTCGCGCAGCTCTGTCTCGTCCTTGGTGAGCCCGTGGATGATCAGCGGCTCGGCAACGATGTCGAAGACCGGCAGCCGCGGGTTGAGCGAGGCGTAGGGGTCCTGGAAGACGATCTGGATGTCCCGGCGCAGCGGCCGCATCTCCTTGCGGCCCAGACCCACGATCTCCCGGCCCTGGAACACCACGGAGCCGGCGGTGGCCGGCTGCAGGTTCAAGATCGCCCGGCCGGTCGTGGACTTGCCGCAGCCGGACTCCCCGACGAGGCCCAAGACCTCCCCCGGGTAGAGGTCGAGGTCCAGCCCGTCCACGGCACGCACGGCGCCGACGGTCCGCTGGAGCAGCCCACTGCCCTTGATCGGGAAGTGCTTCTCCAGTCCGCGGACGGACAGGATGGGTTCACGGGCGGGTGCGCTCACGACCGGTCTCCGTCCCTCGTAGTGGCAGGGGGGTCCAGCAGCGAGCCGGTGGCCGACGTCGTCACGGGCTCGGTCTGCTCGCCGGGTGGGTCCCTGGGGACTCCGTCGTCCGCCGTGCCCGTCGAACCAGGCAGGTCGGCGGGTCCCTGGGACTGCATCAACGGGGAGTCCTTGCTCGCCTCGTCGAAGATCAGGGCCGCGTCACCGTGCGCGCGGGCCACCACGTCGGTGCGGATGCAGGCCGCGGTGTGCCCGCCTCCGACATCCACCCGGTCGGGCTCGGCCACGTCGCAGTCGGGTTGGTGCAGCGGGCACCTCGGGGCGAAGGGGCAGCCGGGCGGCATGTTGACCACCGAGGGCGGGGCGCCCTTGATCGGGGTCAGCCGCTGCTTGGTGGAGGAGTCCAGCCGGGGCAGCGAGCCCAGCAGCCCGAGCGTGTAGGGCATCCGCGGCTCGTAGTAGATGTCCTCGACGCTGCCGATCTCCACCGGGCGACCGGCGTACATGACCAGCACCCGGTCGGCGATGCCGGCGACGACGCCGAGGTCGTGGGTGATGAGCACCATCGCCGCGCCGGTCTCGGTGAGCGCGGTCTGCAGCACCTCGAGGATCTGGGCCTGCACGGTGACGTCGAGGGCCGTCGTCGGCTCGTCGGCGATGATCACGTCCGGCTGATTGGCCATGGCGATGGCGATGACCACGCGCTGGCGCATCCCGCCGGAGAACTCGTGCGGATAGGACCGCACCCGCTCCCGGGCGTTGGGGATGCCGACCATCTCCAGGAGCTCGGCAGCCCGCCCCTGGGCGGCCTTCGAGGACAGTGCCCTGTCGTGCGAGCGGAGCGTCTCCTCGATCTGGAGACCGACCCGGTAGACCGGGTCCAGGGAGGTCATCGGGTCCTGGAAGATCATCGAGACGCCCTTGCCGCGGACCCGGGACATGGTGCGGTCGCTCTGCCCCAGCAGCTCCTGGCCGCGGTACTTCACCGACCCGGTGACCCGGGCCGAGCCGGGCAGCAGGCCCATGACGGCCAGCGAGGTGACCGACTTGCCCGAGCCGGACTCCCCGACGATGCCGAGCACCTCACCGGAGCGCAGCGAGTAGTCCACCCCGCGGACGGCGTGCACCAGGCCGTCCTCGGTGGGGAACCGGACATTCAGGTCGGAGACGGTCAGCAGCGGGGCCGAGGCGTCGAAGCCGGGCAGGCTGGTCGAGCGGGTGCCGCCCTGGGACAGCCCCCCGGTGGAGGACGAGGACGAGACAGCGGTGGACAACGGGTTCCCCCTAGGACCGCACGCGGCGGTTGCTCGGGTCGAAGGCGTCCCGGATCCCGTCGCCGATCAGGTTGATCGACAGCACGATGATCAGCAGGGTGATGCCGGGGAAGTAGAAGAGCCAGGGTCGCGTCGTGGTCGCCTGGACTCCGTCGGAGACCAGGCGGCCCAGCGACGTCTGGTTGGCGCCGTTGACGCCGAAGCCCAGGTAGGTCAGCGATGCCTCGAGGATGATCGCGGTCGCCGCGGCCAGCGTCGTCCAGACGATCAGCGACCCCAGGGCGTTCGGGATCAGGTGCTTGAAGATGATCCGGCTGTTGGAGGCCCCGAGAGCGTGGGCGGCCTCCACGTACTCCTTCTCGCGCAGCGAGAGGAACTGGCTGCGCACGATCCGGGCCAGGTCCAGCCAGCCGAACAGGCCCAGGATAATCCCGACGCCGAGCGGGGTGCGGGAGCTGGGGAAGTTGCTGGCCACGACGATCAGCACGACCAGCAGCGGGACGGTGAGGATCAGGTCGACGAAACGCATCAGCACGCTGTCGACCCACCTGCCGAAATAGCCGGCGAGCGCACCGACCAGCAGGCCCAGCGGCAGCGCGATCCCCACGAAGAGCAGCACGATGAACAGTGACCGCTGCACGCCCTGCATGAGACCCGCGAGCAGGTCGCGGCCGATCGCATCGCTGCCCAGCGGGTAGCCCAGCGATCCCGGGGGGACGGACTGGGCGCCGGAGTTCAGGTCCGAGTAGGACGTCGTGTAGATCAGCGGACCGAGGAATCCGAAGGCCAGGAGGACCACGAACACGACCAGTCCGGTCATGCCCACCTTGTTGTGGAGGAACCTGCGGACGATCTGTTGGCGCTGGCTGCGCGCCTTGACGGTGAACTCGCGTTCGACACCGCCGCCTAACGGGGCGCCGGGCACGGCAGGCAGGGGCGCCTCGGCGGCGGCATGGGTGGTGGCCATGGGGGCTTCTCCTGTGCCGATCAGCTGAGACGGATGCGCGGGTCGAGGACCGCGTAGAGGACATCGGCGACGAGGTTGAAGACCACGACGAACACCGCGCTGATCAACAACCAGCCCAGGACGACATTGATGTCGTTCTGCTGGATGCCGTTCTGGATCAGGTACTCACCCATGCCGTGCCAGACGAAGACCTGCTCGGTGATGACCGCGCCACCGAACAGCGTGCCGATGCCGAGCGCGACGACGGTGGTCAACGGGATCAAGGCGTTACGCAACCCGTGCTTGACCACGGTCCGACGGTAGGTGAGGCCCTTGGCCCGGGCCAAGCGCATGTAGTCCGAGCTCAGCACATCCAGCATGGCCGAGCGCTGGAACCGGCTCCAGGCCGCGAAGGACAGCAGGGCCAGGCTGACCGTGGGCAGGATCAGGTGCCCGATCCGGTCGGCCCAGATCTCGGACTGGCTCGCGTACAGCGCGATCCCAGGTGTCTCCTCGCCGATCGTGTAGAGCAGCTGACTGCCGAAGAGGTCGTTCACCCCACCGGCCACGAACTCCTTGAGGATCGCGGCGAACCAGAACGTCGGCAGGGCGATGAGCAGGTAGACGAAGAACGTGAGTGCGTAGTCCGAGGGCTTGTACTGCCGAACGGCACCGACCACTCCCACGATGATCGCCAGGATGACCGCGATGACGATCGCCAGCAGGATCATCCGGCCGGTGACGAGCAGTCGACCGCCCAGCTGAGCGCTGACCTCGGTACCACCGATCGTCTCCCCGAAGTCTCCCCGCACCACGCCCGACAACCAGTTCCAGTACCTGACGAGAAAGCTCTCGTTGAGGCCGAGGTTCTCCCGCACCCCATCCAGGAACGCCTCGCTCGGCGGGGGCTGGATCTGCCGGTAGCGGGCCAGCGGGTCGAAGCTCGCGGCACACAGCGAGAAGACCAGGAACGAGCTGGCCAGCAACACGAAGACGGACGCGATAATCCGCCGGATCGTGAAGAAGAACATGGGGGGACCTTACGCCGAGAGCGGACGTCGTCCGGTTGGAACGACGGGTTCAGCGGTTCTCCTGTCCACACAGCGCGGCCCCCGGGGTGAGCCCCCGGGGGCCGCGAGTGCGATCGGTCGTGCACCGGTCTGGGACCGGGATGGAGCTGGTGTCAGCGACCCGTCTACGGGCCGCGGTCACCGAGCCTGATCAGACCCGGGTCACTCCACCGTCCACGTCTGCGAGTTCCAGAGCGGACCGGCCGTCGAGGCGTTGTCCTCGACGTTCTGGATCGAGTTCTGCCAGGCCAGGAAGGTCGGCTTCTGGAAGAGCGGGATCGTGGCCATCTGGTTCCACAGCAGGACGTCGATGGTGTTGGCGAGAGCAGCCGCGGCATCGGCATCGGGCTCCTGGACGAGCTGCGCGAACGCCTGGTCGATCTCGGGCGTCCCGATCCGGGAGTAGTTCTGCTGGATGTTGTCACCCTGGGGGGCGACGTAGATGGACTGGTTCGAGGAGACGAACGGGGTCGACACCCAGGCGAAGAGCGCTGCCTGGTAGCCACCTGCCTCGAGCGAGGTGGGCTTGTCCGCACCGGCGAAGATGTCCGGGTTGGCGTTGAACGTCGCCTCGATGCCGGCCTCGGCCAGCTGCGGGATCATGACCTCGATGGTGGTCTGCCGGAGCGGGTTGTTCGCGGTGGTGTCGATCTGGATCGAGAGCCGCTGACCGTTCTTGGCGTAGACACCGTCAGCACCGAGCACCCAGCCGGCACTCTCCAGCAGCGCCTTGGCCTGATCCACGTTCTGGGTCAGGTACTCCTCCGGAGCATTGTTCTGGTACTCCGGCTGGTTGTTCACGAACAGCCGGTTGTTGAGCACCTGCGCGTCGGAGGAGAACTGGCCCACCGTCTGGTCGACGATCTCCTGCCGGTCCAGAGCCAGCGCGAACGCCTGTCGGACGGCCAGTTCGGAGACGATCGGGTCCGAGGTGTTGAAGTCCAGGTGCTCGAAGGACAGCCCGAAGGTGATCGAGCTCGCCACGTTGGGCTCCAGGCCCTGGATCTGGTCGACGAGGTCCAGCTGCGGCTGCGGGTAGATGACGCCGAGCTCGCCGGACTGGATGCCCTGCACGGCGGTGGTCGGGTCGTTACCGATGTTCTGGATGATCAGCTGGGCCAGCCCGGTCGGCTCGCCCCACCAGTCGGGGTTCGGGGTGAGGACGACGATCTGACCGCCGACGTCGATGTTGCTCTTCTCGAGCTGCCACGGGCCGGACGAGACGCCGCCCGTGACGCCCTCGGCGATGGGGAACCCGTTGGTGAGGGTGTCGCAGAGCGCGACCGGGTCCTCGTTGTCCATCAGGTGCGCGGGGAGGACGTAGTCGAAGAGTGCCCGCCAGTCGGAGTACGGCGTCGTGTAGGTGACGGTGACGGTCTTGTCGTCGTCACCGGAGACCTCGACGGACTCGATGTTCTCGTAGCCGGTCGTCGACAGCACCGAGGGGCAACCGCCGTCGGCGGGGTCCCCACTGCGGTTGGCCCGCCAGCTGAACTCGAAGTCGGCGCCGGTGATCGGGGTGCCGTCGCTCCAGACTGCGTCCGGGCTGATCGTGTAGGTGTTGACCTGCGTGCCGCCGGAGTCCTCCAGCGTCGGCTCCTCGGCGAGGAGGTCGTCGTTGTACTCGACCGAGAAGTCGGGCTTGACCTCGAAGGCGCCCGAGAGGACCCGGCTGATGATGGTTGCTGCTGACACGGCGTTGCCGGCCGCGATGTAGGGGTAGATGTTCTCCGGGAAGTCGGTGGCCTCGCCGTAGACGACCCGCCCCGTTCCCGAACCCTGGTCTCCGCCGCTGCCGTCACTGCTGCTGCTACCGCCACCGCACGCCGACAGCGCCATCGCGCCCGCCATGCCGGATGCGATGAGCACCGCGCTGCGCTTGCTCAACTTCACGTTGTATTGCCTCCCTCGACCCGCACCTGCGGGGGGACTTACCTGGTCTGACCGTCCGGGCACGATCGGCACCCGGGCGGGCTGGGTACGAGCTGCGTCGAGCCTGACGGACAGCTGTCCGACCGGGCTCGTCCCGCAGGACCTTAGGCACGCCCCTGAGGGCAGTCCACGACCGACACCGATTTGTGACCTGGTCTCACGACCTGTGTCGACGACTCCCGGCGACCGGAACACCGTGGCAACACTGCGGCTCACACCGGACGTCTTGCGGTTTGGGGCGTCATCCACCGAACCACGAGCACTGGCATGTGTGACCGGTCCGGCCCGTGGGTAGCTACGCCCCGACAAGTCGTCGACGTGAGGAGCACGACATGAGCGCCATGGACAAGATGAAGAACAAGGCCGAAGAGGTTGCCGGCCAGGGCAAGGAGAAGACCGGCGAGGCCACGAACAACGAGGACCTCCGGGCCGAGGGCCAGAAGGACCAGGCCAGCGGCAACATCAAGCAGGCCGGCGAGAAGGTCAAGGACGTCTTCAAGTAGGTCCGCCCACCGCACGACCCGAGAGCCCCGTCCCGAGTCCGGAACGGGGCTCTCGTGCGTCCGGGCCCCTCAGGGCAGGCGGCCGAGAAGCTCCCGGACGGCGGGCAGCAACGGCCGGTCGGCCGGGATCCAGTCCAGGTCCTCGAGCTCGTCGGCGGTTGCCCAGCGGAGCTCGGTGTGCTCGTGGGCGACCACCTCGCCGTCGGTGACCCGGCCCCACCACACGCGTAGGGACGACGCCCCGGGGTCCCCGCCGGCGACGACGCCGTCCAACGGGACCTCGCCGAGGAACGCCTGCGGCGCGATCTGCACGCCGAGCTCCTCGTGGCACTCGCGGACCAGTGCGGCCAGCTCGCTCTCCCCCGGCTCGACCTTGCCGCCCGGGAACTCCCAGAGCCCGGCCAGTCCGCCCGACCCGCGCTGGGCGACCAGCACCCGGTCGCCGTCGACCAGCGCGGCGCCGACGACCTGCACGACGTCCTCGGCCCGTCGGGCCGCGGCAGCGCTGTAGAGATCCAGGTGCACCTGCATCGCGGCGAGCACGTGCCGCCGCACGACGGTCTGGTCCAGCAGTCGCCCGAGCGGGCCCGGCACCCGGTTCACCCAGTCCAGCTGCTCGTCCACGAGGGTGCCGGCGCCGGTCGGGTGGAAGCGCCGGGTGTGGGTCACCGAGGCCAGCAGACCCCCGGCCCCGCGGAACACGTCGGACCGCGGGCGGTCGCTCGCGAGCTCGGTGAGCGCCCACGGCCAGGGCCGCCCGAGGGTGCGGGCGACGTCGAACGCCACGGTCAGCGGCGCCTCCACCAGCGTGGTGAATCGCAGCTGGTACACGGACCCAGTCCACCAGACCAGGCAGGATGGGCTCCGTGCGCATCTCTGCCCGGGTCGACTACGCGGTGCGGGCGGCCCTCGAGCTGGCCGCCGCGAGCCCCGACGCCCTCACCTGTGACCGGATCGCCCGGTCCCAGGGCATCCCCTCGCGCTTCCTGCAGGCCATCCTCGGCGACCTGCAGCACGCCCGGCTGGTGACCAGCCAGCGCGGCCGAGACGGCGGCTACCGGTTGGCCCTGCCGCCCGGTGAGGTCTCCATCGCCCGGGTCATGCGGGTCGAGCAGGGGTTCCTGGCCGAGGTGCACGGCCAACGACCCGAGGACGCCACCTACCCCGGGGTCGCCCAGGAGCTGACCAGCGTGTGGGTCGCCGCGCGCGACTCCTACCGCCGGGTCCTGGAGCAGGTCACGCTGGCCGACGTCGTCGCGGGCCGGCTCCCGGCCGCGGTCGCCGAGCTGGCCGAGGTGGAGAGCGCCTGGCGGTCCTTCGGGGCCGTCCCGATCGACTGACACTGCGACCTGCGCAGGGTGCGGCCTGCACGGGTGAGTGTCAGGCTGGGGACATGACGCGCCCCCAGGCCCTGCCTGCCGACGAGGTCGCCGCGGCGGTCGCCGAGCTCACCCATTGGGACGGCGACGCGCAGGGCATCTACCGCCGGGTGGAGCTCGACTCGTTCCGGGCCGCGATCGACGGCGTGGTGGCCATCGCCGACGTCGCCGAGGAGATGGACCACCACCCCGACGTGGACATCCGCTACGCCACGCTGCGGATCACCGTGGTCACGCACGACGCGGGCGGGGTGACCGAGCTGGACCTGGAGCTGGCCCGCCGGGTGGACGCGCTGTTCCCCGCCGACCCGGCCTGCTGAGCCCTCCCCCCGAGGTCAGCCCAGCGGCAGGACGAGCAGGGCGAGCAGCCGGTCGGCCTCGGCGTCGGGGTCGGTGGTGAGGCCGGTGTGCGCCGGTGAAGGTTGGACGACCGTTGAGCGCGGCGCGGTCAGCCAGCGGAACCGCGACCCCAGCACCTCCCGCCCGGCGGCCCCTGCCTCCGGCGCGGCGGTGCAGACGTCCGCGGCCGCCTGCAGCGCCCAGGCGATGGCCACCGGGTCCGCGGTCGGGTCCAGGGCGTGCAGCCGGTCGATGTCCAGGTGCACGCGCGAACCCAGGTAGTCCAGCTGCCGGCAGTAGACGAGCACGCCGGCGTTGAGACACTCCCCGCGGTCGACCCGGGGGACCACCCGCAGGACGGCGTACTCGAAGGTCTCCCGTCGCACGCTCACCGCTGGGTGACCCCGGGCGGTGGGGGCGGACCGAGCCACCCGGGCCGGTTCTGCCCCCGCGGGGCGGCGGCCCGCCCGGCGGAGCCGTCGGACGCGGACTGCACCAGCTGCGGCAGCCACGAGGGCCGGGCGTCCAGTCGGGCCAGCAGCTGCGCGACGTAGCGCTCGCGGGTCGTGTCGGGGGCTTCGTCGGCGTGCGGGCCGCGGAGCCAGGCGTCCGGCACCTGGGCCAGCACCCGCTCCAGCAACGGCCGGGTGACCCGCGGGCCGAGGGCCGCGTCGGCGGCGCGCACGTCGGGCCGGGACTCGATCAGCGCGTGCTGCGAGGCGTCATAGGGCCGGGCGATGGCGGCCGGCGCCCCGGGCCAGTGGTGGTGGAAGGTCAGCGCGGCACCGTGGTCGATCAGCTGCAGCCGGCCGTGCCAGAAGAGCATGTTCGGGTTCCGCCACGAGCGGTCCACGTTCCCGACGAGCGCGTCGAACCACAGCACCCGGCCGGCCAGCTCGGGGGCGACGTCCGGGCCGGCCGAGGAGAAGTCCAGCGCTCCGGGGAGGAAGTCCATGCCCAGGTTGGTGCCGGTGGAGTGCCGCAACAGCTCCTGCACCTCCTGGTCGGGCTCCCCCACCGCGAGCTCGGGCGCGACCCCGACGGTCACCAGGGCAGGCACCGGCAGCGACAGCGCGCGGGCCAGCTCGCCGCAGACCACCTCGGCGGCCAGCACCGGCACTCCCTGTCCGGCCGAGCGCCACTTGACGACGTAGGTGCCCAGGTCGTCGGCCTCCATCAGGCCCGGCAGGGAGCCGCCCTCGCGCAGCGGGAGGACGTAGCGGGTGGCGGTGACCGAGGGCAACACAGTGCGGACGACGGTACCGGCGCCCAGACTCCGGGACGTGTCCCCCGACCTCGCCGCGCTCCTCGACGCCCCTTTCACCTACCCCGAGGTCGGTGCCACCCGGGACGGGGACCTGCCCGCCGGAGTGCACGTCGTCCGCCGGTGCACGGTCGTCGGGCAGGGGGACGACGCCTTCGACCGCGCGGTGGCTGCGGTGTTCGACTGGGCACCGCAGCGCCACGCCGGCCTTCGGGTGCATGCGTCGGGCCCGGCCGGCCAGGAGGGCGCGGTGGTGCTGATGACCGCCGGCTTCCCGCCGCTGGGTCTGCGGATCCCCTGCCGGGTGGTGTGGTCGCAGACCACCGGGGACAGGCGCGGTTACGGCTACGGCACGCTCCCCGGACACCCGGAGAGCGGCGAGGAGTCCTTCGTGGTCTCCCGGGACGGCGCGGACGTCGTCTTCGAGATGGTCGCGTTCTCTTCGTTGGCGACCCGCGCCGCCAGGTGGGGCGGCCCGGTCAGCCGGGCCCTGCAGTCGATCGCGCTCACCCGGTACACCGCCGCCGTCCGACGGGCCGCCCGAGGCTGAGTGCGAGTCTGTTTCGGAGCCCCACCTATCGGGGAGGAACGGACGGCTCGCGTCAAGACACCGGCGCCGTGAGCGCCTCCGCAGATCCTCAAGGGAGACGCATGCCTCCGGTAAGCAAGCCCGACCAGTCCGCCCCGGCCCAGGTCACCGCCTCCGCGGTGCCGCCGGCCGCCTGATGACGACCGGCGAGCAGGACCACGTCGGAACCGAGCCGCCGGCGTTGGTCACCCTGCACCTGTGGGGCGTACCTGGCCGCGCGATCCCGGGAGCCGTGCTGCGCATGGCGGCCGACCGGCCGGCCCTGCGCCGCACCCCCGGGCTGACCTTCGCCAAGCTGCTCGGCACCGGTTCCGGGCGCACCTTCACCGCCCGGGACGCCGATCCGCACCGCTGGGGCCTGCTTGCCGTGTGGGCCGACGAGCGGGACGCCGCCGCGTTCGCGGGCTCGGCCGTGGTGCGCCGGTGGCGACGGCTGGCCGACGAGGAGTGGGTGGTGCGGCTGCGACCGCTCGCCGCGCGTGGTCGCTGGTCCGGTCGCGAGCCCTTCGGCCGGCCGCGGCCGGGGCGCTGGGACGGCCCGGTCGCAGCGGTGACCCGCGCGCGACTGGCCCCGCGCCGGGCGGCGGCCTTCTGGCGCGCGGTGCCGCCGGTTTCCGCCGACCTGCGCGCCGGGCCGGGGCTGCGGTTCGCCCTCGGCATCGGGGAGGCCCCGATCGGCCTGCAGGGCACGTTCAGCGTCTGGGACTCGGCCGCCGCGCTCAACGGGTTCGCCTATGGCCGCGCGGCGCACGCCGAGGTGGTCCGGCGCACCGCCGAGGAGGGCTGGTACGCCGAGGAGCTCTTCGCCCGCTTCGCCGTCCTCTCCGCCGAGGGCACCGTCGACGGCCGCGACCCGCTGGCGGCGTCCGTGCGCTGAGCCGTCGCGCGCCTGCTCCCCAGGGCGGACGTCGTGGGCTGGTCGATCACCGAAAGGCCAGCGCGGTGCCCTCGACGGTGATGCCGACGTCCTGCCCGTCGGCGGGGAGCCTCGTCCCGTCGGGCCGGGCGGCCACCCTCAGGCCGGATGGCAGGTCAAGCAGCACCCGGGCGTCGTGGCCGTAGAAGGTCACGCTGTGTACCCGGGCCGCCGCGGCCGCTCCGGTGCACGAGGTCAGCTTCAGCTGCTCGGGCCGGAGCAGGATGCGCGAGACCCCGTCCGGGGCGGCCCGGCCCAGGGCCACCTCGCCGAGCGCGCAGTGCGCGACGCCCTCGCGCACATCGGCGTCCAGGACGACAGCATCGCCCACGAACGCCGCGATGTCGAGGTCGTCCGGCTCCCGGTAGAGGGTCTGCGGATCGGCGAGTTGCGCCAGCCGGCCGCCGCGCATCACGGCCACCTGGTCGGCCATCGACAGCGCCTCCGCCTGGTCGTGGGTGACCAGGATGGCGGTGGCCCCGGTCGCCGAGAGCGCATCGCCGACCGCCCGGCGGGTCTCCTCGCGCAGCGCGGCGTCCAGGGACGAGAACGGCTCGTCGAGCAGCACGAGCGCGGGCCTCGGTGCCAGCGCCCGGGCCAGCGCCACGCGCTGCTGCTGACCACCGGAGAGTTGGTGCGGATGCCGCTCGGCGAGCCCGACGTCCAGTCCCACCAGCGTCAGCAGCTCCCCGATCCGGCCGGCGTCGCGGCGTCGCTGGCGAGGCAGGCCGAAGGTGACGTTGCCGGCGACGGTGAGGTGCGGGAACAGCCCACCCTCCTGCGGCACGAAGCCGATGCCCCGACGGCGCGCGGGCACCCCGCTGCCGGCGCCGACGACGACCCGGTCGCCGAGGGTGACCGTGCCCGAGTCGGGGTCGTCGAAGCCCGCGATGAGCCGCAGCAGAGTGGTCTTTCCGCACCCCGACGGCCCGAGCAGGGCGGTGAGGCTGCCGCTGGGCACGTGCAGATCGATCCCGATCAGCACCGGCGTGGCGCCGAAGGACATGGTCACGTCGTGCACGGTCAGAGAGCTCATGTGGTCAGACCTCGTCGGGCATCGCGGGACAACAGCACCGTGGCCGGTACCGAGAGCAGCACCATGAGCACGGCGTACGGCGCGGCCGCACCGTATTGCAGGGAACTACTCGCCGACCAGAACGCTGTCGCCAGCGTCGTCGTTCCGGTGGGGGCGAGCAGCAGCGTCGCCGTCAGCTCGGTGACGACGGCAAGGAAGACGAGCGCCGCCCCGGCGCCCAGCCCGGGCGCGAGCAGCGGCAACGTCACCCGGCGCAGCCGGGCGGCGCTCGAGGCTCCCAGCGAGGTGGCGACGTCGTCGTAGAGCCGGGGCGCCTGCTCCACGGCCGAGCGGACGTTCACGATCGCCAGGGGAAGGAAAAGGATCACGTAGGCGGCCAGCAGCACCGGCGTCGTTTGATAGAGCCACGGCGTGACCCGGATACTCAGCGTGACCAGCGCCAGGGCGATGACGATGCCGGGGACGGCGCTGCCGAGGTAGGTCGTGCGCTCCAGCAGCACGGCGAAGCGGCCGCGCGCCCGAACAGCCAGCCAGCCGGTCGGCACGGCCAGCGCGGTGGTCGCCACGGCGGCCACCGCGGCCAGCGCCAGGGTCGTGCCGGTCGTGACGGCCAGCTCGCCGACGGGCAGCTCACTCGAGGCGCCGGTGAGCATCCAGAACGCGAGGCTTGCCAGCGGAACCACCAGCGCGAGTCCGATGAGAAGCGCCAGCGTGCCCAGCGCGGGCCCCGTCAGCCGGCCCAGCGGCATCGGACGCGGAGGGCGTGAAGCTCCGCCACCGGTCCGCGCGTAGCCGGCCCGTCCGCGCAGCCGCAGTTCGGCAAGCAGCAACAGCAGGCACAGCAGCACCAGGACCCCGGCCAGCATGGTCGCGCCGGGCCCGTTGAACGTCGCGCGGTACTGGTCGTAGATCGCGGTGGTGAAGGTCGGGAAGCGCAGCATCCGAAGGGCACCGAACTCGGCCAGCAGGTGCAGGGCGACCAGCAGGCTGCCGCCGAGCACAGCCACCCGCAGCTGCGGCAGCTGCACCCGGCGGAACACCGCCCAGCTGGACAGGCCCAGCCCGCGCGCGGTCTCCTCGAGTGCGGGGTCCAGCCCGCGGAACGCCGCGGCGACGGGCAGGTAGACGAACGGGAAGTAGGACAGCGTGAGCACCAGCAGCGCACCGGCGTAGGTGTCCAGGCCCGGCAGCAGCGAGATCCAGGCGTAGCTGTTGACGAATGCCGGGACGGCGAGCGGGGCGACCAGCAGAACGTGCCAGAGTCGGCGCCCCGGGAGCGCGGCACGTTCGACGAGCCAGGCCGCCCCGACGCCGAGGACGACGCAACTGATCACCGTGCCGGCGGCCAGCCGGACGGTATTCCACAGCAGCTCACCGACGCGGGGACGGAACACCAGCTCCCGCACCCCACTCCAGCCGACATCGGCCGTGTACGCCGCGATGTAGCCCACCGGCAGCAGCGCCAGGACGGCGACGAGCACCGCCAGGCCCAGCGCCACCGGCGTGCGGCGCAACGCGGTGCCCGGCCGGGTGTGCCCGGCCGGCCGCCGGTTCAGAGCAGGCCCACTTCCTGCATCAACGCGGTGGCCTGTGGGCCGTCGAGCGAGCCGGGGCCGAGGTCAGGCGCCGCGAGGCTCTCCAGCGAGGGCAGCACCTCGGCGGAGGACGAGCCGGTACCGACGGCGTATTCCAGCGCCGTGCTCGCTGCCGAGCGCCGCTGCCCGTCCGGGCCGGTCAGGTAGGCCACCAGCTCCTGGGCGGCGTCCGGCTGATCGGAGGAGGCAAGGACCCCGGCGCCGGAGACGCTGACGAAGGCACCCGGGTCCTGGTTGCCGAAGTAGTGCAGCTGGACGTTGTCGCTGTTCGCTCCGGACTCGGCCTGGTCCTTGTACCAGTAGTAGTGATAAATGACCCCGGCATCGATCTCACCGCTGTTCACGGCCTGCATCACCGCACCGTTGCCCTGATAGATCTGGGCGTTCTCCTGCAACCCGGCCAGCCAGGTCCGGGTGGCCTCCTCACCGCGCAGCTCCAGCACGGCGCTGACGATGGCCTGGAAATCTGCCCCGCCGGGCGCGATCCCGATCCGGCCCTTCCACTCCGGGTCGGCGAGATCCAGCAGTGATGCTGGCAGCTCGTCCTCGGGAAGCTGCGTGGGGTTGTAGGCCAGCACCGTCGAGCGGGCGGCGAAGCCGACCCAGTCACCGCTGTCCGGGCTGTACTGGTCGGGCACCTGCGCCAGAGTGTCCGGTTCGATCGGCGACAGCAGGCCCGCATCTGCGACCAGGTCGATCGATGGGCTGTTCTCGGTGACGAATACGTCGGCCGGCGAGGCATCGCCCTCGGCGACGATCTGGTTCGCCAGCTCCGCGTCGTCGCCACTGCGGATCTCGACCTCGATCCCGGTCTGCTCGGTGAAGCCGGTGACCATCGCCTCGATCAGGTCGTCGTGCTGGGCGTTGTAGAGAGTCAGCGTCTCGGCGTCCATAGACGCCGTCCCCTGAGACGATGCCTGCTCGCTGTCGCCACCACCGCACGCCGTGAGTGCGAGGGACAGGGTCAGGGTCAGGGTGGCGATGGCGCCGGCGCGGCATGCGAGCTTGGTCATCTGCGATTCTCCTCGGTAGGTTAGGCGAACCTAACCACACACGGTTCGGAGGTTGCGCACCTGGCCGTTTCAGTCGCCCGATGGGCCGAACCGTTCGATCCGGATGGCCGAGGGCGCGAACCCCAGCTCGACCAGCAGCTGACTGGCCGTCTCGGCGAACCCGGTCGAGCCGCACACGAACGCCGTCTGGCCCTCCTCCCACAGCGGGAGCAGGTCCATCGCGGTGAGCCGGGCGGCCGGGCGGATGCCCCTGCCCTCCCGGGTGGCGACGACGAGGGCGCCGGCGGCCACCAACTCGTCGGCGTAGGGCAGCTCCGCCAGCGTCCGGGCCGAGACGGCGATCCGCAGCAGGTCCTCCCGGCCGGTCGCCCGGGCGTGCCGGACCATCGCCACCAGCGGCACCACACCGGTGCCACCGCCGACCAGCAGCGCGGGGCTCTCGCCGTCCCAGGCGAACCAGCCGCCGATCGGGCCGCGGACCTCGACGGAGTCCCCGGGCTCGGCGACGTCGGCCAGGTAGGTGGAGACCTCGCCGTCCTCCAGCCGTTCGACGAAGAGCTCCACCAGCGGGTCCGCCGGAGCCGAGGCCACCGAGTAGGACCGCTGGGCGGTGTACCCGTCGGGTGCGGTCAGCCGCAGCACGTAGTGCTGGCCGGGCAGGTGGTCGACCCGGTCGACGACGTCCAGCCGCAGCGCCACCGACCGGGCGATCGGCCGGTTCAGCCCGGCGACCGTCGCCGTCGTCCAGCCGCCCGCCGGGGCGGCGGTACCGCCGAGCACTTCAGTCACCCTGGTACCGCTGCTGACGCCACGGGTCGCCCCGGTCGTGGTAGCCGTTGCGCTCCCAGAACCCCTGCTGGTCCCGCTGCAGGACGTCCAGCTTGGTCACCCACTTCGCGCTCTTCCAGAAGTAGAGGTGCGGCACGAGCAGCCGGACCGGTCCGCCGTGCTCCAGCGACAGCGGCTGCCCGTCGAACTCCCACACCAGCCAGGCCTTGCCGCCGGTGAGGTCCTCGATCGGCAGGTCGGTCGTGTAGCCGGACTTCGAGGTGGCCATGACGAAGCGGCCGGCCTCGGTCGGCCGGGCGACGTCCCACAGCGCGTCCAGGGAGACCCCGGCGAACCGGGTGTCGAACTTCGACCAGGTGGTGACGCAGTGGATGTCGCCCCGGTACTCGCTGCCGGGCAGGGCGTGCACGGCGTCCCAGTCCCAGGTCGTGGGGTGCTCGACGTTCCCGGCGACGGTGATGCTCCAGGTGTCGGTGCTGATCCGGGGCGTGGGCTCCGCGGTCAGCACCGGCCAGTCGGCGCCGACGTCGTACTGGCCGGGGGGTAGCCGCGGGTCGCGGGGCTGTCGGCTGCGGCCGAGGAAGCCGCGGGTGGTGGGGGGCACGGTGTCTCCTGGTCTGCTCGGTGGTGGCTGTCTCGCTGCGTCTGACGGGAACAACCGCGGTGCGCCGTCCGTTCCCGGGTGAGGCTCGCCTTACATGAGCCGTGTCACGCGCTCCTCACATGGGCCTCACCTGTGCATGGTCGTACCGTGGGCCTGTGGCGACAGTGACGACGCAGCAGGCAGGGCAATCGGCGGGGGCGAACCCAGGTCCGAAGCGTGATCCGAAGACCGGCAGGTTCGGTTCCTCGGTCTTCAAGAAGGCCGTCATGGCGGTCACCGGCATCCTCTTCGTGCTGTACCTCATCGCGCACATGGTGGGGAACCTGAAGGCCTTCGCGGGCGCGGAGACCTTCAACCACTACTCGGAGTTCCTCCGGGAGGTGGGTGAGCCGGTCGTGCCGCGTCTGACGGTGCTGACGATCATCCGCATCGTCCTGCTGGTGGCCGTGGCCGCGCACATCTGGGCCGCGTTCTCGCTGTGGCGTCAGGCCAAGCGGGCCCGCCCGATCGGGTACGTCACCAAGAAGCGGGTCCAGCAGAGCTACGCCTCGCGGACGATGCGCTGGGGCGGCGTCATCCTGATCCTCTTCATCATCTGGCACATCCTGGACCTCACGTTCGGCGCGGTGAACCCCGCCGGCCGGGACTCGCTGCCCTACGGGCGGCTGGTAGAGGGCTTCCAGAACCCGTTCGTCACGGTCTGGTACCTGCTGGCTCTCCTGGCCCTGGGCTTCCACATCCGGCACGGCGTCTGGAGTGCCACGCAGTCGCTGGGCCACAGCAACAAGCGGCGTGAGCGCGCCGTGAACATCTTCGCGATCGCCTTCGCGGTGGTGCTGATCGGCGGGTACATGATCATCCCGCTGTCCGTCACCTTCGGCATCATCGACTGAGAGGGACGAGGACATGGCACTGGAGCTGTACTTCGACGGCGACCCGATCGCCGACACCAAGGCACCCCGCGACGTCCCCATCGGGGAGCGGTGGAGCGAGCGCAAGTTCCGCGGCAAGCTGGTCAACCCGACCAACCGCCGCAAGATGTCGATCATCGTGGTGGGCACCGGCCTGGCCGGTGGGGCCGCCGCCGCGACCCTGGCCGAGGCCGGCTACCGGGTGAAGTCCTTCTGGTTCCAGGACAGCCCGCGCCGCGCCCACTCGATCGCCGCGCAGGGGGGCATCAACGCCGCCAAGAACTACCGCAACGACGGCGACAGCGTGCACCGGCTGTTCTACGACACGGTCAAGGGCGGGGACTTCCGCTCACGGGAGGACAACGTCCACCGGCTGGCCGAGGTCAGCACCCAGATCATCGACCAGTGCGTGGCCCAGGGCGTGCCCTTCGCCCGCGAGTACGGCGGTCTGCTGGACAACCGCTCCTTCGGTGGCGCCCAGGTGTCGCGCACCTTCTACGCCCGCGGCCAGACGGGTCAGCAGCTGCTCATCGGTGCCTACCAGGCCTTCGAGCGTCAGGT
>JBBSVA010000009.1:0-62294 GCA_038233915.1 Mycobacteriales bacterium | reverse complement strand
TCGCCGCGACGCACCCAGGAGACCGCGCCCTGGGCGGGCAGCAGGTTCAGCAGCGGGGTCCGGCGGGTGCCCAGTGCAGTCGTGACCACGGCGTCCGTCGCTGGGGGAGTGCTCAGGGCCACCGTGCTCACCTGCTCCAGGGTAGGAGCACCGCCGTATCGTCGTCGGGCGTGAGCTCAGGAGATCGGACACAGCACGCGGGCTACCGCGCCACGCTGGACAAGCGCCCGGCCGAGGTCGCCGCGATGTTCGACCGGGTCGCCGGCAAGTACGACGTCACCAACACCGTGCTCTCCGGCGGTCTGGACGCCGGCTGGCGGCGGGCCACCCGCGAGGCCCTCGGCGCCCGCCGGGGCCAGACCGTGCTGGACGTCGCTGCCGGCACCGGGGTCTCCACCGTCGAGCTGGCCTCGGACGGCGTCACCGCGATCGCCTGCGACTTCTCCCTGGGCATGCTGCGCGCGGGGTCCGGGCGCCCGGTGCCCTTCCTCGCCGGCGACGCGATGGCCCTGCCGCTGGCCGACGCCTCGGTGGACGGCGTGGTCATCTCCTTCGGTCTGCGCAACGTGGCGGACCCCGACGCCGCGCTGCGCGAGTTCCGCCGGGTCACCCGCCCCGGCGGCACGCTCGTCGTCTGCGAGTTCTCCTCACCCGTCTGGACGCCGTTCCGCACCGTCTACACCGAGTACCTGATGAAGGCGCTGCCCAGGATCGCGACCGCGGTGAGCAGCAACCCCGAGGCCTACGTCTACCTGGCCGAGTCGATCCGGGCCTGGCCCGCACAGCCGGCGATGGCCCGCAAGCTGCAGGACGCCGGCTGGGCCGACGTCGCCTGGCGGGACCTGACCGGCGGCATAGTCGCGCTGCACCGCGGCACCCGGGTCTGACCCGCCCCTCCCGCTCGCCCTCTCCCCCGATGATCACGGGGCTGGGTGAGCAACACGCCGGGCCGCAGTGACCTGGGGTCCGTGATCATCGGGGGAGCGGACCCGAGGGGTTGACACCGGTGACTGGCGGGCACCCGGGGGCATGACGTTCCCCGCGACTCCCGACCCCGGCCCCGTCGACCTGCCGCCCACTCCGGTGGACCCGGTGCCCTCCGAGCCGTCCCCGCCGACCTCCCCGGTGCCCAGCCCGACCGACCCGATCGCCCCGCCGCCGAGCTGACCGGCCAGACTCGGGCGGTGACGAGCGCACCCCTGCCCACCGGTCGCAGCGCCGACGTCGTCGTGGTCGGTGCCGGTCCGGCCGGCTCCAGTGCGGCCTGGTGGCTGGCCTCGTCCGGGCTGGACGTCGTCGTGCTGGAGAAGGCGCACTTCCCGCGGGAGAAGGTCTGCGGCGACGGCCTGACCCCGCGCGGGGTGGCGGCGTTGCACGCGATGGGCGTGGACACCTCCACCGGCTGGGTCCGGCACCGCGGTCTGCGGGTGTTCGGCGGCGGCCAGGTGACCGAGGTCGACTGGCCCGAGTTGACCCGCTGGCCCGGGTACGGCCTGATCCGCACCCGAGCCGACCTCGACGACCAGTTGGCCCGGCACGCCGAGTCCGCCGGTGCCCAGGTGCACCACGGCGTCACCGTCACCGAACCGCTGACCGACGACGCCGGTCGGGTCGTCGGCGTGCAGGCCCAGGTCGGTCCGGACAAGGAGCCGGCCACCTGGCGGGCGCCGTTGGTCGTCTCCGCCGAGGGGCTGTCCGGGCGGCTGGCGAAGGCGCTGGGCCTGAACCGGCGGACCGACCTGCCGCTGGGCGTCGCCGTCCGGCAGTACGTGCCGACGCCGCGCGCCACGAACCCCTACCTCGACATCTCCTTCGACCTCACCGACGCCGGGCCCGACGCCGCGTCGATGCCCGGCTACGGCTGGCTGTTCCCGATGGGCGACGGGACGGCGAACGTCGGCTTCGGGTTCCTGGACACCCGGCGCACCGCTGATGACGACGCGCGCACCGTGTACCGCCGGTGGCTGCAGACCCTGCCCCCGGAGTGGGAGCTCGACGTCGACGCCGCCACCCCGCTACGCGGTGCCGGGCTGCCCACCTCGCTGTCCCGCCGGCCGGCCTACACGCGCGGCCTGTTGCTGGTCGGGGACTCCGCGGGCTCGGTCAACCCGTTCAACGGGGAGGGCATCAGCTACGCCATGGAGACCGCCCGGACCGCGGCGTCGGTCGTGATCGAAGCCTTGGCGCTGCCCGAGGGCCCGGCCCGGGAGGCGGCACTGCGTCGCTACCCGTCGCGGCTGCGCCAGGAGTACGGCGGGCACCACCGGCTGGGCGCAGGCTTCTTGGCCCTGCTCGCCCGCCCGGGCTTCGCCGGGTTCGCCCTGGGCCACGGCCTCAAGCGCCCCGCCCTGGTCCGCGCCGCGCTGCGGTTGATGGGCAACCTGCACGACGGTCGGGACGGCGACGCCGTCGACCGGACGATCGCCGTCCTGACGAAGGTGCTGCCCGCCGCCTGACCCGACTCGGCGAAACCGCAGTCCCGCGGCGAGCACGGCATGCATGGCCGGCGGCGGCCTGGTGACCTGCGCAGTACCCCGCAGCCTCCCCGTACACGGCCAACCGGGACCACGTGCTCGCGGAACCCGTCGTGCAGGTGCTGACCGCGCCGGCCCGGGTCCAGGCTGGCGGGATCGCTGCCGCCGATGCGATGTGCGGCCACGCCCTCGGCGTGTGTGCCCGAGGCGACGCTCACGAGGAGGCGGTCGGTCGGCTTGCTGGCGGCCGTGACGCGCGTCCCCAGCGCGCCGAGATACCCGGTCTGGCAGTGGATCCGCCGATGAGGGTGGCCTTACTTCCGCCACGCGGACAGGGGGTGGCTTCCGTTCGCTGTGACCCCCGGCATAAGGTCAAACCCGAAGCCCTTGTGAAGATTTTCACAAGCTGTCCGGATCGGGGGAGACGCTGGTGCTCGCGACCTACGTCCCGTTGGTGGGCCTGTTCGTGCTGGCCGCCGGGTTCGCGCTGTTCTCGGTCACCGCGGCCCCGTTCATCGGTCCGCGGCGCTACAACAAGGCCAAGCTCGAGGCCTACGAGTGCGGCATCGAGCCGGTCGACCAGCCGCTCACCGGCGGCCGCTTCCCGATCAAGTACTACCTGACGGCGATGTTGTTCATCGTCTTCGACATCGAGATCGTCTTCCTCTACCCCTGGGCCGTCGCCAACGACTCCCTGGGCGTCTTCGGCCTGATCGAGATGGCCGTCTTCATCGCCACCGTGTTCATCGCCTACGCCTACGTCTGGCGTCGCGGTGGACTGGAATGGGACTGAGCTCATGGGCCTGGAAGAGAAGCTGCCGAGCGGCGTCCTGCTGACCAGCGTGGAGAAGCTGGTCAACTGGACCCGCAAGTCCTCGCTGTGGCCGGCGACCTTCGGGTTGGCCTGCTGCGCGATCGAGATGATGGCCTCCGGTGCCGGCCGCTACGACCTGGCCCGCTTCGGCATGGAGGTCTTCCGGGCCTCCCCGAGGCAGGCGGACCTGATGATCGTGGCCGGCCGGGTGAGCCAGAAGATGGCCCCCGTCCTGCGCCAGATCTACGACCAGATGCCCGAGCCGCGCTGGGTGCTGTCGATGGGCGTGTGCGCCAGCTCCGGCGGCATGTTCAACAACTACGCGATCGTCCAGGGCGTCGACCACATCGTCCCCGTCGACATGTACCTTCCCGGCTGCCCGCCGCGGCCGGAGATGCTGATGGACGCGATCCTCAAGCTGCACCACAAGATCTCCCACGAGCCGCTGGGCCCCAAGCGCGCCGCTGCACTGGCCGCCGCCCGGGCCGAGGGCACCGCCCCGGACCTGCACATCGAGATGCCCTCCACGGTGCGCGTGGACGCCGACGCCCGCCGGGCCTACGAGGAGGCCGCGGCCCAGGGCCGCTCCGGGCAGTTCGCCATCGACCGGCGGGGCGGCAACGCCGTGCTGCTGCCGGGGGAGCGGCCGTGACCGGCGCGTTCCGGACCGGTTCCTTCGGCGTCTCGGGCACCGGTGACACCTCCGGCTTCGGCGGCCTGGTCCGGGTCGAGCCCGGCGGCGCCGTCGCGTTGCACTCCACCGAGCGGCCCTACGGCGGCTGGTTCGACGAGGTCACCGACGCGCTGATCGAGGCCGTCGGGCAGGCCACCTACGACGCCGCCGTCCCCCGCGTGCTGGTCGACCGCGGCGAGATCACCTACTTCGTCGAGCGGGAGCACCTGCTCGTCCTGGTCCAGGCCCTGCGGGACGACGATGCGTTGCGCTTCGAGCTGTGCTCGTCGGTCTCCGGCGTGGACTACCTCGACTCCGGCGGGCCGGTCGACGCGCGCCGGCTGCACGTGCTCTACCACCTGACCTCGATGACCTACCGCCGCCGGATCCGGCTCGAGGTCGCCGTCACCGTCGAGGACCCGCGCGTCCCCAGCGTCACCCGCGTCTACCCGACCGCGGACTGGCACGAGCGGGAGGCCTTCGACATGTTCGGCGTCGTCTTCGACGGCCACCCGGCGCTGACCCGGATCCTCATGCCCGACGACTGGGACGGGCACCCGCAGCGCAAGGACTACCCGCTCGGCGGCGTCCCCGTGGAGTACCACGGCGCGACGATCCCGCCCCCGGACGAGCGACGGAGCTACCGATGACCACCACGGACCCCCGCAACTCGGGCCCCCGCACCTCGGACCCCCGCACCTCGGACCCGTACGCCGGGTCGCGCGAGACCACCGAGGGCCGCGTCTACACGGTCACCGGTGGCGACTGGGACCTGACCTTCGGCTCGGACCCGCTCGCCGAGGAGCGGCTGGTCATCAACATGGGCCCGCAGCACCCCTCCACGCACGGGGTGCTGCGGCTGGTGCTGGACCTCGAGGGCGAGACGGTCACCAAGGCCCGCGTGGTCATCGGCTACCTGCACACCGGCATCGAGAAGAACATCGAGTACCGGAACTGGACCCAGGGCACGACCTTCGTGACCCGGATGGACTACCTGGCGCCGCTGTTCAACGAGACCGCCTACTGCCTGGCCGTGGAGCGGCTGCTCGGCGTCGAGGTGCCCGAGCGGGCCACCACGATCCGCGTGCTGGTCATGGAACTGAACCGGATCGCCTCGCACCTGGTCGGGCTGGCCACCTTCGGCATGGAGATGGGTGCCCTCACCGGGATGACCAACGGGTTCCGCGAGCGCGAGCTCGTGCTGGACCTGCTGGAGGAGATCACCGGGCTGCGGATGAACCACGCCTATGTGCGTCCCGGCGGTCTGGCCCAGGACCTGCCCGAGGGCGTCGAGGCGAAGATCCGCGAGTTCCTCACCGTCATGCCCGAGCGGGTCACCGGCTTCCACCGGCTGCTCACCGGCCAGCCGATCTGGCAGCGCCGGCTCCGCGACATCGGCTACCTCGACGTCACCGGCTGCCTGGCGCTCGGCGTCACCGGCCCGATCCTGCGGTCGGCGGGGCTGCCCTGGGACCTGCGCAAGGTCGAGCCGTACTGCGGCTACGAGACCTACGACTTCGAGGTCCCGACGGCGGACACCTCCGACGCCTGGGGCCGCTACCTGGTCCGGATGGCCGAGATCACCGAGTCGCTGAAGATCGTCGAGCAGGCGCTGGACCGGCTGCGTCCAGGGCCCGTCATGATCGAGGACAAGAAGATCGCCTGGCCCGCGCAGCTGTCGCTGGGTGCCGACGGGATGGGCCAGTCCCTGGACCACGTCAAGCACATCATGGGCCAGTCGATGGAGGCCCTGATCCACCACTTCAAGCTGGTCACCGAGGGTTTCCGGGTACCGGCCGGGCAGGTCTACCAGGCCATCGAGTCCCCCCGCGGGGAGCTCGGCTTCCACGTGGTCAGTGACGGTGGCACCCGCCCGTTCCGGGTGCACGTCCGCGACCCCAGCTTCGTCAACCTGCAGGCGACCGCGGCCATGAGCGAGGGCGGCATGATCGCCGACGTCATCGCCGCGATCGCCTCGATCGACCCCGTCATGGGAGGGGTGGACAGGTGAGGAGGCTCAGCAGCCAGCCCCACAGCACAGCAGTCCCGACCACGAGCGCCAGCGAGGAGGCATCGTGAGCGCACTTCCGGGCAGCGTGGAGGGCACCGCCGTCACCGGGCTGGACTCCAGCCCGACCGAGGTGCGGGACGACCTGCCGCCGCTCACCGAGCAGACCCGGGTCGAGTGCCGCGTGCTGATGGCCCGCTACCCGGTGCCCCGCTCCGCGCTGTTGCCGATGCTGCACCTGGTGCAGTCCGTGCAGGGCTACGTCTCCCCCGAGGGCATCACGTTGTGTGCGCAGGAGCTGGGCCTGACGAAGGCCGAGGTCGGCGCGGTCGCGACGTTCTACACGATGTACAAGCGCCGCCCGACCGGTCGGCACCTGGTCAGCGTCTGCACCAACACGCTGTGCGCGGTGCTGGGCGGACAGCAGATCTACGACGAACTGTCCGCCGAACTCGGGGTCGGGCACGACCAGACCGCCGCCGACGGCTCGGTCACCCTGGAGCACGCCGAATGCCTCGCGGCCTGCGACTACGCCCCCGTCGTCACCGTCGACTACGAGTTCTACGACCAGCAGGACGTCGGGACGGCGCTCGAGCTGGTCGCGGCGCTCCGTCGCGGCGAGAAGCCCGCCCCCACCCGCGGGGCCCCGCTGACCGACTTCAAGGGCGTCTCCCGCCAGCTCGCCGGTCTCTCCCAGCACGCTGACGCCGCGGCCGCGCAGGCCGCCGTCGACGGTCCCTCGGCCGGGGAGCCCACCCTGCGCGGGGTCCGGCTGGCCGCCGAGCGCGGCGAGGCCGCCCCGCCGATGCCCGCCGCCGACCCCGCCACCCCCTCCTCTCGCCAGGCAGGGGATCCCCTCCAGCACGGAGCGGCCTCGAACGGTGCGCAGGGGATCCCCCGCCTGGGGGAGGCGGGTGGCGGAGAGGGCGGCCAGACCCCGGGCGAGGAGGCCGCCGACGCCCAGGTCGCCGCGGCCGACAACCCGGCCGAGCGGGCCGGGGCACAGCAGAACCACCCCGATCGACCCGAGCCCGCGGGCCGGGCCGCCGCCGACCGGGACGCCCCGGCCGAGCACACCGCTCCCGACGAGTCGGGCCCCGAGAACACCGCCGACCAGGCCCAGTCCGGGTCCGGCACCTCCGTCGAGCGAGAGGTCTGACCATGCCGCTCACCCCCGTGCTCACCACGCGGTACGCCGAAGACCGGTCCTGGACGATCGAGACCTACGAGCGCACCGAGGGCTACGTGGCCTGGCGGCAGGCGCTGGGCATGTCGCCCGACGAGCTGGTCACCCTGGTCAAGGACTCCGGTCTGCGCGGACGCGGCGGCGCCGGCTTCCCGACCGGTATGAAGTGGTCGTTCATCCCGCAGCCCAAGCCCGGCGAGACCCCCACCGGGCCGGCCGCCAAACCCAAGTACCTGGTGGTCAACGCCGACGAGGGCGAGCCCGGGACCTGCAAGGACATCCCGCTGATGATGGCCGACCCGCACTCGTTGGTGGAGGGCGTGGCGATCTGCGCCTACGCCATCCGCTGCCACTACGCGGTCATCTACGTGCGCGGAGAGTCCGTGCACGCGCACCGCCGGCTGGTCGCCGCCGTCGCCGAGGCCTACGCCGCCGGTCACCTCGGCACTGACATCCACGGCTCGGGTTTCGACCTCGAGGTGGTCGTGCACGCCGGGGCCGGGGCCTACATCTGCGGGGAGGAGACCGCGCTGCTGGACTCCCTGGAGGGCATGCGCGGGCAGCCCCGGCTCAAGCCGCCCTTCCCGGCCGTCGCCGGGTTGTACGGCGCCCCGACCGTGGTCAACAATGTGGAAACGCTGGCCAGCGTGCCGTTCATCGTCCGCGGCGGGTCCGCCTGGTTCAAGGCCTTCGGACCGGAGAAGTCGCCCGGGCCGAAGATCTACTCGATCTCCGGCCGGGTGGTGCACCCGGGGCAGTACGAGGCGCCGATGGGCACCACGCTGCGCGAGCTGCTGGAGATGGCCGGTGGGGTGCGGCCCGGGCACGAGCTCAAGTTCTGGACGCCGGGCGGCTCGTCCACGCCGTACTTCACCGCCGAGCACCTCGACGTGCCGCTGGACTTCGACTCGGTCGCCGGTGCCGGCTCGATGCTCGGCACCACGGCGTTGATGATCTTCGACGAGACCGACTCGATCGTGGAGGCCACGCTGCGCTTCTCCGAGTTCTATGCCCACGAGAGCTGCGGCAAGTGCACCCCCTGCCGGGAGGGCACCTACTGGCTGGTCCAGATCCTGGAGCGGCTGGTCGCCGGGCACGGCCGGGCCAGCGACCTGGACCTGCTCACCGACACCTGTGACAACATCCTGGGCCGCGCGTTCTGCGCCCTGGGTGACGGCGCCACCAGCTGCATCGCCAGCTCGCTGAAGTACTTCCGCGGGGAGTACGAGGCGCTGCTGCCCGCCGACGAGCGGGGCCGGGTCGGCCGCAGCCTCTCGATCACCCCGGTCGGCGCGACCCGAGTGGGAGCCATGGCATGACCACCCCCCAGCCCCCGCAGGCTCCCGCCGCCCCCGGCCCCCACACGCCCGAGGACCACGTCCGCTGCACCATCGACGGCTTCCAGGTCGCCGTGCCCCAGGGCACGCTGATCATCCGGGCCGCCGAGCAGATCGGCGTGGCGATCCCGCGGTTCTGCGACCACCCGCTGCTGGAGCCGGTCGGGGCCTGCCGGCAGTGCCTGGTCGAGGTCGAGGGCCAGCGCAAGCCGGTCGCCTCCTGCACCGTGCCGGTCACCCCGGACATGGTGGTCAAGACCCAGCTCACCAGTGCGGTCGCCGCGCAGGCGCAGGCCGGCAACATGGAGCTGCTGCTGGTCAACCACCCGCTGGACTGCCCGGTCTGCGACAAGGGCGGGGAGTGCCCACTGCAGAACCAGGCGATGAGCAACGGCCGCTCGGAGAGCCGGTTCGTCGACGTCAAGCGCACCTTCCCCAAGCCGCTGCCGATCAGCTCCCAGGTGCTGCTGGACCGTGAGCGCTGCGTGCTCTGTGCCCGGTGCACCCGGTTCTCCCAGCAGGTGGCCGGCGACCCGTTCATCGAGCTGTTCGAGCGTGGTGCGCTGCAGCAGGTGGCGATCAGCGAGGGGGAGCCCTTCGAGTCCTACTTCTCCGGCAACACCGTGCAGATCTGCCCGGTCGGGGCGCTGACGAGTGCGGCCTACCGGTTCCGCTCCCGGCCCTTCGACCTGCGCAGCGAGCCCAGCGTCTGCGAGCACTGCGCCTCGGGCTGCGCCCAGCGCACCGACTACCGACGCGGCACGGTGATGCGCCGCCTGGCCGGCGACGACCCGGCCGTGAACACCGAGTGGAACTGCGACAAGGGCCGGTTCGCCTTCCGCTACGCCGCGGCCAACTCCCGGCTCACCACCCCCCTCGTGCGCCGGGACGGCGAACTACAGCCCGCCTCCTGGCCCGAGGCCTGGGCCGCGGCGGCTGCCGGCCTCGCGGCCGCGGTCTCCGACGGCGGGGTCGGCGTGCTGCCCGGCGGCCGGCTCACCGTCGAGGACGCCTACGCCTACGCCAAGTTCGCCCGGGTCGCCCTGGGTACCAACGACGTCGACGCCCGGGCCCGTGCGCACTCGCCAGAGGAGCTGGCCTTCCTGGCCGCCCACGTGGCCGGCACCGCCCCCGGCGCCGGCGCCGTCACCTACGACGAGCTGGTCGCCGCCCCCGCGGTGCTGATGGTCGGCTTCGAGCCCGAGGAGGAGTCGCCGATCGTCTTCCTGCGGCTCCGCCGGGCCGTGCACGAGCGGGCGCTGCCGGTCTTCGACGTCGCCCCCTTCGCCACCCGGGCCGATGAGAAGCTGGACGCCACGCTGCTGGCCACCCCGCCCGGCCTGGAGGGCGCGGTGCTGCGTGCGCTGGCCGCCGGCTCGGCCGGTGGGGTGGGCGCCGCCGCGGCCGCCGCGCTCCGCCAGGAGGGTGCTGTCGTGCTGGCCGGCGAGCGGCTCGCCGAGGCGCCGGGCGCGCTGTCCGCACTGTCCGCGCTCTCGAAGGCCACCGGCGCCCGGATCGGCTGGGTCCCCCGGCGGGCCGGGGAGCGCGGGGCCGTCGAGGTCGGCGCGTTGCCCTCGCTGCTGCCCGGCGGCCGCGCCGTCGAGGACCGCACCGCCCGCGAGGAGGTCGGCGCCCTGTGGGGAGCCGACCTGCCGGTCGAGCCCGGCCGGGACACCACCGGCATCCTCACCGCCGCCCGGGAGGGCCGCCTCGGCGGCCTGCTGATCGGCGGCGTCGACCCGGCGGACCTGCCCGACCCGGCACTGGCCGAGGCCGCGCTGGCCGCAGCCGGGTTCGTGGTCAGCCTGGAGATGTTCCCCAGCGCCGTCACCGAGCACGCCGATGTCGTCCTGCCGATCGCCGCCGCGCCCGAGAAGGCCGGCAGCTACCTGGACTGGGAGGGCCGCGTCCGGCCCTTCGACGCGACCCTGCACGGCACCGGCGCCCTCACCGACGCCCGGGTGCTCACCGGTCTGGCCGACGCACTCGGCGTCCGGCTCGGCCTCGCCGGGGTGGACGACGCCCGCCGCGAGCTGGTCGAGCTCGGCGGTGCCGGACGCACCCGTGAGGTCCGCGGCCTGGACGTCGCCCCTGCGGGCAGCCCCCGGCTGGGTTCTGACGACGTGGTGCTGGCCTCCTGGCACCAGCTGCTCGACGACGGCACCCTGCAGCGCGACGAGCCGGCCATGGCCGGCACCGCCCGTCCGCCGGTCGCTCGGCTGGGCAAGGAGACCGCCCTGCGGTTCGACCTCGCCGACGGCGACCCGGTCACCCTCACCGGGCCGGCCGGGTCCATCACCCTCCCGGTCCAGGTGACCGAGATGACCGACCGGGTGGTGTGGGTGCCGATGCGCTCGCCCGGCAGTCACGTGCGAACCGGCCTGGGCGTCGGCCCCGGAGCCGTCGTCCGGCTGAGCGCAGGACCCGGCGCCAGTGTCACAGCAGGAGGCCCCGCGTGACCGTCCTGGCCGCCACCGACCAGCCCACGCTGGAGGACTTCGGCAACGACGTCTGGTGGATCATCGTCATCAAGGTCGTCGGCGTCTTCGGCGTCCTGGTCGTGATGACGCTGTTCGCGATCGTCTTCGAGCGCAAGGTCGTCGCGCGGATGCAGCAGCGCTCCGGGCCCAACCGGGTCGGGCCGCGCGGCTACCTGCAGAGCCTGGCCGACGGGCTGAAGCTGGCGTTCAAGGAAGACATCATGCCCACGCTGGCGGACAAGCCGGTGTACTTCATCGCACCCGTCATCGCCACCATCCCGGCGTTCCTGGCCTTCTCGGTCATCCCGCTGGGCCCCGAGGTCTCGATCTTCGGCCAGCAGACGCCGCTGCAGCTCATCGACGCCCCGATCGGGGTGCTCATCGTGCTGGCCTGCTCGGCGATGGGCGTCTACGGCATCGTGCTCGGTGGCTGGGCCTCGGGCTCGACCTACCCGCTGCTGGGTGGCCTGCGCAGCGCCGCCCAGATGGTCAGCTACGAGATCGCGATGGGGCTCTCGATCGTCGCGGTGTTCCTCTACGCCGGCACGATGAGCACCTCGGAGATCGTCGCGGCCCAGGCCGGCGGCAACGAGCTGAACTTCTTCGGGCTCACGTTCCAGGGCCCGAGCTGGTACGCCGTCCTGCTGCCGGTGTCCTTCGTGATCTACGTGATCGCCGTGGTGGGGGAGACCAACCGGGCACCGTTCGACCTGCCCGAGGCCGAGTCCGAGCTGGTCGGGGGCTTCCACACCGAGTACTCGTCGCTGAAGTTCGCGCTCTTCTTCCTGGCCGAGTACGTCAACATGGTCACCGTCTCGGCCCTGGCCGCGACGCTGTTCCTGGGCGGCTGGCGGGCCCCGTGGCCGATCTCGATCTGGGACGGCGCGAACACCGGCTGGTGGCCGCTGCTGTGGTTCTTCGGCAAGGTCGTCGCGGCGCTGTTCGTCTTCATCTGGCTGCGCGGCACGCTGCCCCGGCTGCGCTACGACCAGTTCATGCGCTTCGGCTGGAAGGTGCTGGTGCCCACCGCGTTGGTGTGGATCCTCGCCGTCGCCACGATGCGCACGGTGTCCCGCGAGTTCGACCTGTCCAGCGGGGAGGTCGCCCTCTACATCGGCGTCCCGATCGCGCTGGTCGTGCTCGGGGTGCTGCTGGTGGCCTCCCGACAGGCGAACCGGGACACCCGGATCGCCGCGCTCAACGCCGCCGCCGGCTCGATCAACCCGACCGAGCCCGAGGTGCTGCCCCCGGTCCGCTCCGCAGGCGCCCGCCGGCGCCCGGCGCAGCGCACCGGTCCGGCCCGTGCCGAGGGCGGTTTCCCGGTCCCGCCGATGGACCTCGTCGTCCCCCCGTCGCCGCGGCTGGGTGCCGGTGAGCCCGTCGGCGCCGGGGCCGTGGTCGGCACCGGTCGGCGCCGTCCCCGCCCGAACACCCCGGAAGAGGACACCGATGCCTGACCAGACCCCCGCCCGCCGCTCCGGCGGTGAGGTCGAGCAGGCCGGGGGCACGGCGTCCGCTCCGGCCAAGCGGACCAGCTGGCTGCCCGCGCCCACGCAGGGCTTCGGCGTCACCTTCGCCACGATGTTCAAGAAGGTGACCACCGAGCAGTACCCGGAGACCCCCAAGATCACCAAGCCGCGCTACCACGGCCGGCACGTGCTGAACCGGCATCCCGACGGGCTGGAGAAGTGCGTCGGCTGCGAGCTGTGCGCCTGGGCCTGCCCGGCCGATGCGATCTACGTCGAGGGCGGCACCAACACCGACGAGCAGCGGTTCTCCCCGGGCGAGCGGTACGGCGCCGTCTACCAGATCAACTACCTGCGCTGCATCTTCTGCGGGCTGTGCATCGAGGCCTGCCCGACCCGCTCGCTGACCATGAGCAACGACTTCGAGCTCGCCGACGACGACCGCGCCAGCCTGATCTACACGAAGGAGCAGCTGATGGCCCCGTTGCTGCCGGGCATGGAGCAGCCGCCGCACCCGATGCGGCTCGGTGACGACGAGAAGGACTACTACCTGCGGGTGCCCGGGGCGACCTCGTGACCGTGCTGGCAGCGGCCGCCGACACGAGCGTGCAGATCGGCACCGGCGAGGCCGTCGTCTTCTGGATCCTCGGGCCGATCGCGCTGGCCGGGGCGCTGGGCATGGTCTTCGCCCGGAACGCCGTGCACTCGGCGCTGTTCCTGGTCAACACGATGCTGGCGCTGGGTGTCTTCTACGTCGTCCAGGAGGCGCCGTTCCTGGGTGCGGTGCAGATCATCGTCTACACCGGTGCCATCATGATCTTGTTCCTCTTCGTGCTGATGCTGGTCGGCCGGGACTCCTCGGACTCCGTGGTCGAGACGCTGCGCGGCCAGCGGGTCGCCGCGACACTGTTGGGCATCGGCTTCGCCGGCCTGGTCGGCGCGGGCATCGCCCGGGCCACCCAGGACCTGCCGGTCGCGGGCCTCGAGGCCGTGCAGGGCGGGGCCGGGGGAGCGGCCGACGGCAACATCGAGGCGATCGCCCGGCTGCTGTTCACCCGCTACCTGCTGGCCTTCGAGGTCACCAGCGCGCTGCTGATCACCGCCGCGGTGGGCGCGATGGTGCTGGCCCACATCGAGCGCGAGCCCGGCAGCCGGCAGACCCAGAAGGAGCTCTCCCGGGCCCGGTTCCTCCTCTCCGAGCACCCGCAGACCCTGCCCGGCCCCGGCATCTACGCGCGGGCCAACTCGATCGCCGCACCCGGCCGGCTGCCCGACGGCAACCCGGCGGAAGCCAGCTACTCCACCGGCGTCGAGCCCCAGGTCGTGGACGAGCTGCCCCCGGCCGACCACACCGGCGGCGGTCCGGACGGCGCGTTGGGCACCACCCGCGGCACCGGGGGAGAGCTCTCGTGAGCGAGCCGATGGACGGGGCAGCCCGGCGCACGCGGTCGACGAGCGTCAGCGAGGAGGCGGAGTGAGCCTCACGAACTACCTGGTGCTGGCCGCCGTGCTGTTCACCATCGGCGCCGTCGGCGTCCTGGTGCGGCGCAACGCGATCGTGGTCTTCATGTGCATCGAGCTGATGCTCAACTCGGTGAACCTGACCCTGGTCACCTTCGCCCGCGCCACCGGGACCGTCGACGGCCAGGTCATCGCCTTCTTCGTGATGGTGGTCGCCGCGGCCGAGGTCGTGGTGGGCCTGGCGATCATCATGTCGATCTACCGCACCCGCCGGTCGGCCTCGGTCGACGATGCCAACCTGTTGAAGTACTGAGCGAGACGGGGCCCCCTGCTGTGCCTGAGACCCTGCCTGCCACCGGCTTGCTGTCGGCGTCATGGCTGCTGATCGCGCTGCCGCTGCTCGGCGCCGCGGTGCTGCTGCTGGGCGGTAGGCGCACCGACCGATGGGGCCATCTGCTCGGCATCGGGACCGTCGTCGTCGCCTTCGCCCTGGGCCTGGGCTGCACCGTGCAGCTGGCCGGCCTGACGGACAAGAGCGTCGACGTCGAGCTGTTCACCTTCATCTCCACCGGGCAGCTGGACGTCACCGCGGGTCTGCTCTTCGATCCGCTGTCGGCGGTCTTCGTGCTGCTGATCACCGGGGTCGGCGCGCTGATCCACGTCTACTCGGTCGGCTACATGGCCCACGACCCGGCCCGCCGGCGGTTCTTCGCCTACCTCAACCTGTTCGTCGCGGCGATGCTGCTGCTGGTGCTGGGCAACAGCTTCGTGGCCCTCTACGTCGGTTGGGAGGGTGTCGGCCTCGCTTCCTACCTGCTCATCGCGTTCTGGTACACCCGCCCGGCAGCCGCCACCGCGGCCAAGAAGGCCTTCATCATGAACCGGGTGGGCGACGTCGGCCTGGCGCTGGCCGTCTTCGTGATGTTCGCGCAGCTGGGGACGACGTCCTACGCGGGTGTCTTCGGCTCGGTCGGCCTGCTCACCGGCGGCACGGTCACCGCGCTGGGGCTGCTGCTCCTGCTCGGGGCCTGCAGCAAGTCCGGCCAGTTCCCGCTGCAGGCCTGGCTGCCCGACGCGATGGAGGGCCCGACCCCGGTCTCGGCGCTCATCCACGCCGCCACCATGGTGACCGCGGGGGTCTACCTGATCGCCCGCAGTGCCCCGGTCTTCGACGCAACCCCCACCGCCCGCACCGTGGTCCTGGTCGTCGGCGCGATCACCATCCTGATCGGCGCGATCGTCGGCTGCGCCTACGACGACATCAAGAAGGTGCTGGCCTACTCCACCGTCAGCCAGATCGGCTACATGTTCCTGGCCGTCGGGCTGGGCCCGGTCGGTTACGCCGCTGGCATCGCCCACCTGCTCACCCACGGGTTCTTCAAGGCCGGGCTGTTCCTGGGCGCCGGCTCGGTGATGCACGGCATGGACGACGAGACCGACATGCGCCGCTTCGGTGGTCTGGCCGGGAAAATGAAGACCACCTTTGTCACCTTCGGGCTGGGCTACCTCGCGCTGATCGGCTTCCCGTTCCTGTCCGGGTACTGGACCAAGGACGCGATCATCGAGGCCGCCTTCGACCGCGGCGGCGTCTCGGGCTACCTGCTCGGGGGTGTCGCCGTCCTGGGCGCCGCGTTGACGGCCTTCTACATGACCCGGCTGATGCTGATGACCTTCTTCGGCCGGCCGCGGTGGCGCGACACGGCGCACCCGCACGAGTCCCCGGCGGTGATGACCGCGCCGATGATCGTGTTGGCCATCGGTTCGGTGGCCGCCGGCTTCCTGCTGGTCGAGGTCTTCCCGCTGGCCGACTGGTTGGCCCCGGTCTTCGGGGCGCCGGAGGAGGCTGTTGCGCACGCGGTCCCGCCGCTGGTCGTCAGCGTGGTCGTCACCGTCGCGGTGGCCGCGGGCGCTGGGCTGGCCTGGTTGTTCGTGGGTCGTCGCGAGGTCCCGGTCGTGGCTCCCGTGCGGGTGTCGCTGCCGGTGCGTGCGGCCCGCAACGCCCTCTACGCCGACACCGTGAACGAGTCGCTGCTCATGCGCCCGGGCATCTGGCTGATGCGCGCCCTGGTCTTCCTGGACAACCGCGGGGTCGACGGTCTGGTCAACGGCATCGGCGCCGGGCTCGGCGGGTCCTCGGCCCGCCTGGGCCGGACCCAGACCGGTTTCGTGCGCTCCTACGCCCTGGGCATGCTCGGCGGCGCCGTCCTGGTCGCCGGTGCCCTGCTGGCGGTGACCGCCGGATGACCACCACCAGCACCCCGCGGGCCTTCTCGGAGGGCACACCCCGCCAGGACCTCTCCCTGGCACACCGCCCCTTGGGCACGGAGGAGCACTCGTGAGCGACTACCCCTGGCTGCTCACCATGATCGCGGTGCCCGCGGTCGGCGGGGCCGTCGTGGCCGCCCTGCCCCGGGGCAAGGACGCCCAGGCCAAGGTCGTCGCGCTCGGCGTCAGCCTGGTGGTCCTCGTCCTCGCCGGGCTCGCCACTGTCGCCTTCGACACCGGCGGCGACCGCTTCCAGCTGACCACGTCGGTGTCCTGGATCCCCAGCTTCGGCGTCGAGTTCGCCCTCGGGGTCGACGGCATCGCGCTGGTGATGCTGCTGCTCATCGGCGTGCTGGTGCCGATCGTGGTCGTTGCGTCCTGGGAGGACACCGGCCCGGGCGGGCGCTCGATGAAGGCCTACTTCGCCTGGCTGCTGGTGCTCGAGGCGATGATGGTCGGGGTCTTCGCGGCCACCGACGTCTTCCTCTTCTACGTCTTCTTCGAGGCGATGCTCGTCCCGATGTACTTCATCATCGGGAGCTTCGGTGGCCCGCGCCGCCAGTACGCGGCGGTCAAGTTCTTCCTGTACAGCCTGCTCGGCGGGCTGATCATGCTGGCGGCGGTGATCGGGCTCTACGTGGTCAGCAACAGCCAGCTCGGGGAGGGCACCTTCGCCTTCGACGCGTTGCGGTCCCTGGACATCGACCCGGGGGTGCAGAAGCTGTTGTTCCTCGGCTTCTTCATCGCCTTCGCGATCAAGGCCCCGCTGGTGCCCTTCCACACCTGGTTGCCCGACGCGGGCGCCGAGGCCCCGATCGGCGGCGCGGTGCTGCTGGTGGGCGTGCTGGACAAGGTCGGCACCTTCGGCTTCCTGCGCTACTGCCTGCCGCTGTTCCCCGACGCCGCACGCGCCTTCGCGCCGTGGATCGCGGTGCTGGCGGTGGTCGGGGTGCTCTACGGCGCGCTGCTGGCGATAGGGCAGTCGGACATGAGCCGGCTCGTCACCTACACCTCGATCTCGCACTTCGGGTTCATCGCGTTGGGCATCTTCGCGTTCACCGCGGAGGGTGGGTCGGGCGCGGTGCTCTACATGGTCAACCACGGACTGTCGACCGGTCTGCTGTTCCTGGTGGTCGGCATGCTGATCCTCCGCGGGGGCGGCCGGCGGCGGATCAGTGACTACGGCGGGGTCGCTGCGCAGGCGCCCCTGCTCGCCGGTGCACTGATCGTCGCCGGCATGGCCACCCTGGCCCTGCCCGGGACCAACGCCTTCGTCTCGGAGTTCCTGGTCCTGCTGGGGTCGTTCCCGGCCCGGCCGGTGCTCACCGTGCTGGCCGCCGTCGGGATCGTCCTGGCCGCCCTCTACGTGCTGCTGATGATCCAACGCACCATGTTCGGCCCACCCCGGGGCATGCTGTCGGCCACGCCGCCCGCCGACGTCGTGCCCCCCGGGTCGAGGACGGACGCCGGTCTCGACCTGCTCGAGGCGCCGGCCCCGGTGACGACGACGACCATGCGTGACCTGTCCCGGCGCGAGCTGGCTGTGGTCGCGCCGCTGGTCGCGCTGATCATCGGCCTGGGCTTCTACCCCCAGCCGCTGCTGGACCTGATCAACCCGGCGGTGAGCGCGACGATGGTCGACATCGGCTCCGACCCCGCCGGCACCACCCCGTCGGCCGACCCGGCCAGCGTCGAGCAGGGAGCCAACTGATGGGCCCGATCCAGGCGCCGGCGCTGTCCCTGGCGGCCCTCGCCCCACTGCTCTTCGTCTTCGGTGCTGCGGCGACCGGGGTGCTCGTCGAGGCCTTCGCGCCGCGGCATGTCCGGCACCCGGTGCAGCTGGCCGTGGCCCTGGTGGGCACCCTCGGGGGCCTGGGGACCACGCTGCTGCTGTCCGGGACGCAGGAGATCACCGCGGGGGGAGCGCTCGCCGTGGACGGCGCCGGGCTCTTCCTGCAGGCGACCATCACCGGCCTGGGTGCGCTGTCGATCCTGCTCATCGGCGAGCGTGGGCTCGACCCGGCCCGGTCCTCCTTCGTCGCCGCAGCCGCCGTGCCCGCCGGCAGCCCGCGCGACCGGGAGCTGCTGACCAGCGAGCGGGTGCAGACCGAGGTCTACCCGCTCACGGTCTTCGCGGTCGGCGGGATGATGTTGTTCGTCACGGCGAACGACCTGCTCATCATGTTCATCGCCCTGGAGGTGCTGAGCCTGCCGCTGTACCTGATCTGCGGGCTGGCCCGCCGTCGGCGGTTGCTGTCCCAGGAGGCGGCGCTCAAGTACTTCCTGCTCGGCGCCTTCGCTTCGGCGTTCTTCCTCTACGGCCTGGCGCTGGTCTACGGCGCGACCGGCACCATCCGGTTCTCCGGCATCCGCGAGTCGGTGACCACGGAGGGCACCGGCACGCTGCTGGTCCTCGGGTTGGGACTGCTGGTGGTGGGCCTGATGTTCAAGGCCTCGGTCGCGCCCTTCCACACCTGGACGCCCGATGTCTACCAGGGCGCACCCACACCGGTGACCGCCTTCATGGGTGCCTGTACCAAGGTGGCTGCCTTCGGCGCCATCCTGCGGTTGCTCTACGTCGCCTTCGGGACGGCGGACTGGACCTGGCGACCACTGGTCTACGGCCTCGCGATCGTGTCCATGCTGGTGGGCGCCGTGCTGGGACTCACCCAGACCGATGTCAAGCGGATGCTGGCGTACTCCTCGGTCGCGCACGCCGGGTTCCTGCTGACCGGTGTGATCGGACTGAACGGCGGTACCGGCTCGGGCCTGGCGGCCACGCTGTTCTACCTGCTGGCCTACGGCCTGACCACGATCGGGGCGTTCGCGGTGGTCACCCTGGTCCGGGACGGCGACGGCGAGGCCACCCACCTGTCCCAGTGGGCCGGGCTGGCCAGGCGCTCTCCGCTGACCGCAGCAATCATGAGCTTCCTGCTGCTGGCGCTGGCCGGGATCCCGCTGACCAGCGGCTTCACCGGTAAGTTCGCCGTCTTCCGGGCCGCCATCGAAGCCGGCGCCTGGCCGCTGGCGGTCATCGCGCTGATCGCCAGCGCCATCGCCGCGTTCTACTATCTGCGGCTGATCGTGCTCATGTACTTCTCCGAGCCCGCCCTCGACGGGCCCACGGTCGGCGTCCCCGGTGTGCCGACGACGATCGTGCTCGCCGTGACCGTGGCGGCCACGCTGGTGTTGGGCCTGGTGCCGGGTTCGGTGCTCGACCTGGCCGACCGCGCCGCGACGCTGGTCGGCTGAGCAGGCCGGTGAGGCCGCTGACCTGGCACCCGGTCAGGCCGTCTATCTTCGACGGTTGATGACCGGAGCCAGCACCGCCACCTCCGGGGGCGGGAGCCAGACGCAGCTGTGGAACCGACCTGCCACCCCCGCCTCGACCATCGGGGCGTGGCTGCCCGAGGGCGAGCTGGGCGAGTCGCTGGCCGCGGGCCTGGCCCGGGTCGAGAGCGAGCTGCAAGCCGCCGTCGTCAGCGAGCACGAGTTCGTCGGCGAGGCGGCGGCGCACCTGATGACCGCCGGCGGCAAGCGTTTCCGCCCGGTGCTGGCCCTGCTGGCCGCCCACCTGGGCGACGCCGAGGACCCGCAGGTGGCAACCGCTGCCGTGGTCTGCGAGCTCACCCACCTGGCCACGCTGTACCACGACGACGTCATGGACGAGGCCTCCGTGCGCCGGGGCGCGACCAGCGCGAACAGTCGGTGGAGCAACAGCATCGCCATCCTGACCGGCGACTTCCTCTTCGCCCGCGCGTCGGACCTGCTCGCCGACCTCGGCCCGGACGCCGTCCGGGTGCAGGCCCGGACGTTCGAGCGACTGGTCACCGGCCAGATCCGGGAGACCGTCGGCCCCGCGCCCGGCGAGGACCCGATCGCCCACCACCTGTCGGTGCTGGCGGACAAGACCGGTTCGCTGGTGGCCACCTCGGCCCGGTTCGGCGCCACCTTCGCCGGCGTCGACCCGGCCGTGGTCGCCGACCTCACCGCCTACGCCGAGGAGGTCGGGGTCGCCTTCCAGCTCTCCGACGACCTCATCGACATCGTCAGCGAGTCCGGCACGTCGGGCAAGTCGCCCGGCACCGACCTGCGCGAGGGCGTCGCCACGCTGCCGGTGCTGCTCGCCCTGGCCGGCGACGAACCGGCTGAGGCCCGGCTGCGCGAGCTGGTCGCCGGCCCGGTCACCGACGATGCCGAGCACGCTGAGGCGCTGGCCCTGCTGCGCTCCTCGGCCTCGTTGACCCGCGCCACCGAGGTGCTGGAGCAGTACGCCGACCGGGCCCGCGCCCGGTTGGGCAGCGTGCCCGAGGGCGAGGTCCGCGAGGCGCTGTCGGCGCTGTGCGAGTACGTCGTCACCCGCTCCGCCTGAGCCGGCCGCGGCACGTGCCGCCCCGCCCGGGGACCATGGACCGCATGGGGACCCGCCGCTCAGCCCGACTGACCGCGCTCGTCCTGGGCGGGGTGCTGCTCGCCGGCTGCGGCTCGTCGGACTCACCGTCCGACGCCCCGACCGCGGACCCGCCGCAGGGTGCACCCGCCCTGGAGGTGGAGACGGTGCTCGACGGCCTGGACCACCCCTGGGACGTCGCCCAGGCCCTCGACGGCACGCTGCTGCTCGACGAGCGGGACGGCCGGTTGACCGCCGTGCTGCCCGACGGCACCTCCCAGCAGCTGCACGCCGACCTGGACGACGTCTGGGCCGAGGGCGAGACCGGCCTGATGGGCCTGGTGCTGGACCCCGCCTTCGACGACAGTCGCCGGTTCTACACCTGCACGGGCATCGAGGACGGCGGCGCGGACGGCGGCCCCGGCATCGAGGTGATCGCCTGGACCGTGGACGAGGACTGGACCGCGGCCACCCGGGTCGCCGACCCGCTGGTCGGGCAGATCCCGGTCAACGCCGACTCCGGCCGGCACGGCGGCTGCCGGCTGCGCTTCGACCAGGACGGCCAGCTGCTGATCGGCACCGGCGACAACGCGCTGGGCACGAACCCGCAGGACCTGTCCACCGTCGCGGGCAAGCTGCTGCGGGTCGACCCGCAGACCGGCCGGCCCTCGGCCGGCAACCCGTTCCTCGAGCTCACCGACCCCACGTCGCACGCGATCGTGGGCTACGGGCACCGCAACGTGCAGGGCATCGCCGTGCAGCCCGGCACCGGCGCCGTGTTCATCGCCGAGCAGGGCAGTCAGGTCGACGACGAGGTCAACCTGGCGCAGGACGGGGGCAACTACGGCTGGGACCCGGTCGGCTCGGGGAGCTACGACGAGTCGGTGCCGATGACCGACCTGGAGATCCCCGGCGCGATCGCCGCCGTCTGGTCCTCCGGTGACCCGACGATCGCCGTCTCGGGCATCACCTTCCTGGACGGTGCGGAGTGGGGCGCCTACGACGGCCTGCTGCTGCTCGGGGTGCAGAAGGACACCGGTGTGCTGGCGTTGCGGCTGGCCGCGGACGGCTCGTTGGTCGAGCAGTTCCGCATCCCGGAGCTGGAGGGCACCTACGGCCGGGTCCGTTCCCCGCAGCTGGGCAGCGACGGCGCGCTGTACCTGACCACCGACAACGGCGACGGCGCCGACCAGCTGCTGCGGGTCACCCCCGCGTCCTGATCGGAGTCCCACGGGCGCGATCTCCGCGCCGTGGGACTCCGGTCAGATCGTCGTGGTCATCGGGACCTCGCTCGGGTCCGGGTCGAGGACCGACCGATCGGGACCAGGTGGTCGGCGACCTCGACCAGGAGCACCGCGATGAGGGCGACGACGGCGGATGCGAGGATGTCGCCGGGGTAGTGCACCCCGGCGTAGACCCGGGCGAACCCGATCAGGACCGCCGCGCCGAGCAGCACGAAGCCCCAGCGCCGGGACAGGAAGGCGACAGCGGCGAGCGCGGCAGCGAAGGCTGCGGTGGCGTGGTCGCTGGGGAAGGACTGTCCGAGCGTGTGCTCGAAGAGCAGCCGGACATCGTGGCTCTGAAAGGGCCGACGTTCGGGATGCAGGGCCGCGGCTGCCAGACCGAGGACGAACGCCAGCACCAAGGTCGCTGCGCTGAGCAGCACCGGGCGTAGCTCCCGCCGGCGCACCTGCACCACCATCAAGGCGGCCAGTCCGGCGAACACCGGGAAGATCAGCCACTGGGCGGCCAGGAACATCAGCTCGTCCAGCGCGGGGTTGCCCGACCAGCCGTTGATCATCAGCAGGAATGCGGTGTTCACGGCTGCCTCCCGGAGGCCTGGGTGAGATCGACCAGCGTCCAGCCGGCGATGCGGGTGGCGGTGTGGTGGGCCAGGGCCCAGTCCACGACCTGCTGGGCGGCGCTGCCGGCCGCCCCGTTCTCCCCGGTGGTGTCCAGGACCAGGTAGTGCACCCGGCCGGCGGCCACCAGGTCCTGGAACCGGGCCAGGGAGGGGTTCGGGTCGTTCCCGCTGTACCCGCCCAGCTCCCGGATGGAGACCCCGGAGGCCAGTTGCAGCTCGGCGGCATGCCGGCCGACCATCGCCGCGGTCCAGTCGAAGGCGCCGCCGTCGCCCTGCAGCTGCTGCGCCACTGCGAGCGGCACCCGGGTGTCGGGCACCAGGCCGGCGCGGTCGACGACGCTGGTCACCCCGGGCCCCGCGACCGGGCTGGACCCGCGGTGGATGGACTGCGCGGTGGCCACCGACCAGACTGTCGGGCCGGCCAACAGCGTCACCAGCATGACCGCCAGCAGCGTCGCGCCGCGCAACCGCACGGCGAGCCGATCGCCTCGCCACAGGACCACGGCCGTGAGCGCGCCGCCCACTGCGACGACGGGGACCGCGACCAGGGTCCAGGCCGGCCGCTGCACGAGCAGGACGACCGCATAGACCGCGGACACGGTGATCGCGCCGCCCAGCACGGGGCGGACCCAGCCGACCCGGTCGCGGGCGGTCCACAGCACCTGACCGCCGATGGCCACCAGGGCGGCGACGGCCGGGGCGAGCTCGATCATGTAGTAGCTGTGCGAGATGCCCTGCAGCCCGCTGAGCACGACGCCGACCCCGAGCAACCAGGCTCCCCACAGCACGAGCCCGGCCCGCTGCGGATGCTGACGTCCCGCTCGCCGGAGGAGTAGCGCGGCCGCAAGAAGCAGGATCAGGGCGGCCGGCAGCAGCCAGCCCGCCTGGTCGCCACCGGAACCGAAGAGCCGCCACCAGCTGCCCGAGCGGGTCCGGTTGGCGAATCCGCCGCCGCTCTCCTGACCGGTGAGCCGGCCGAGCCCGTTGTAGCCCAAGGTGAGCTCGAGGATGCTGTTGTGCTGGGATCCGCCGACGTAGGGCCGCTGGGCTGCCGGGGTCAGCTCGACGAGTGCCACCCACCAGCCGCCGGCGACGAGCATCGCCAGCCCGCCGGCCACGAGTGCGCTGAGTCGACGGCGGATCGACCACGGGGCAGCGACCAGCACGTATGACGCCAGCGCAGGGACGACGAGCAGGGCCTGGGCCTGCTTGGTCAGGAAGGCGATGCCGACCAAGGCGCCGGTGAGCACCAGCCAGCCGGTACCGCCGCGTTCACGCTGCACCGCCCGGGTGACGGCGTACCCGGCGGCGATCAGCAGCAGGGTCATCAGCATGTCAGGGTTGTCGTCGCGGGCCAGCAGGGTGACCACCGGGGTGACGGCGAGGATCGTCGCGGCCACCAGCCCGGCCACCGGACCGGCCTGACGCCGCACCGTGAGGTAGAGCAGCCCGACCGCGGCCACCCCGCAGGCCGCCTGTGGCAGGAGCAGCGACTGCGGCGACAGCCCGAACACCCGCACCGACAGGCCCATCAGCCACAGCGCGGCCGGTGGCTTGTCCACCGTGATGCCACCGGCGGGATCCAGTGAGCCGAAGAGGAAGGCGTGCCAGCTGATCGCACCGGCCTGCGCAGCAGCGCTGTAGTAGTAGTTCGCCCAGCCCATCGCGCCGATGCCCAGTGAGTAGAGCAGGGCGGTGGAGGCGAGCACGATCCCCAGGAGCGCGCGGATGCCGGCCGGGGTGGCCCCGGGCCCGACCGACGAACCTGCGGGCCCATCGGCGGAGCGCGGGTGGGCGTCGGAATCCATCCGGTCGGGGTCGGCAGGGTCGAGGGCTACGCCGGTCATCAGCGCGCTGGGCATCAGGCCATCCCGCCGCTGGCGAGGACCGTGGATCCGGCCACGGAGTCGACGCCGACCACGCGGGGGTCACGCCGTCCGCGGAACACCCAGGCGCGGAACAGGACGAAGCGCAGGACGGTGGCCGCCAGGTTGGCCGCGAGGAGCCCGGCGAGTTCGACCACCCGCGAGGCGTGCGGTGCCAGCATCGCGAGCCCGGCGAGGGTTCCACTGGTGAGCGCGAGTCCCAGCGCGAAGACGATGAGTCCCTGGAACTGCGCGCGGGCCGCCCCGCCGGTGCCGCGGATCCCGAAGGTGAGCCGGCGGTTGGCTGCGGTGTTGGCCACCGCGGTGATCCCCAGCGCCATCAGGTTGGCCGTCTGGGCGGGCATCGACGCGCGCAGGGCCACGAAGAGCACCAGGTAGGCGAGGGTCGACAGCGCGCCGATGACGGCGAACCGGACCAGCTGGCCGAACAGCCCGGCCGGCACCCCGGGGACGGCAGGATCGGGGACGGATCCGGTGAGCGGGTGCCGACCGATGGAGGCGCGCAGATCGGCGATGGGCAGCCGACCGGTGGTGAAGGCCCGCAGCATCCGCACGATGCCGGCCAGGTCGCCGCGCGCCGTGGCCACGATGTCGACCCGGCTGTCCGGGTCGTCGATCCAGTCCACCGGCACCTCGGCGATCCGCAGCCCGCTGCGCTGGGCCAGCACCAGCATCTCGGTGTCGAAGAACCAACCGGTGTCCTCGACGAAGGGCAGCAGCCGCGCGGCGACGTCGGCGCGGATGGCCTTGAACCCGCACTGGGCGTCGGAGACGTGGGTGGCCAGGGTGCCGCGCAGCAGCAGGTTGTAGCTCCGGGAGATGAATTCGCGTTTCGCGCCGCGGACCACCCGCGAGGTCGGTGCCAGTCGGGTGCCGATCGCCAGGTCGGAGTGCCCGCTGATCAGCGGGGCGATCAGCGGGAGCAGCGCGTTGAGGTCGGTGGACAGGTCCACGTCCATGTAGACCAGCACCCGGGCGTCGGAGGCCAGCCAGGCCTCCCGCAGCGCCCGGCCACGGCCGGGCTCGGCCAGCACCCGCACCTGCACGCCCGGCAGCTCGGCGGCCACCCGCCGGGCCACGGCCACCGTGCCGTCGGAGCTGGCGTTCTCGGCCACGGTGATCCGGAAGGAGTAGGGCAGCTGCTGGGACAAGTGGGCGTGCAGCCGGCGCAGGCACCGCTCGAGGCCGGCTTCCTCGTTGTGCACGGGGACCACGACGTCCAGCATCGGCCTCCGGTTGCGGGTGGGAGCACTGTCGCCCAGAAAGGTCGTCGCTGGGTCCGGGTCGAGTTCCAAGATGCTCATCGGTCTCTCCTCGCGCTGGTGGCTTCGTTGAGATCGATGCTGGTCCGGGGCCTGCCAGCGGCCGGGAAGCGCCAGGTGAGCTGCTGGTTAATCGCGCCGGTGATCTATCGTCGGCGCTGTGGCCGACCTGCTGGTGGTGGAGGACGACGAGACGATCGGGTCGGCGCTGACCTCGGGGCTGCGCGCGCACGGGCACGCGATCTCCTGGCAGCGCACCGCCCGCGGCGCGCTGGATGCGGTGGCCGGCCGGGCCTTCGACCTGGTGCTGCTCGACCTGGGCCTGCCCGACCTGGACGGGATCGAGGTCTGCCGCCGGGTGCGGGCAGCCCAGCCGGGCGCGGTGATCGTGGTGCTGACCGCCCGGGCGGAGGAGATGGACGTCGTCGTCGGGCTCGAGGCCGGGGCCGACGACTACCTGACCAAGCCGTTCCGCTTCGGTGAACTGCTGGCCCGGGTGCGTGCGCACCTGCGCCGCAGCGCCGTCCTGCCGCCTGCCCAGGCGGTGCTCACCATCGGGGACCTGGTGGTCGATGCGGCGGCACGCCGGGTGACCGTCGGCGGTGTCGAGGTGCCGTTGCGGACCAAGGAGTTCGACCTGCTGTCCCGGCTGGCCGCCGACGCCGGTGCTGCGGTCAGCCGGGAGGCGCTGATGGAGGACGTCTGGGACGCGCACTGGTTCGGGTCGACCAAGACGCTGGACGTGCACGTCGCGGCGCTACGACGCAAGCTCGCCAACGGCCACGACGGCGCCGCCTCGGCGCCCTCGGGGCGGCCGGTGATCAGCACGCTACGGGGGCACGGCTACCGGCTGGAGTTGCCCGAGGGGACGTGATCGTCCACGGCACTCGGCGCCGTCTCGACCGGATCGTCGGTGGTCGGTAGCAGCAGGGTGAAGGTGGTCGGTGCCGACGACGCGAGGGACAGCCGCCCGCCTTCTGCCTCGGCCAGGCTGCGGGCCAGCGGGAGACCGATCCCGTGCCCCCGGTCGCTGTAGTCATGGCGGGAGAAGACGGCGCTGAGATCGCCGCGATACTCGCCTTCGTCGACGACATCGACCGCGAGCGCTCCGACCGACGACCGGACCGCTACCCCGATATCGCCCCGCCCGTGGGCAATCGCGTTGTCCAGCAATACCGCCAGGATCTGTCGTGCGGCAGCGGCGGCCACGTGGGAGGTCGGCAGATCATCCTCCAGATGCAGGTTCAGGGTCCGACCGGCCATCTGAACTGCCGGGCGTCGCTCCTCGGTCAGGTCGTCGACGACACTGCCGATGTCGAGCACCTCCCCGCGCGGACTGCTGTCGCGGGCCAGGGCCAGTAGTTCGGCGATGGTCCGTTCCAGGCGGTCGGCGGAGCTCAAAGCCCGCGCCAGAGCGTCCTGTTGGAGTGCCGGCGGACCGTGGAGCGCGATCTCCAGCCCCAGCCGTAGACCGGTGAGCGGGGTGCGCAACTGGTGGGAGGCGTAGCCGGAGAAAGCCCGTTCCCGGCTGACCAGATCGCCGATCCGCTGGGCCGTGGTGTTGAACGCCGCGCCGGCCGCATCGATCTCGGCGATACCGCTCGGCGAGGTCCGCACGGCGAAGTCGCCGTCGCCGATCCGGGTGGCGGTGTGGGCCAGGTCCTCCAGTGGCGCGGCGAGCCGGCGGCCCTGCCGCCGGGCGAGCAGCCAGGTGATGGCGACGGCCAGTGCTGCCAGGCCGGCCATCACCGCCCAGGTCTGCGCTATCTGGACCCGGACGACGGCGTAGTCGCTGGCCGCCCGCACCACGCCGGTCACCCGGGCGCCGTCGGTGACCGGGACGGCGACGACCAAGTCACCGGCGAGCTCGACGTCGGCCTCCGAACCGCCTAGGGCGCGTCGCACGACGGCACCTCCCTGCGAGGGCCCGGAACCGGCGATGCGATCCCCGGTCGGGTCGTAGAGGCCGGCCACGACGTCGTCGTCAGGTGAGGGCAGCTCCGCCGGCGTGTCTCCTCGGCTCAGCTCCGCCGAGATGCTGACCGCAAGGGTGTCGGCCACGCGGATCAGCTCGTCGCGTTCGTCGGCGAGCAGGTACTGAGCGGTGAGGTAACCCAACGGAACGAGGAACAGCACAGTGGACAGCACCGCCGCCAGCACGGCCAGCAGGTTGATCCTCCGCCGCATGCCGATCAGTCTGCCCGAGCGGACGCTCGTGCTGGATGTCGTGCTCCTCATCGTGTGTCAGGGCCCGAGCTGATGCCTGCGCCGACTGCTGCCCCTCGCCTGGCCGGCCCGTCGGGTGCGTGGGGCGGCTGCGGTGCGGGAGTGCGCTGGTGTCGGCGCGTGTGCCGGCCGCGGAGCAGGGCGTGGCCCAGCCGACCGGCCTGCGGCAGGGTCAGGTGCGGGAGGTAGGCCTGGGAGATGGCGTTCGCGATCCGCGGCAGCTCCGCGGTGTCCAGGTAGACCAGCCACAGGGGCCGGTGACGGGGCTGGAACTTGGCCTTGAACGCCATCAGCGACCGGAACCCGTACACCGGTTCCATCAGCCGGCCGGTGTGCTGCAGCAGCCTCGCCAGCACATCGCTGTCCTCGTCCTGGCCGGGCATCGCCAAGGGCGCCCCCGACAGGCTGACGAACTCCGCCCCTTCGTCCTGGAACGTGGTGGCCGCCGTGGCGATCAGCAGCTCCATCACGCCGGGTGGGCAGCCGGGGGTGCGACGCATCAGGTCCAGCGTCCAGCCGACCGGGGCGTCGTCGCGTCGGGCCGGCAGCCAGCTGGTGATCGCCAGGACGTCGCCGTCGGCATCCAGGGCGACCAGCCCGCGGACCGCCGGGTCGGTCAGCTCGTCCATCCCACCCAGGGTGAAGCCCATCTCGGGCAGGCCCTTGCCGGCCAGCCAGTCCTCCGAGGCGCGGGTCAACTGCTCGCGCAGCGCCAGCGGGGCGGTGTCCCAGCGCAACCACCGGGTGGTGATCCCGGTGCGGGTGGCGCGGTTGAGCGCGCTGCGGACGTCCTGCCACTTCTTGCCCACGAAGGCCAGCTCGCCCAGCGGCAACCAGGTCTCCGTGGCGACCTGCAGGCGGTGTGCGGTGGGCAGGGCCTCGACGACAGCGTCGGTCACGCTGTACCAGCACGGCGTCCAGCCCCGCTCGTCACACCACGTCGTGAAGGCGACGACTGCGGCCGGCAGATCGGCGGGTGGTCCGACCGGATCGCCGGTGGTGACGGCGACCCGGGCTGTCACCCGGTAGGCCACCACCGTCCGACCGTCGGCACTGAACCACCAGTGGTTCCCCGGCCAGGTCGTCATGTGCGCGAGCGCCCCGATCCCGTGGGTGGCGACGACGGCGCGCGCCTGTGCGACGTCACCGGTTGGTACCACCGAGCGCAGGGCCGACCAGGCCGCTCCCACCAGGACCGCCCAGCAGGCGATCCCGGTCCAGCCGGCCACCAACCGGGCCGGCCCGTGCAGAGGTTGCGATCGGGGGAGGACCTCGCCGAGATAACCCGGGGGGAGCAGGCGCGCGGGCAGGTCAGCGAGCAGCTGCCCGACGGTCGGGGCGTTGAGGTAGGCGCTGCCCAGGATCAGGCCGATGGTCAGGTAGGTCGCCACGACCACCCCGACGCCGACGAGCGCCACGATGGACCAGCGGCGGACGGTCCCGGCGGCGGCGGTGACCCGGAAGTAGTCCCGGGTGCCCGACAACAGGACGAGTACGAGCCCTGGCACGACCAGCGGAGCCAGCAGCGCAGCAGTGGGGAGCACCCCGGGCCGGGTGGCCAGGAGGGGCAGTTGTTCAGCCGGGGTGGTCAGCGCGGTGAGTGCCACGACGCCACCGACGACGGTCAGCATCCCGCTGAGGGCCACCGCTCCCACCCAGGCTGCTCGTCGACCCCGACGCAGTCCCTCGGCGAGCACCAGCTGGAGCAGGACCGGGAGCACCGATGCGATTGCTGGGCTCACGCCGGTCAGCCGGAGCTGTCCCTGCAGAACGCGGCAGTCACCCGGGTCCCCGCCAGGTCCGCAGACCGACTGGAGCAGCCCGTGCGTGGGGCGCTGGGACACGAACAGGTGCGCGAGGACCGACAGCGGGCCCTGCGGGTCACGGGACACGGCGGCAAGCAGCGGACCGATCGCGGTCGCGACGACCAGCAGCGCCACCAGTGCCCGGCTCTCCCGCCGGCTGACCACCCGGGCGCCGGGACGCGCGTGCACTCCGGTCCGCCGGCCCCGGAGGACGGCGGACCCGACCAGTCCGATGGCGAATCCGGTAGCGCTGAGCACATCGCCGGCACCCCCGGCGTAGAGCACCATCATGGCCAGCAGCACGCCCAGGCCCAGCCGGGTCCGCCGGCGCCACACCGTGGACCAGTCGCCGGAAGCGAGCGCGACCACCGTGACGATCGCCGGTAGCGGGCCGAGTTCGGTCGCCGATACGAGCTGCTGCCCCCAGCCGTCCCCGGCAGCGGCCAGCACGACGATGAGCCCGAGCCCGGCCAGCGTGGCCGCCAGCTGGCCGGCCAGCAGGGCCAGGGCCGTGCGCCGTGACCCCCAGCTCCGCTCGATCGGGGGGAGCAGGACAGCGATCGCGATCGCGGTCAGCACCGTGGCGGTCGTCGTCCCGACGGCGAGACCGGCGCTGAGCACGGTCCACCACTGGCCACTGGCCAGCGCGTCGACCCCGGTGGCCACCGACGAGCCCGGGTGCCCCCACCCGAGGACCCGGGCGAGAGCCAGGATCCCCACGAGGCCGACGGTCACCGGCGTACCGCGGAGCGCGCCGCCCACGGCCGCGCCCGCCCAGGTCGTCCACCGCCTGATCACGAGGTCAACCCGGCGCGCTGGGCGATCCACGGGGTGGCGGCGACCAGGGCCTCGACGGCGACGGTCCACGAGTGCCCCCCGGGGAGCGGACCACCCTGCACATCGACTCCGGCTGCCACCAGGGCTGCCCGGACGGTTGCGGCCTGCGGGCCGTACTCGGTGTCCGCAGCTCCCACGGCAAGCCAGGCAGCACTCCCGTGGAGCGGGTGGGCGGCCAGCTCCTGCATCGGGTTGACGGCTGCGAAGGCTGCTCGTTGGGCCGGCCCGGCAGCGCCGAAGGCCTGGGTCAGCGTCAGGGTCGGGTCGCCCAAGGTGGGTGCCCGTTGCCCGGAGATGTCCAGGAAGGTGGGGAACAGCGTGGGATGCGCGACCGCGAGCTGCAACGCGCACGTCCCACCGTAGGAGAAGCCACCGATCGCCCAGTGGGCCGTGTCCGGATCGACCTGCAGCGTGCTGGTGACCCAGTGCGGCACATCCTGGGAGAGGTAGGTGTCGGTGTTCCCGAGCTGGGAGTCCAGGCACATCGGGTTGGCCGTCTCGGCGCCCAGGGCATCGGGCATCACCACCACCGGTGCCAGCCCGTGGTGAGCGGCAGCGAATGCATCCATGTGGGTCGCGATCGCCCCGGCGTCGATCCAGTCCCGCGGGCTGCCCGGCTGGCCGCTGATCAGCACGAGCACCGGTAGCAGTGGCCGGCGAGTGGTCAGGTAGGCGGGCGGCACGTAGATCCATGTCGGACGCGCCGTGAAGCGCGAGGCCGTGGCCGGGATGTCCACCTGGGTCAGCGCCCCGGTCGTCGGCATCCCCGCCGGAGGCGTCCAGGATGCCTCCACCGGCGCACCGACCGCGCCGACGATCGGCGCCGGGTTGGGCAGTGCCTGCAGCACCGTGGAGGCCGGGACCGCGCCGGACGGCGGCACCTGCAAGGCTGCGGCTATCGTCGGGAACGGCCCGTAGACCAGGTTGATCTGGTCGGCCGCTCCGAGCAGCACGAGGGCAGCAGCGACGACCAGCGCGCCGCGCCGCCACCAGCGCTGGTGCCGCCAGGCAAGCGCGGCCAGGGCCAGCGCGAGGAGCCCGGCACCGATCCAGCCGAAGACCCGCGGAGGCAACGCGTCCGGGAACGGCTTGAGGACGATCAGCGCGACCCAGATGCCGATCAGCGCCATCCCGGCGATGGCCACAGCCACCGGCACCGACCGGGTGAACCAACGCCGGTGTCCTCGGGCCACCACCAGGACGACGAGGCCGAGCGCGGCCCCGACCGTGAGCACCACCGGGACGGTCCCGTGCAGCAGGGGGAGTTGCTCGAGCCAGTGCCAGGCGCGCTTCACGGCACGTCCTCCCTCAGGTCATGGACGTCGGACGGTGGAGCGCCGACCGGTTGTCCGAACGCTAAGGCCGCCGGGCCTGCGATGGGCCGCCGTCGTCGGGAGTTGGCCGTCGCCTTACCCAGCCTGGCGAGGGTGTTTGCCGTGGCCCGGCGGCTCGTCCCGCCCCGGGTCCGAGGGAGGCTCTGCATCCAGATGAGGACGAGGGTCATGGCGGCACCGAGGAGGTACCCCGACGAGCTGCGGGAGCGGGCGATCCGACCAGCCGCCGACGCCCGGTGTGACCCGGGCACGCAGTCGGGGGCATCGCGCGGGATCGGCGCGATCAGCTGGGGGATCAACCCCGCGACGGTGCGCAACCGGGTCACCCAGGCCGAGATCGACGGAGGACACCGGCCTGGCACCAGGACCGATGACGCCACCCGGCTGGCGTCGTCGGCGCGGGAGAACCGGGCGCTGCGCCGGGCGGACGCGATCGTGACGTGTGTGTTTCGGCCCTTTCACGCCCCAACGGCGCCTCGTCGCCGCGTCAGTTCCGAGCCTCCACTGAGCCCGGGGCGGGACGTGTCAGCGAGCGATGGGTCTGGCGTCGGGTGCGCACCACCTCGATCGCGACCGGCACCAGCGACAGGACGACGATGCCCAGGATGATCAACTCCAGGTGGTTCGCGACGAATGCCACCTGGCCGAGCCAGTAGCCCAGGACGGTGACGCCGGCGGCCCAGGCGACACCACCGACCACCGAGTACGTCGCATAGCGGCGCACATCCATCTTCGAGGCACCGGCCATCACGGTGGCGAACGTGCGCACGATGGGGATGAACCGGGCCAGCAGGATCGTGCGGGCACCGTTGCGGTCGAAGAACGCCTGCGAGCGCTCCACGTACTCGGCTCTGAACAGCCGCGAGTCGGGTCGCTTGAACACGGCCGGCCCGGCCTTGCGACCGATCCAGTAGCCGACGAGGTTTCCGGCGATCGCAGCGATCGGTAGCAGGATCAGCAGGACCCACAGCGGGGCGAGCAGCCCGGTGGTGGCCAGCAGGCCGGCGGTGAACAGGAGCGAATCGCCGGGCAGGAAGAAGCCGACCAGCAGTCCGCACTCGGCGAAGAGGATGACCATGATGCCGATCACCCCGAAGGTGTTGATCAGAGTGGTCGGATCCAGCAGTGCGCTCATGTCAACGCGTCCTCTCGAGAGGCTGTTCGGGTGCGGGAAACAAGCGCGGGGATGGCCCGCTCGCGGAGTGGTGGCACGGTGCCGGCTGCAGCGCGGGCATCGCGGCGTCCCGGCGGCTGACCCCCCAGACGCCAGCCACCATGAGGCCCAGGCCGAGCAGTTGACCGACGTGCGGCAGGACGCCTGTTGCCAGCCCCTCGGCGAACACCGGCGCGGCGAGGGCGACCGCGATCACGGGCTCCAGCGCGGTCAGCACCGGCTGGGACTGCACCAGGGGGCCGGCGACGTAGCACCACTGGGCCAGGACGACACCGCAGCTCCCGACCAGCAGCAGCGCGTAGGCCGGCCACGACACCGGCCAGTCCGCCGGGGGGAGCGTCAGCGTGGCCTTGAGCAGGACACCGGTCAGCCCGAACCCCGCACCCGCCACCGCCCCCAGCAGCGCGGCGGGTCGGGGGCTGGCGTTCCGGCGCACCCGGAGGCCCACCACGGTCGCGGCCACGAGGAAGCCGATCACTGCGGCGGGAAGGACCCAGGGATGGATCCTCGCCGCTCCGGCTACGGGGGCGGCAGTGGCCAGGAAGAGCACCAGGCCGGCGGTCACGCCACCGGCGGCCAGCCACTGGCGGCGGTGGGGGAGTGGGCGTCCGGGGTGCCGCCGGTCGACCACGGCGCCCAGCACCAGGGCGATCACCAACCCGGCACACAGCAGCGGTTGCACCACGACGAGCAGGCCGGTGGCCAGCGCGGCGACGTGCAACGCCAGCCCCAGAGCGCCGGCGAGCTGACTGGCCAGGAAACCGGGGTGCCGCAGCAGACGGCGGGTCGTCCGGAGGAACGAGCGGCCCTCCGAACCCTCCGCGCTCGCGGTGGCCGCCCGGTGTCCGACGACGGTTGCCACGGCGTAGGCGGCCGCCGAGGCCAGCGCCAGCAGCACAGCGGTCATGTCTGGTCGACCAGGTGCTCGCGCAGTGGCCGGACGGCGAGTCCCCGTCGGTCCAGCTCCACGGCCAGCCGCGGCAGCGCCCAGGCGGTCCGCTTCCACGAGTGCGGCGTGCTGGTGCAGTCCGAGTCGTGCAGCAAGACCGTCCCGCCGTCGTCGAGGTCGGCCAGGACGTGCTCCAGCACCTTGAGCGAGTTGGTCTTCTCCCAGTCCTTGCCCCAGGTGGTCCACAGCACCGGGGTGAGCCCCACCTGGGCGGCCGCGGTGACCGACGCGCGGGACAGGAATCCGTAGGGCGGACGGAACCACCTCGGCCGGACGCCGGTGAGGGCCGCGATGTCGCGGCACGCCTGGATGACGTCGGCGCGCACGTCCGCGGTCGAGCGGACCAGATGAGAGCGGTGGCTGTCGCCGTGCACCGCCACCTCGTGGCCCGCGGCCACCACCGCCCGGGCCATCTCGGGGAACTGCCGGGCCTGGCTGCCGAGCATGAAGAAGGTGGCGCTCCACCCCAACTCGCCCAGCGCGTCCAGTACTGCGGGTGTCCCGGCCGGGTCGGGCCCGTCGTCGAAGGTCAACCCGATCCCGCCGGGGTGGCCTCGGCCGCAGAGCCGGTCCGCGGCGGAGGACCGCGGTACCGAAGGGCGGGTCGGGCGGGCGTGGTCGGACCTGGTCGACCGCATCGCCACACGGGCTACCTGCCGGCGGACGGCCAGGGCGGTGCTCACCTGACCCCGACCGGGATGGTGCGCAGCTGGGTCGCCACCGCGGCCGGCAGCCAGGACCGCACCGCCGCGGCCGGGTCGGGACAGCGGGGCGGGGTCCGGTCCCGGCCCAGCTGCGCGTGCAGCACGGAGCGCAATTCGTGTGGGGTGCGAGCCCAGGGGCCGAGCCCGGAGGCAGCCAGCACGGCGGCGTTGGCCCGGCCGTGCCCGGGGATCGGCCGGTAGGTCACCGTCGGCAGCCCGGCGACCATGGCCTCGGTGCAGGTGAGCCCACCGGCGTTGTGCACGAGCACATCGGCGACCTGCATCAGCCGGTGGACGTCGCTGCGCCAGCCGAGGGCGATGACGCCGGGGCGGGCCGCGACCTTGCGGCGCAACGTGACGTTCCGCCCGCACAGCACCAGCGGGGTGAAGCCGGCGGCCACGACGTCGTCGGCTGCGGGGCGGATGTCTCCCAGCCCCAGCGACCCGGCGACCAGGAGAGCGACCGGGCGGGCCGGTGGCAGCCCGATCTCGGCGCGGAGCGCCACCAGTTCGGGCAGCGCCAGCCCTCGGTCGAACCTGGGGGGCACCAGCGGTCCGGCGACGGTGAAGTCGTAGCCGTAGGTGGCGCGTCCCTGGGCCGCCGTTGCGGCCGTCACCGTCAGGTGGGCGTCGACCGCCGGGTGCAGCCAGCTGGCGTGCGCGGCCGGATCGGTGAGGTAGGTGAGCAGTGGGGCGTCCAGTGCTCCGGTGCCCCGCAGCGCTCCCAGCGCCTGGGCGGCGAGCGGGTAGGTGGCCACGACGACGTCAGGGTCGACCGTGTCGATCCACCGGGCGAGCGTCGGGTGGGAGCCAGCGCAGATCCGCTGCTCGATCCCCCAGAACAGGCCCCGGCGCTCCATGCGCTGGAAGAGGAACTCGAACGCTGCGGGCGCCCGGCCGACGCTGGTGCTGTAGCCGTCTCGGAGCAGCCGCGCAACGGGGCGTGGCACCGCGGTCAGCAGGTCGCGGACGGTCACCTGCACACCCGTGGCAGTCAGTCGATCGGCGAGCTCACGCGCCGCGCCGTCGTGCCCGGCCCCCACGCTGCCGCTCACGACGAGCACCCGGGGCGCGGCCGACCGGTCAGCTGACCGGCTCGGCTCCACCGGTCCTCGATCGGCGTGCGGCGGCGTCATCGGGGTGCTGGGGCGGTGCTGCTCGATGGCGGTCACGGAGCCTCCTCGGGGTTCTCCGTCGATGCTGCTGGCACGGGGGTCATCGACCGGCCACGTCCAGGTGAGCGGAGGGCAAACACGACCGGTCAGGGGGCGGCCGGCTCGTCGGCTCGTGCATCCGCACGCTCGGCCCGGTGCTTCCGCACGCGCCACACGACCGCGGCGACGAGTGCGATCAGGAGGACGACGCCCGCCGCGGCCGGCCCGAAGACCTTCTCCACCCGCGCGTAGGAGGCGCCGGCGGCGTAGCCGAGCAGCACGACGGTCACCCCCCAGGAGAGGCCACCGAGGACGTTCCAGCTGAGGAACCGGCGATACGGCATCCGGGCCATACCGGCCAGGAACGGCATGACGGCGCGGAAGAAGGCGGTCCAGCGGCCGAGGAAGACCGCGGTACCGCCCCGGCGGGACAGGAAGGCCCGGGCCCCGTCGATCCGCTCGGCACGCGTGGCCAGGACCGGGATCCGCAACACCCGCGGACCGAGGTGCCGGCCGATCTCGTAGCCGACGCTGTCGCCGACGATCGCCGCGACGACGACCACGATCAGCACGCCGACGAGCGAGACGTGACCGAGGTTGGCCGACGCTCCGGCGAGCAGCGCCACCGTCTCCCCGGGGATCACGAAGCCGAGCGCGATGGCATCCTCGGCGAAGACCACCAGCCCGGCGATGACCAGGACCAGCCAGCCCGGCAGATCCAGCAGGCGGTGGACGAGCCCGCTCACGTCGGCTGGAGCAGCGGCTGCCGGGTCGATGCCGACCGCGACGCCGACCAGGCCGATGCCAGGCAGTCGGACAGGTCCCGGCTGCCGCGCCACCCCAGGTCGCGGGCGATCGCCGACACGTCGGCCACCGCCCACGAGGGGTCACCGGACCGGCGCGGCCCGGCGACCCAGCGCACCGGCACCCCGGTCGCCACCCGGGCGCAAGCCAACACCTCCAGCACCGAGGAACCGACCCCGGTGCCGACGTTGTAGACAGCCGGACCGCGCCGTCCGTGCGAGAGCCCGGCGACGGCAGCGACGTGGGCGTCGGCGACATCGGCGGCGTGCACGTAGTCCCGCACAGCCGTGCCGTCGGGTGTGGCGTGGTCCGTGCCGTGCACCGTCACCGGCTGGCCGGTGACGCACGCGCGCAGGACCGCAGGGGGGAGCCCGCCGGGTTTGCCGTCGGCGAGGACGGAGGACAGCGCCCCGGCGACGTTGAAGTACCTCAGTGAGACCGAGTCCAGGCCCGTCGGGGCCAGGTCGGCCAGCAGCCGCTCCCCAGCCAGCTTCGTGGCCCCGTACGGGCTCAGGGGGTGCCGGGGGTGACCTTCCCCGAATGCGCGCGGAGTCGGGACCCCCGGTGCGTCGCCGTAGACCGCGGCTGAGGAGCTGGCGACCAGACGGGACACCCGGTGTGCGGCCATCGCTGCCAGCAGCCCGATCAGGTCACCGACGTTGGCGCGCCAGTGCAGCAGGGGATCGGTGACCGAGGCCGGCGCCGACGTCTGGGCGGCCAAGTGGACCACCCCGGTCACCCCCGAGAGGGCGTGGTCGAGGACCACCGGGTCGTCGAGGCGGCCACGTACCAGCCGCACCCCCCGTGGGACCCGGTCGGCCCGTCCGGTGGAGAGGTCGTCGACGACCACCACCTCCACCCCGGCGGCGTGCAGCGCTGTCACGACGTGCCCGCCGACGTAGCCCGCGCCACCGGTCACGAGCCACCGGCCCACACCTGAGGTCTGCATGGCGTTTCCCCTGCCCTCCCGGCGCCGGTCGAGCGCCGCTGAGGTCGATCGTGGGCGTCGGCGGTGCAGCAGCCGGCCAGCTCAGGGTGAGCGGACGGTGAACTCGGTGCAGTTCGGTCCTCGGCCCCTCAGCACGCCGCCCCGGCACGAGCGCTGATCACCCTGTCGAGACGATCCGGCCGCGGACGACGAGTTCGGTCACGACGGCCACGACGATGACCGCGATGGGCACCACGGCCTCCCCGCGGAAGGGGACAGCTCCGCTGAGGAGCACCAGCGTGCGCACCGGCGGGACCACACCGACGACGGGTAGTCCGACGAGAGGACCCGGGCGGCGAGCCCGGACTGCCGGGCCCCTGCACCGGTGACCCGACCGAGGATGACCGCGAGTCCGGGACCCGGTCCGACGACCGCGTGGTCGCCGATCCTGCCCGCCACGACCGCCTGGCCGCCCGCCATGGGCCGGCTTCCCGGCGCGACACCATCCGCCACCGGGTCCGTGGGGCGCCGCGTGTCCAGGGACACGACTCGGGGGGCGACCGCGTCGGCACACCGGCGCCCGGTCCTCACCCGGGCAGCGGACGACCGGTCACCCGGGTCGGGGGGTCCACCCCGGCCGGCAGCAGCGGGCACGACTCCGGGGTCCCCCAGCTGGTGACGAGCGGCAGCACCCCGGCCCAGGCGCTCGTCGCCCCTGGGACGAGGTCGCGGTCGTCCTCCCCGGGCGGGCCGGTGCGGATCTTGACGCTGGCTTCGGTCAGGTCCAGGGCCAGCACCGTCGTCGCGGCCAGTTCCCGGCGGTCGGGTTGTCGGGTCGCGGTCCAGGACCCCGGAGCCAGGTGCTCGGTCAGGACGCCGAGGCCGTGCCAACGCTCCTCGGGGTCGGTGACCAGTCGGGCCGTCCCCTGGACGACGGCGCAGCGGTGGTTCATCGAGTGGTGGAAGGCCGACCGGCTGTAGACGATGCCGTCGACGTGGGTGACGGTGAAGCAGACCGGCACCCCCGAGGCGGCCGCCCGCAGCGTGGCGGCGCCGCTGGAGCCGTGCAGGTAGAGCGTCTCCCCGTCGCGGCCGTAGCCCGTCGGCAACACCAGCGGTCCGGTCGGCACTGTCATCCCGAGGTGGCCCACCAGGCCGGCATCGAGGACGGCGTACAGGTCGGCTCGGTCGCTGCGGGCCCGTACGGCGTTGCGGCGCACGGTGGAACGGGTGGTCGGGGAGAGCGGCGGGCTGGTCACCACGCCATCGTGCCGCTGCGCGTGGCATCCTCCGATGGCCAATCCGCACCGATCTGACCAGGCCACCGGAGGTGCCCGTGTCCCAGCCACCGGAGGTGCCCGTGTCCCAGCCACCGGAGGTGCCTGTGTCCCAGCCACCGGAGGTGCCTGTGTCCCAGCCACCGGAGGTGCCTGTGTCCCAGCCACCGGAGGTGCCTGTGTCCCAGCCGCCCGTGGTGCTGGATCGCTCGTCGGGTGTGCCGCTCGCCGTCCAGCTGGCCGACGGGCTGCGCGCCTCCGCCACCCTGCGGGCCGGCGACCGGTTGCCGTCGACCCGCGAGCTGGCCGCGCTGCTGGGGGTCAGCCGGACGGTGACCGCGACGGCGTACGACCAGCTGCTCGCCGAGGGCTGGCTCCAGGGTCGGCGGGGGGTGGGCTCCTTCGTCGTCGGTGCACCCGGCGTGCCGCCGGCCCCGGTCGTGGCCCGGGCCGCGCCGACGATGCCGGCGGGGGTGGACCTGCGGCCCGGCGCGCCCTGCCTGGAGGTCCTCGACCGGGCCGCCTGGCGGCGGGCCTGGCGTGCGGCCGGCGACGAGCCGCCGGACGCCACCTGGGACGCGATCGGCACCCCGGCCTTCCGCACCGCCGTCGTCGAGCACCTGCTGCGCCACCGCGGTCTGCCTGCCCACCCCGCCGACGTGCTGGGCACCAGCGGCACCTCGGCCGGCGTCGCCGAGGTGGCGCGGTTGCTCCCGCCCGGCGCCCGGGTCGGCGTCGAGGACCCGGGCTACCAGCGCGCGGTCGGCGCGCTGCGGGCCACCGGGCTCACCGTCGTCCCGCTGCGGGTGGACGGCGACGGGCTGGTCGTCGAGGAGCTCCCGGCCGGGCTGGCCGCCGTCTACTGCACGCCGGCCCACCAGTTCCCGCTCGGTGGCCGGCTGCCGGCGGCCCGCCGAGTGGCCCTGGTCGAACGGGCCCGGGCGGAGGGCCTGCTGGTGTTCGAGGACGACTATGACGGCGAGCTCCGCTACGACGTGGCGCCGCTGCCACTGCTGTCCGCGTTGGGTCCCGACGTCGTGGTCCACCTGGGGACGACGTCCAAGGTGCTCACGCCCACCCTCGGGGTGGGCTGGCTGGTGGCGCCGCCCCTGCTGCGGGACCAGCTCGTGGCGGCCCGCACCCTGACCGGCACCCGGCCGCCCCGCGCGGGACAGCGGGTCTTCGCCGCGCTGGCTGCGCACGGGGACTTGTCCCGGCACCTGCGGCGGCTGCGTCGGGAGCTCGCCGCCCGCCGCGAGCTGGTCCGCTCCGCGGTGGCCGGCGCCGGCCACCGGACGGTGGGCGACGCCGCCGGGGCTCATCTGGTCGTCCCGTTGGTCGACCGGGCCACCGAGGAGCTGGTCCGGGCAGTCGCCCGGGCCGGGGGAGTGGCCGTCGACGGGCTGGCCCGGCACACCAGCTCCGCCGACGGCCCCGCCGGGCTGGTGATCGGCTGGGCCGCGCCGACCCGGGGCGAGCTGGGCGGTGCGCTGCAGGTGGTGGCCGGGGCGCTCAGGCCCGCACGGGCAGGCTGAGCGGACCGCGCCGGGCGGTGCAGCAGACGGTGCAGTAGACGGACAGCAGACGCACAGACGGCTCGGGCAAGGTCGGCGGCGTGACAGCAGCGCCGGCGCAGCCCCCAACCCGACCGCACCGGGTCAGTACCCGCGGACTCCTCGGGGCCAGTGCGCTCCTCCTGGTGTCCTGGGTGGCCGTGCTCGGCATGGTGCTGACGAACGAGGGGGTCGCCGAGGACGACGGCCCGGTGCTGCGGTGGGTGGTCGGGCACCGCAGCGGCGGGTGGACCCGGTTGATGGAGACCGTCAGCAGCGCCACGCTGACCACCTCGGTCATGGTGGGGACCCTCGTCGTCCTGGCGCTGGTCGGGGTCCGCCGGAGGAGCTGGCAGCCGACGATCACCATCGGCGGCACGCTGGCGATCGCGGCCGTGACGTCTGTGTCGATCAAGGTGCTGGTCGGACGGCATCGACCGGCGACCGCCACCATGCTCGGTGCCCCGGAGACCGGCTGGGGCTTCCCCTCCGGGCACACCCTGCTGACCAGCGCGTTGGTCGGCGCAGCAGCGCTGGTCCTCTGGCGGACGACGCTGCCGCGCCTCGCGCGGGTGGCCGGCGTGCTGATCGCCGTCGGCGCAGCCGGGCTGATGGGCGCCAGCCGGCTGTACCTGGGCGTGCACTGGTTCACCGACGTGCTGGCCTCCTACGCGCTCGCCGGCACCATCCTGCTGGGGGTGGCGGCCGCGACCAGACCCGGTCGCCGGCGGGACCGGTGGACGGCCGCTGCACGGGTGGCGTCCCGGCCGTGACCGGTGCTCAGCACCAGGGGGCCGCTGAGCATGGGCATCCTGGGTGCCGAGTGGTCGCCGTGGCCCTCGGCCCGGCGGTGCGTCGGTACTCCGATGTCGTGCTCGCCGTGCTCGCGTCCACCGCGGACAGCGTCGCCGCCTGCCGGAACCGGCTCTGCCCTCTCGCCAGGGCTTAGACCTGCACAGGCAGGCTGAGCGGCCCACGGAGCACGGTGGCAACCCGGGGCGTGGGCTTCCCGGCGAGCCGGAGGCCCGGCGCTCGCTCGGCCAGCACCCGCAGCGCGACCTCGCCCTCCAGCCGGGCCAGCGGCGCGCCCAGGCAGTAGTGCGCACCGCCGGAGAACGCCAGGTGCGCGGCGGCCTGGTCGCGGCGCAGGTCGAACCGGTCCGGGTCGGTGTGCACGGCCGGGTCCCGGTTCGCGCTGGCCAGCAGCACCAGCACGCCACTGTCGCGACGGACCGGCCGGCCCTCGATCTCGACGTCGGAGTGCGCGAACCGGGCGGTCAGCTGCACCGGCGGGTCGTAGCGCAGCGTCTCCTCGACCGCGCCGGGCGCCAGCGACGGGTCCTCGACGAGCGCAGACCACTGGCCGGGCGTGCGCTGCAGCGCCTGGACAGCGTTGCCGATCAGGTTCGTCGTCGTCTCGAAGCCGGCCACCAGGAGCAGTTGGGCCAGCGCCAGCACCTCGTCGGCGGTCGCGGTCCCGCCGTCGACGGCCGTGGCCAGCGCGGAGACGACGTCCTCGCCCGGGTCGGCCCGGCGCTGCTCCAACAACTGGGCGAACAACGCCCGCAGGTCCACCGTCGCGCGGGCCAGCTCGCGGGCGTGGGTCGGGGATCTCACCCCGTCCAACGCGGAGCCCAGCGCGCGGCCCCATCGGGCGAACCGCTCGCTGTCCACATCGGGCACGTCCAGCAGGGCGGCGATGACCGTGATGGGTAGCGGCGAGGCCAGCTCGGCGACCAGGTCGAAGGTGCCGCCGCGGGCCAGTGCGGCGTCCAGCAGGTCGGCGGTGACCCGCTCGGCCACCTCGCGGTAGTGCGCCAGCCGGCGGGGGGCGAACGCGGGCTGGGCGAGGCGGCGCAGCCGGGTGTGGTCGGGCGCGTCCAGGGTCAGCAGCGACAGGTCGACCGGCTCCAGCAGTGAGTCTCCGCCACCGCCGAGCCGGTTCCCGCCGTCGGAGAGCCGCACGCCGAACCGCCGGTCGCGCAGCACGGCCTCCACCGAGGCGTGCGTGGCCAGCGCGGTCAGCCCGGTGCCCGAGCGGACCGGCCCACCGGCCACCTGGGCCGCCCGCAGCTGGGCGTAGATCGGGTAGGGGTCCAACCGCCAGGGCCTGTGCAGCAGCCGGGCCACCCGGTCCCCGCGGACGGCGAGGGCCAGGCCGCCGGCCCGCATCGCGCCGATCCGCAGGCCGAGGGTGGCGTCCGCGGTCAGCCGGCCGATCGCCGTCCGGGGATCACCGGGACGGACGACGCTGTCGGTCCCGGTGGTCATCGGTGTGTCTGTCCGGTCGAGAAGTACCTGTGTCTGGCACTCACGCCTCGACTGTCCACGAGTCGTTTCCGGTGAGCAACCCCCCGAGGTCGGCCGGCTGTCCGGAACGGGCGTCCTCGAGCTGGTCGGCCATCATCGCCTCGTAGGTGGGCTTGGCCACCGACCGGAACACGCCCATCGGGGTGTACCGCAGGTCCTGGCTGGACAGCCGGGACAGCGCGAACGCGTAGGAGGGGTCGGTCCGGTGCGCGTCGTGCACCACGATCGCGGACTCCTCGACCTGGTTGGTCTCGGCGATCCGCAGGCCGCCGAACCCGTCGACGACCACGCACGAGGCGCCGTCCGGGCCGAAGACCAGCTTCTCCCCGTGCACCAGCGGAATCGACCACTGCGTGCCGGTCACCGGGTCCTTGAGCAGCTCGAAGGCACCGTCGTTGAAGATGTTGCAGTTCTGGTAGATCTCCACCAGCGCGGTGCCCCGGTGCTCGGCGGCCTGCCGCAGCACGTCGGTGAGGCCCTTGCGGTCGGAGTCCATCGCCCGGCCGACGAACGTGGCGTCTGCGCCCAGGGCCAGGCTCACCGGGTTGAACGGGTGGTCCAGCGAGCCCATCGGGGTGGACTTGGTGACCTTCCCGATCTCCGAGGTGGGGGAGTACTGGCCCTTGGTGAGCCCGTAGATCCGGTTGTTGAACAGCAGGATCGTCAGGTTCACGTTGCGGCGCAGCGTGTGGATCAGGTGGTTGCCGCCGATGGACAGCGCGTCGCCGTCCCCGGTGACGACCCAGACCGACAGCTCCGGGCGCGAGGCGGCCAGGCCGGTCGCGATGGCCGGGGCGCGGCCGTGGATCGAGTGCATCCCGTAGGTGTTCATGTAGTACGGGAACCTCGAGGAGCAGCCGATCCCGGACACGATGACCATGTCCTCCCGGGCGATGCCCAGGCTGGGCAGGAACGACTGGACGGCGTTGAGGATCACGTAGTCCCCGCAGCCGGGGCACCAGCGCACCTCCTGGTCGGTCTTGAGGTCCTTGGCCTTCAGCGCGGTCTGCTTCTCACCACCCAGCTCGACCGAGCGGGCCACGGCGTCGGCGATGCGCTGGTCGAACGCGGGCATCCCGAGCTCGTGGACGTGGGAGTCGATGGGCTGGGTGGTCACGACTGGCCTCCGGACAGGGCAGGGTCGACGGCAGGAGTGGTGGCCCCGTCGATGACGTCCTGCAGGACGGCGGCGAGCTCGGCGGCCCGGAAGGGCAGCCCGCGCACCTGGGTGTGGCTCTGCACGTCGACCAGGTACTTCGCGCGCAGCAGCAGGGACAGCTGGCCGAGGTTCATCTCCGGGCACACCACGCGGTCGTAGGACCGCAGGATGTCGCCGAGGTCGGCCGGCAGCGGGTTGAGGTGGCGCAGGTGGACCTGCGCGATGGACCGGCCCGAGCGGCGGATCCGCCGACAGGCGGCCCCGATCGGCCCATAGGTGGAGCCCCAGCCGATGACGGCGACCGTCGCGTCGCCGTCGGGGTCGTCGACCTCGGTGGGCGGCAGGCTCGCGGCGATGCCGTCGATCTTGGCCTGCCGGGTGCGGGTCATGAAGTCGTGGTTGGCCGGGTCGTAGGAGATGTTGCCCGTCCTGTCGGCCTTCTCCAGACCGCCGATCCGGTGCTGCAGGCCCTTCGTGCCGGGGATCGCCCAGGGGCGGGCCAAGGTCTCCGGGTCGCGCAGGTAGGGCAGGAACTCCCCGTCCGAGCCGTTCGGCTCGGTCGCGAACTCCACCCGCAGGTCGGGCAGGCTGTCCACGTCCGGGACCGCCCAGGGCTCGGCGCCGTTGGCCAGGTAGCCGTCGGACAGCAGGAACACCGGGGTGCGGTAGGTCAGCGCGATACGGGCCGCCTCGATCGCGGCGTCGAAGCAGTCCCCCGGCGACCGGGGGGCGACGACGGGCACCGGGGCCTCGCCGTTACGCCCGAACAGCGCCTGCAGCAGGTCCGACTGCTCGGTCTTGGTCGGCAGGCCGGTCGAGGGCCCGCCGCGCTGGACGTCCACGATGACCAGCGGCAGCTCGGTCATCACGGCCAGGCCGATGGTCTCGGCCTTGAGCGCCACACCCGGGCCCGACGTCGTCGTCACGCCCAGGGCGCCGCCGAAGCTCGCGCCCAGGGCCGCACCGATGCCGGCGATCTCGTCCTCGGCCTGGTAGGTCCGCACCCCGAACGCCTTGTGCTTGGACAGCTCGTGCAACACGTCCGAGGCCGGGGTGATCGGGTACGCGCCCAGGAAGACCGGCAGGCCCGACCGCTGGCCGGCCGCGACCAGGCCGTAGGCCAGCGCCTGGTTGCCGGAGATGTTGCGGTACGTGCCCGGCGCCATCGGGGCCGGCTTGACCTCGTAGGAGACCGCGAAGGCCTCGGTGGTCTCGCCGTAGTTGAAGCCCGCGCGGAAGGCAGCGATGTTGGCCGCGGCGATGTCGGGCTTCTTCCGGAACTGACGCTCCAGGAACCGGACGGTGCCCTCCGTGGGCCGGTGGTACATCCAGGACAGCAGGCCGAGGGTGAACATGTTCTTGCTGCGCTCGGCCTCCTTCTTGCCCAGGCCCGAGCCTGCGAGCGCGTCGGTGGTCATCGAGGTCAGCGGCACGCTGACCAGCTGCCAGCCGTCCAGCGAGCCGTCCTCGAGCGGGTTCTCCGCGTACCCGACCTTGGCCAGGTTGCGGGCGGAGAACTCGTCGGAGTCCGCGATCAGCAGGCCACCGCCGGGGAGGTCGGCGATGTTGGCCTTGAGCGCGGCCGGGTTCATCACGACCAGCACGTCGGGGGCGTCCCCGGGGGTCATGATGTCGTGGTCGGCGAAGTGCAGCTGGAAGCTGGAGACGCCCGGCAGGGTCCCCGTGGGCGCCCGGATCTCGGCGGGGAAGTTCGGCAGCGTCGACAGGTCGTTGCCGAAGGACGCGGTCTCACTCGTGAAGCGGTTGCCGGTCAGCTGCATGCCGTCGCCGGAGTCCCCGGCCAGCCGGATGACGACCCGGTCGAGCTGCACGACGCTCTTCACCAGGCCGCCGGGTGCCGACGGCTGGGTCTCGGGAGTGGTCGAGGGCTTGCTCTCGCTCATCAGGGGTGTACCTCCACCGGCCGAGGTTACGTCCGTGGAGCACCCGCCGAGTGCCCAGCGCCGTGCACGTGGTGGAGAGCACACAGGGTGCCCTCACCGGGCCCCGCTCAGTTCGCCGGTGCGCCGAACTCCGCCAGGGTGCGGGCGGCCACCTCGCGCAGCTTCACGTTGCTCTCCTGGGAGACCTTGCGGAGCACCGTGAACGCCTCGTCCGGGGTGATCCGGCGGACGACGGCGACCGCGCCCTTGGCCTGCTCGATGACGGCGCGGGAGGCAATGGCCTCCTCCAGCTGGCTGATCAGCGTCGCGGAGCGGTGGTGCTGCAGCTGCCCGGCCACGAGGCCGGTGCCGATCCGGCTGATCAGCACCGCCAGGGCCTCGTCGTCGTCGCTGAAGCCGTCGAGGTCGTGGCTGTAGAGGTTCAGCGCGCCGAAGCCCACACCGTCGACCTGCAGCGGGCAGGCCAGGAACGCGCGCATCCCGTCGGCGACCGCGGCCCGGGTGAACTCCGGCCAGGCCTGCATGCTCTCGCTCACCGTCACCCGGACGACGACGCCCTCCCGGGCTGCGTGCAGGCACGGGCCCTCGTCCACGTCGTACTGGTCCCGGTCGACGGCGAGGGTCCGCTCGTCGGTGAACGCCGAGGTGAACGGCGTGCCGTCCTGGAGAGCGGTGACGCCGGCGGAGTCGCAGTCCGCGACGACGCCCTTGACCAGGTCGGCAATCCGCTGCAGCAGCTCGGTGATGTCCTCGCCGTGCACCGCGGGCCCGGTCAACGTGTCGACGACCTGCGCGACGGCGGCGGGCCGGGAGACCGCGACGGCGGCCACGAGATCGGCGACGGAGCGTCCCGAGGCCCGGTTGGGCAGCGTGCCGGCCGACCGCTCACCGGTGCTGGTGGTGGTACTGGTGTCGGTGCTCATGGCGGCGGGTGCTCCGTGACTGGGAATCTCGGCCGGGTCGTGACGGCGTCGTCGGGTCCGTGACCTGTGGATCATACGGGGCGGACCCGGTGCTGACCGGTGGGGGAACGGCGTCCCGGGCCTCGGCGTTGAGCGGGCGTGCGCCGCTGGACCAACGGTCTGAAGACCGCTCTGCTGCTCGGCCTGATGGCCGGGGTCGTGCTGGCCGCGGGGGCGTTGGTCGGCGGCCGGGTCGGCCTGCTGGTCGCGCTGGTGATCGCGCTGGCGGTCAACGGGTACACGTACTTCAACAGCGCCTCGCTCGCCCTGCGGTCCATGCGCGCCTTCCCGGTGACCCAGACGCAGGCGCCGCAGATGTACGCGATCGTCCGCGAGCTGGCCACCGAGGCCCGGCAGCCGATGCCGCGGCTCTACGTCAGCCCGACCAACCAGCCCAACGCCTTCGCGACCGGCCGCAACCCACGCAACGCGGCGGTCTGCTGCACCCAGGGCATCCTCGAGCTGCTGGACCGGCGGGAGCTGCGCGGCGTGCTCGCGCACGAGCTGTCGCACGTCTACAACCGGGACATCCTGATCGGCTCGGTCGCCGGCGCGATGGCCACCGTGGTGACGTACCTGGCGCAGCTGAGGGTCTTCGCGAACCTCTCCGGTCGCGGCAACGGGGACCGCAGCGGGGGCAGTGCCCCGGCCGGCCTGCTGCTGGTCCTCCTCGGGCCGGTCGCGGCCGGGGTCGTGCGGATGGCGGTCAGCCGCGGCCGGGAGTACCAGGCCGATGCCTCGGGCGCGCAGCTCTCGCAGGACCCGCTGGCGCTGGCCTCGGCGCTGACCAAGCTGGAGCAGGGCGTCACGGCCCGCCCGCTGGCGCAGGACCGGCAGCTGGTCACCCAGAGCCACCTGATGATCGTCAACCCGTTCCGTGGGGCCGGGCTGGCGTCGATGTTCAGCACGCACCCGCCGATGGCCCAGCGGGTGTCCCGGCTGGAGCAGATGGCCCGTGAACTGGGCCAACGCTAGTGGGAAGGACCCCGTCGCCCCCAGGAACGTTGCGCGCGCCCGGGGCCCTGCGACGGGGCCGTTCCCTCACGTCACCGGTAGTTGTCGAACTGCAGCGCGATCTCGAAGTCCTGGCCCTTGAGCAGCGCCTGGACGGCCTGCAGGTCGTCCCGCTTCTTGCCGCTGACCCGCAGCGAGTCGCCCTGGATCTGCGCCTGCACGCCCTTGGGGCCCTCGTCCCGGATGGTCTTGGCGATCTGCTTGGCCTTGTCCGAGGCGATGCCCTGCTGGATGGTCGCCGAGATCTTGTAGGTCTTCCCGGAGGCCTGCGGCTCGCCGGCGTCCAGGGCCTTCATGGAGATGCCGCGCTTAACCAGCTTCTCCCGGAAGACCTCCAGGGCCGCGGCCACCCGCTCCTCGGTGTCGGCGGTGAGGGTCACGCCCTCCTCGCCGGCCCAGGCGATGGCGGCGTTGGTGCCCCGGAAGTCGAACCGCTGGGACAGCTCCTTGCCGGCCTGGTTGAGGGCGTTGTCGACCTCCTGGCGGTCGACCTTGCTGACGACGTCGAAGGACGCATCGGCCATGTCGGGCTCCTCTCTGTCGGGGGTGGACCACCGCTGAGGGGGTCCACCTGCATCTTGTACGCTCGCCGGGCACCACACCGGGGCGGGTTGCCCGAGTGGCCAATGGGAGCGGACTGTAAATCCGCCGGCTCAGCCTTCGAAGGTTCGAATCCTTCACCCGCCACGCACCCGGTACGACGGCCCCCGACCACCAGGTCGGGGGCCGTCGTCGTGTGGGGCCCCGTCATGCGGTGGGGGCGCGGGCGCTGGCCACCGCGGTGCGCTGCAGCGGTTGCCCGGCCAGGAACAGCCACCCGAAGGCGATCTCCACGGTCCGGGTGCAGCGCACCGTCACCTCCACCCCGTCCGTACTCGCCGACCAGGCGTCCAGCAGGCTGCCGCCGTCGGCGAGCTGATCGGCGACGGCGGCCTCGGCGCTGGCCCGGGTGAGCGGGAGCGCGGCCCCCACGCCCTCGGCGTAGACGGCGCCCTCGTCGGTCTGGTTCGCCGCGGCGAGCGCGGCGCCGTCGCACACCGACTGCACGCGCTGCTGCTCCAGGAAGGCGTCCGCGGCGGCGATCGCGCCGAACGCCATCAGGACCGCGACCAGCCAGCAGACCAGCACGAACGGCAGCGTCGAGCCCTCCTCGGAGCTCACCGGCCGGATACGCACCGCGCCAGGGTAGGTCGTCGTCCCCAGCTGTGGACGACGCCTGTGGACGGCGGGGGACCGGGGGCCCGCGGGGGCCGCGAACCGGCCCCCCGGCTGTGGACAACCCGGCCCGCAGTGCCCGGTGGCCCACAGACTGCCCGGCGTGACGATCGAGGTGCCCCCGGAGGAGCTCTACGCGCTGGCGGCCGAGCTGCAGGCGACCGGCGAGGGCGTGGCCGGTGTCCCCGGACGGCTGGGGGAGGAGACCGTGCCGGGCGAGCTGGGCCCGGTGCTGACCGTCTTCTGCGCGGAGGTGTCCGCGGCCGCCGTGCTGCTCGCCGGGGAGCTCGACTGGCTCGGCACGACGATCGCCGCCGTCGCCGACTCCTGGACCGGGCTGGACAGCGGGCTGCTGGCCCCGCGGGGCCGGGTATCAGTCCGGTGACCATGGTGCTGCCCGCGCCGGTGCCGCTGGCCGACCCGCCGGGGGACCCGACCCGGCTCGAGGACGCGGCGGACCTACTCACCGGGGCAGGGTTCGCCCTCGGCGTCGCCGAGGCCCATCTGCAGGGGCCTGCGGCGACGGCCCCGGGGTGGCTGGCTGCGGATGCGGTCGCGGCGGCCGCCCAGGTCGGGACCACCAGGACCCTCCTCGCAACGGTGCACGACGCCGTCACCACCGCGATCGGGCTGCTGGGTGGACACGCCGAGCTGCTGCGTACCGCACGGGCCCGGGTGGTGGTGCTCCGGGAGGCCCAGCAGGACGGGTTCGTCGAGGCCTCCCGGCGACTGGGGCTGCTGGAGGACGGGGCCGACCCGGTGGGCGCGTCCGCTGTCGTGATGGCACTCGCTCAGGCCGAGGCCGACCGTGCTGGCGAGCACCGCGAGCTGGTCGCCGAGGTGACGAGGGACGCCGGGTCGGTCGGAGCACGGCTCACGGCTTCCACGGGCACCTTCGGCGGAGGCGCCGGCCCGGGCTCCGGCGCCGCGGACGCGGTGACCCTGCACCTGGCCGCGGTGCTGCCCGGGCGGGGGGACACGGTGCTGCTGGAGCTGGGCTGGCAGGTGGCCGCCGAGCTCACCGCCCCGGGGACGGCGGCCGAGGTGGTCGTCCGGGCGCAGCGCCGGCAGGACGTGCTGGCCGACCCGGTGGTCGCCGGGGCCCTGCTCGTCGCGCTGGGCACCGGCGGCCTGGAGCAGCTGCTGCTGCAGGCCGCTGGGGACGACGCCCTGGCCGGGGTCCTCGCGGTGGCGCTGGGCGCGGCCCTGCGGGCGGGGGACCGGGTCCCGGGTGCCGCGCCGGTCCTCACCGGCGTGCTCGACCCGAGGGACCCCGACGGCACGCCGGACCAGGTCGCGGTCGGCATGGGCGCGGTGCTCGCCGTGCCCGGCGCGGCCCCGGAGCTGGCCGGGGCCTGGCTCGCCGGGCTGCTGGCCCGGGAGGCCGTGCAGGTCGTGCGGGTCGTGGACCGGGTGCCCTCGGCGGCCGACCCGGTCGCCACCGCGCTGCGGGTGCTGCTCGACGCCGGCCGACCCGGGGCTGCCGTGCCGCCACTGGCCGACCCGGTCGTCTGGGAGCAGCTGCTGGCCCGGACCTGGACCGACGGCGGGGCCGGGCTGGCAGACCTGGTCGCCCTCGCCGGGCAGGACCCCACCGGTGGCACGGTGCTGACCGCCGCGCTGACCGCGGTGGGCGAACACCTGCTGCCCGCCGGGGACCACGTGCTCACCGCCGGGCAGGACACCTGGCAGGTCATCGCCCCCACGCTCACCGAGGTCGCCGTCCAGCACGTCGACGTGCTGGTCGTTCCGCTGCAGACCCCGGGGGTGCCCGGGTCGGCGGTCGTGCTGGCCGGGCTGTCGCTGCTGGTCGTCGACCGGGAGCAGCGGGCCGACGTGGCGGCGGGCGTCGCGCGGGCGGTCGGTCCGGGGGCGGGATCGGCGCTCACGGCCTCCGAGGCGGCCGCGGTCACCGGGGCGTTGGTCGCGGTGGAGGACCAGGGTCGCCGGCTGGCCTGGCTGGCCGACGTTGCCCGGGCGGTGGAGCAGGCCGCCGTCGACCAGGGCTGGTACGGCCTGCTGACGATGCCGGCGCAGTTCGTGGTCAGCCCGGCGGGGCCGTTCCTCCAGGGGGCCGTCGCAACCGGGTCCCACCTCCTGGACGCCGACGGGATCGTCGACCTGCCCCCGCCGGGCGAACCGGTCGTGGGCGTCGGCGGGGCGGAGGACCGGGCCGTGGCGGAGCTGGGCGGCGACCCGGGGGTCGTCCCGTCGGCGGTCGGTGGCTACGACACGGCCACCGGGGTGCTCGACCTGCCCCCGCCGGTGCTGCCCGTCCCGCTGCCGCCGGAGCCCCTGCTCGTCGACCGGTCGGCGGACTTCCTGCGTCGCTGGGGTTGGGAGTCCCTCCCCTGGCGGGCCGGCGTCGGCCGCGTCCGCTGACCCCGGGTCAACGTCGAGCGGAACCGGTGGCCATCCGGTGGGTGAGCGCCCGGTAACTACCCGGTGCGCCGAGCCCTGGCGTGTCGTCCCACCCGCCTCAGGTGTCACTCGATCAGTAACTCATCGTCCTGGTGGTTGAACGCAGAGTAAGGACGCCCCCTGATGACCACCCGTTCGTGATCCCCTGGCTTGCCCGAACGGGTGACGACCTCGCACGCTTCACCTAGCGGTCCTTGCCGACCTTGCTCTGCCCCCGCGTGGGCGGCTGCCGCACATCCAGCAGTCCTGCCATGCCTGAGGAGGCGTCATGTCCAGCACCATTGCCATGTCCAGCACCACGACCGACCGCGGAGCCCGGTGGAGCCGCGGAGCTCGGTGGAGCCGTGGAGCCCGGTGGAGCCGCGGAGCCCGCTGGAGCTGATCCCGCTCGCCGGGGCACAGGCGCCGTGCCCGCTGCGACGCGCCTGTGCCCCATGAGGGTGAGCTGACCCGTAGGGGTGCTCGCACGCTGTTAACGTGGGCCGACGCGCTTCCCGACAGACAGGGTGACGTTGGCCGAGTTTCAGCTGGGCGCACCCCGTGTGATGCGCCGGCTCAGGACGCCCTGGGGCATCGCCGTGCTGGCGATGCTCCTAGCGGCGGTCATCGGTCTGCCTGTCTTCGCCGGGGAAGGCGCCGCCCCGCCGTCCTGGGCCGTGCTCGTGGTCCTCGCGGCCTTTGTGGTCACCGAACTGGTCACGCTGCACGTCGAGTTTCGCAGACAGACCTTCACGATCACCTTGACCGAGGTGGCACTGGTCGTCTCCCTGGTGGAGATCGGTGGTGTCTGGACGCTCGCGGCGCGCGTCACGGCGCTGCTGTTCGTGCTGGTCCGCGAGCGGTATCCGGTCGCCAAGACCCTCTTCGCCGTCGGCCAGGCCGTCGTCGAGGTGGCTACCGCGACCCTGATCCTCCGGCTGCTGCCCGTCGGTTCCCTGGTCGAGCCCTCTGCGTGGGCGACCTTGCTCGTCGCAGTCGGCCTGTCCGCGGTGGTGGGCTCATGCATGGTCGCGTGCGCCATCGCCCTGAGTAGTTCCTGGCCGGGGTGGTCCTTCGTCGGCACCACCCTGGGCTCACTGGTCGCGCTCACACCGCTGAGCGTCGCGGTCGGGATCGTCGTCCTGCTCCTGAACGAGTTGACTGTGTGGGCGCCCGTGCTGTCGGTGCCGCTCGTCCTGGCCGTGGTCCTCACATTCCGCCAGGCCGCTCGGTCCTCCCGGGAGCGGCGCGACGTGCAGCGTGTCTACGACTTTGCGCGTCGTGTCGGGGAGCTCACCCCCGACGACGAGGGCACCCGACAGATCGTCACCGCCGTCCGTGAGTTGCTGAACGCCGAGCGTGTGGCGCTCTGGCTGCCGCCCTATCTGGACGAAGGTCCCCGGCTCGTCGTGGACCAGGCCGGCGATGCCGAGGCCTGGTACGACGGCCCCAGCGATCCCGACGACCTGGTCCGACGGCGGGCGGTGGACCCGAAGAGCGGTGGGCCGGTGCTGTTGTCCGCCGGTCGGGCGACCCCCGAGGAGCTGGTGGCCCTGCAGCGCCGCGGCGCCGTGGAGGTGCTGGGCGCCCCCGTGACGACCGCGGCCGGCGAGCCCGGCTACCTCGAGGTCTGCGACCGGCAGAGTGACGTCGTCTCCTTCGCCTCCGGTGACCGGTCGGCGCTGGACTCCATGCTCACCCACGTCAACGCCGCGATCCGTCAGCAGCAGCTGCTCACCCGGATCCGTTACGACGCCGACCACGACCAGCTGACCGGGCTGCCGAACCGTCAGCGGCTGGCCGCCGAGGTCGACGCGTTGCTGGCCCTGGACCCGGGCAACGCCCGGGTCGGGCTGGTCTTCGCACTGTTGGACAACTACACCGAGGTGACCGACACGCTGGGCCACGCGGCCAGCGACGAGCTGCTGCTGGTCACCGCCGGGCTGCTGCGGGAGCACGCCCCGCCGACCGCCCTGGTCGCCCGGATGGAGGGCGGCCAGTTCGCCGTCATGCTCCCCGGGCTGAGCTTGCCCGCCACCGAGCGCGCCGCCCGACGGCTGCGGGACGCGGCCGCCACCCGCGCCCGGGTGGCCGGCCTGGACCTGGAGATCTCGTTGACCCTGGGGGTCGCGGCCTCCCCGGTGCACGGCGACGAGTCCGGCGCGCTCATGCAGCGTGCCGATGTCGCGCTGCTGGCCGGGCACAGCTCCGGCGGGGTGGCCAGCTACCACCCCGTGCTGGACCAGCAGAGCCTGCGCCGGCTGCAGCTGGGCACCGAGCTCGAGTCCGCGATGGCCGAGAAGCAGATCACCGTGGTCTTCCAGCCCATCGTGGACACCAAGACCTCCGACATCCTCTCGGTCGAGACGCTGGTCCGGTGGGCCCACCCGCGCTACGGCAACGTGCCGCCCGACGACTTCATCGGCCTGGCCGAGCAGATCGGCCGGATCGGCATGGTCACCGACTACGTGCTGGACCTCGCGCTGGCCCGTTGCCGCAAGTGGCTGGACCAGGACATCGCGCTGTCGGTGGCCGTCAACCTTTCCGCCCGCTGCCTGGCCGAGGTCGACCTGGTCGACCGGGTCCGGGCCGCCCTGCGCCACCACGGCGTCCCCGGGGAGCTGCTCACCCTGGAGCTGACCGAGGGCAGCGTCGTCGACGACTCGGTGCGCAACTCCACGGTGTTGGCCGACCTGCACTCGCTGGGCCTGCGGCTGTCCATGGACGACTTCGGCACCGGGTACTCCTCGCTGTCACAGTTGCGGCAGCTGCCCATCGACGAGCTGAAGATCGACAAGTCCTTCGTGCTCGGCATGTCCACCAGCCAGAGCGAGTCCTTCATCGCCCGCTCGATCGTCGAGCTGGCCCACAACCTGGGCCTGCGCGTGGTCGCCGAGGGCGTCGAGGACGAGGTCACCCGCGACCTGCTGGCCGAGATGGGCTGCGACAAGCTGCAGGGCTTCCTGGTGAGCCGTCCGCTGCCCGACGACCGGCTGGAGAACTGGCTGTTGGCCCGCACCGGCATCCGCTCGGCGGCCCCGGGCGCCGCCCACCGGCGGCTCTTCGTCCGGTCCTGACCGAACCCGGCGGCGGGGCCCGTCACGGGTTTGTTAGAGTCTCCGGGCACGCTCCGCGAGGGGCCGAGCACCCGTCCGCGAGGCCCCGGGGGTGAGGTCGCCGAGGAGCACGCAGGCCCCTTTAGCTCAGTCGGCAGAGCGTCTCCATGGTAAGGAGAAGGTCTACGGTTCGATTCCGTAAAGGGGCTCCGACCAGCCGGGCCGGTCGCGAGACCGGGCCGCACGGTCACCCGGCGGCGTAGCTCAGCCTGGTAGAGCAAACGGCTCATAATCGTTGTGTCACCGGTTCAAGTCCGGTCGCCGCTACCCACGACAGGCCCCTCACCGGGGTCTGTCGCCGCGTCTGGCCCCGCACCACGGCCAGCGTGCACCGCGTTCGGCACCCGCCGCTCGCACCCCGATCCAGAACAAGGCGAGGACCCGCTCATGGCAGCCACCGACGTACGCCCGAAGATCACCCTGGCCTGCCAGGAGTGCAAGAACCGCAACTACATCACCCGCAAGAACCGTCGGAACGACCCCGACCGGCTCGAGCTGAAGAAGTACTGCCCCAAGGACAAGAAGCACACGGTCCACCGAGAGACCCGCTGACCTCAGCGGTACGCGACAACAGCACTCGAGCAGAGGGCGGGGAGCATGGCGCTGGACGCAGGACTGGTCGGGCGCAGCTACCCGCCCTCTGCCGTGTACGAGGTGGGTCGCGGGAAGATCGCCGAGTTCGCCACCGCGATCGGTGACCTCGACCCGGTCTACCGGGACCCCGCCGCGGCTCGCGCCGCCGGTCACCCCGACGTCATCGCCCCGCCCACGTTCGCCATCGTGCTGAGCCTGGGTGCCGGACACGTCGTCCTCGAGGACCCCGACGTGTCCATCGACTACAGCCGGGTCGTGCACGGCGAGCAGAAGTTCGTGCACCACCGCCCGATCCGGGCCGGGGACCGGCTGGTCGCCACCGCCTCGATCGAGGCCGTGCGCACGGTCGCGGGCAACGACATGCTCACCACCCGGGTCGACCTGGCCACCGAGGACGGCGAGCCCGTCTGCCGGACCAGCGCGATGCTGGTCGCGCGGGGGGCTGCGTCGTGACTGCCGTCGTCCGGTTCGCCGACGTCGAGGTCGGCACCGAGCTCCCCGAGCAGGTCTCCCCGGTCACCCGCGCCGACCTGGTCCGCTACGCCGGGGCTTCCGGGGACTTCAACGTCATCCACTGGAACGAGCGCGTGGCCACCGAGGTCGGGCTGCCCGGGGTCATCGCGCACGGCATGCTGACCGCCGGGCTGGCCGCCCGCGCCGTCACCGCGTGGGCGGGTGACCCGGGCGCGCTGGTCGAGTACTCCGTGCGGTTCAGCCGCCCGGTCCTGGTGCACGATGACGGCGTCGGTGCCGAGGTCGTCGTCCGCGGGCGGGTCGCGGCGCTGCTGGAGGACCAGCGGGTCCGCGTCGACCTGACAGTCACCAGTGGGGGCGAGAAGGTCCTCTCGCTGGCCCGCGCCGTCGTCGCGCTGTCCTGACCGTGCGGCGCGGGTGGGCCCTGGCGGTCGGCAGCACCCTGCTGCTCACCGGCTGCACCTCCTTCGCCGAGGGTGACGTCGCTGCGACCGACGCCCCGGCCGCGGCGACCACCACCGAGGCCGGCGCCTGCCCCGCCGAGCGCGCCGAGCCGGACCCGGACCGCCCGCGGGTGGACCTGGAGTTCTCCCTCGCCGACGACCTGCGCACGGTGACCGGCACCGAGACCGTGCGCTTCACCCCCGACCTGGACACCGACGAGCTGGTCTTCCGACTGGTGCCCAACGGCCCCGAGTCCGTCGCCGCGGGCTCGGGTCTCACCGTCGACGACGTCCGGGGTGACGACGTCGACGCCGGCGACTACGAGTCGGTCGGCGCTGGTGCGCCCGGTGGGCTCTACGTCGTGCAGTTGGACGGCGAGCTCGCGGCCGGGGACAGCACCGAGGTCGCGTTGGACTTCACGCTGACCCTGGGTGCCGGCGGGTTCGACCGCTTCGGTGTCGACGACGAGGTGTCCTGGTGGGCCAGCGGCGCCCCGCTGCTGGCCTGGGAGCCCGGCATCGGCTGGTCCCGTGCGCCGTTCGTCGAGCTGCTCGGGGAGACGGCCTCCAGCCCGGTCGCCGACACCCGGATCAGCGTCGAGGTGCCCGCAGACCTGACCGTGCTGATGACCGGTGACCAGGACGAGCCCACCGATGCCGCCGGCGGCCGCCGGGTGTGGACCTCCCGCGAGCCGGTCGCCCGCGACGTCAGCGTCGCCGTCGGGGAGTTCCGCACCGCGACCGCCGACGCGGACGGCGTCGAGGTCACCGTGGGCGTGCTGCCCGCCGACGACACCGACCCGCAGACCGTGGCCGACGCCACGGTGGCCGACATGACCGACCTGAGCGCCCGGTTCGGGGCCTTCCCCTACGCCACGCTCACCGTCCCGGTGCTCCCGGACCTCGGCGGCGGGATCGAGTACCCGAGCTCGATCCTGCTGGCCAGCCCGGAGCCCGTCGTCCTGCTGCACGAGGTGGCGCACATGTGGTTCTACGGGATGGTCGGGGACGACCAGTTCCGGGACCCGTGGCTGGACGAGTCCTTCGCCAGCTACGCCGAGTCGGTGCAGGGCACCCCGCTCAGCGACAACCAGGTCCAGGCCCGGTTGCGGTCCGAGGTCCCGGTCGGCGGGAGCATGGCCGACTACGCCGGGGACCGCCAGTACGTGCAGGCCGTCTCCGACAAGGGCGCGGCAGCCCTGCTGGCCGCCCGCAGCGCCGCCGGGCCGGCGGCCTTCGACGCGGCGCTGTCCTGCTACCTCGACGCCGCCGCCTGGACGATCGCGACCCCCGCCGACGTGGCGCTGGCGCTGCAGGACCTGCCGGCCGCCACCGAGGTGCTGGTGCAGGCCGGCGCGCTGGACCAGGCCGACCTGCCGGACTGACCCCGGACGTGCCACGGGCCGCCTCCCGGGGGGGAGACGGCCCGTGGGCGGCGCGCAGGGTCAGCCGGCGGAGCCCAACAGCCGCTGCATCCGGGTGATGCCCTCGACCAGGTCGTCGTCGCCCAGGGCGTAGGACAGCCGCAGGTACCCGGGAGTGCCGAACGCCTCGCCCGGGACGACGGCGACCTCGGCCTCCTCCAGGATCAGCTCGGCCAGCTCCACGCTGCTGGTCGGCGTCCGACCGGCGATCTCCCGGCCGAGCAGCGCCTTGACCGACGGGTAGACGTAAAAGGCGCCCTGCGGCTCGGGGCAGGCCACGCCGGGGATCTGCCGGAGCATGTCCACGATGGTGTGCCGACGCCGGTCGAAGGCGGTCTTCATGACCTCGACGGCGGACAGGTCGCCGGTCAGCGCCGCGATCGCCGCCACCTGGGACACGTTGGCCACGTTGGACGTGGCGTGCGACTGCAGGTTGGTGGCGGCCTTGACGACGTCGGCCGGGCCGAGGATCCAGCCCACCCGCCAGCCGGTCATCGCGTAGGTCTTGGCGACGCCGTTGACGATGACGCAGCGGGACTGCAGCTCGGGCACGACGGCCGGCAGCGACGGCGCGGTGACCCCGCCGTAGGTCAGGTGCTCGTAGATCTCGTCGGTGAGCACCCACAGCCCGGTCTCCAGGGCCCACCGGCCGATCTCCTCGACCTGCTCGGGCGGGTAGACCGCGCCGGTCGGGTTGGAGGGGGAGCAGAACAGCAGCACCTTGGTCTTCTCGGTGCGCGCGGCCTCCAGCTGGCGGACCGAGACCAGGTAACCGGACTGCTCGTCGGCCACCACCGGGACCGGGACGCCGCCGGCCAGCCGGATCGCCTCCGGGTAGGTGGTCCAGTAGGGCGCGGGCAGCAGCACCTCGTCTCCGGGGTCCAGCATGGTGGCCAGCGCCTCGTAGACGGCCTGCTTGCCGCCGTTGGTCACCAGCACGTCGGCGGGGGTGGCCTGCACGCCGGAGTCGCGCAGCGTCTTGGCGACGATGGCCTCCTTCAACGCCGGGAGGCCGCCGGCCGGGGTGTAGCGGTGGTACTTCGGGTCCTGGGCCGCGGCGACGGCGGCCGCGACGACGTAGTCCGGCGTCGGGAAGTCCGGCTCGCCCGCCCCGAAGCCGATGACCGGCTTGCCCGCGGCCTTGAGCGCCTTGGCCCTGGCGTCGACGGCCAACGTCGCGGACTCCGCGATCGCGGCGATCCGGCGCGAGATCCGGCGGTCGGCGGGGGAGGGGGACGGGGCGGCGGGGGAGGCGGCAGCGGGGGAGGCGGCCGCGGGAGCGGGCTCCGACGCGGCGGGCCCCGGGGACGACAGGGCGGTCATGGGCACCATGGTGTCAGTCCGGCCACCCTGCGGCGCCCGGGCCTGCGCGTAGACCCCGTTCGGGGCCCGGCCGGACGGTGTGTCGTCGGGCGACGGCCGGGGTCCCGTACACTCGTCGTCCTGGGGCTCACGACCCCGCCACCGGCGTGCCCCGGGGCCACCTGATCGAGCAGTCGAGGGGTGCCGGGACAGCGCCGGGGCGTGGCGGTGGGTCCCGGTGTCCGATCCCGGTCGGACACCGAGGGGTGTAGCTCAATTGGCAGAGCAGCGGTCTCCAAAACCGCAGGCTGCAGGTTCAAGTCCTGTCACCCCTGCTCGTGCTGCCGGTACCGCCGGCGGTGTGCAGGACCCGCCCCGTGCGGCGCAGCACCACCGGTCGGACCACCGGGCCGCCAGGACCCGGGACCCGGCCCGACCACCGACCACCGACCACGAGGCGAGGCGCAGTGAGCGACGAGGAGCCGGGCACCGAGGACGGGCGCGTACGACGGCCCTCCGACGGTGCCGCCGACGACGCCGCCGGCGCCGCGGGCAGCACCGCCGCGGGCAGCACAGCCGGTGACGACGTGGCCGCCGACAGCACGCCCGACGGTGAGCTGACCGACGAGCAGATCGACGCCGAGACCCCCGGGGTCGACGACGCCGCCCAGCTCGAGGCCGCCGAGGACGAGGTCGCCGCCGAGGCCGCCGAGGACGAGCACAAGGTCGTGGCCACCCCGACCCGCCGTCGTCGGGGCGCCATCACCGCCGATGACGAGGAGGACGACGACGCCCCCGCCGCCGCCCCCCGGGTCCGTCGTCGGGACCGCCCGGGTGGCCGCCCGGCCAGCGAGGCCACGACCACCCGGCCCTCCGGTGGGAAGAACGCCGGCGCGAAGAGCGCTGACGGCGAAGGCACGCGCACCCGGGCCGCGGCCGAGAAGGCCCGCGCCGACGAGCTGCGCGAGAAGCGGTCGATCGGCCGGTTCCTCCGTGAGGTCGTCGCCGAGCTCCGCAAGGTCATCTGGCCCGGCCGCAAGGAGCTGATCACCTACACCACCGTGGTGATCGTCTTCGTGGCCTTCATGGTCGCGCTGGTGGCCGGCCTGGACATCCTCTTCGCTCAGGGTGTGCTCGCCGTCTTCGGCTGAGCCGCCCCGGTCACCATCCACCGACGCTCGACGCACCACCGACGCACAGGAAAGAGACCCTCCCCGTGACCGACCCCCGCGAGACCGACGAGGCCCTCGAGGCGACCGACGCGACGATCGACGAGCCGGCCGAGGACGCCGCCGTCGACGACGCCACCGGTGCTGTCGACGCCGAGACCGGCGTGCGTGAGACGGGCGCTGCCGAGGGCTCCGTCGACACCGCAGACCTGACCGCCGACAACCCGATGGCCGACGCGGTCGCCGGGGGCAGCGGCAACGCCCGCGGTGCCGTCGACGACGCCCTCGTCGGCGACACCACCATGGAGCCGGCGCCGGACCACGATCCGCTCACCGAGGAGGTCCTCGAGACCGCCGAGGCGGAGGACGAGGACCCGGCCGAGGCGATGCGCAAGGCGCTGACCCGCGCGTTCGGTGACTGGTACGTCATCCACTCCTACGCGGGCTACGAGAACAAGGTGAAGACCAACCTCGAGTCCCGGATCACCAGCCTGGACATGGAGGAGTACATCTTCCAGATCGAGGTCCCGACCGAAGAGGTCACCGAGATCAAGAACGGCAAGCGGGTGCAGGTCAACCGCAAGGTGCTGCCCGGCTACCTGCTGGTCCGGATGGACCTCACCGACGACTCGTGGGGCGCTGTCCGCAACACCCCCGGTGTCACCGGCTTCGTCGGTGCGACCTCGCGGCCCAGCCCGCTGAGCATCGACGAGGTCGTCAAGCTGCTGGTCCCGGCGAACACCGCCAAGCAGGCCGCCTCCCCGGAGTCGGCCTCAGCCCAGGGCGGCTCGACCACCACGACCGTCGTCGACTTCGAGGTCGGCGAGTCCGTCACGGTCATGGACGGGCCGTTCGCGACCCTGCCCGCGACCATCAACGAGATCAACGCCGAGCAGCAGAAGCTGCAGGTGCTGGTCTCCATCTTCGGCCGCGAGACCCCGGTCGAGCTGTCCTTCAGCCAGGTCCAGAAGATCTGAGCCGGCTGACGCACTGATCCACCCCAGCACCCCCAGAACGACCAGAAGAGGAAGTCATGCCCCCCAGGAAGCGGTTGACCGCGGTCATCAAGCTCCAGATCAAGGCCGGCGCGGCCACCCCCGCGCCGCCCGTCGGTCCGGCGCTCGGCCAGCACGGCGTCAACATCATGGAGTTCTGCAAGGCGTACAACGCCGAGACGGAGTCTCAGCGTGGGGACGTCGTCCCCGTCGAGATCTCGGTCTTCGAGGACCGTTCGTTCACCTTCATCACCAAGACCCCGCCGGCCGCGCGCATGCTGCTCAAGGCCGCCGGTGTCGAGAAGGGGTCGGGCGAGCCGCACAAGACCAAGGTCGCCAGCGTCACCCGTGACCAGGTCCGCGAGATCGCCACGGTCAAGATGGAGGATCTGAACGCCAACGACCTCGAGCAGGCCGAGAAGATCATCGCCGGCACCGCCCGGTCGATGGGCATCACGGTCCAGTGACCCCGGGCCGCCCCTCCGGGCGGCTCCGCACGACCAGCACCACCCCCCGCACCTGCACCAGAGCACCTGTGGGAGGGCCCGGCACCGAGGTGACCGTGCCCGCACACCACGTCAGCCGCCCGCACGGGCGGCCCGTCCAGGAGGACCACCAGATGGCCAAGCACGGAAAGGGCTACCGCAAGGCAGCCGAACTCGTCGACGCCGACCAGCTGTACAGCCCGCTGCAGGCTGCCGGTCTGGCCAAGCAGACGTCGACCACGTCCTACGACGCGACAGTCGAGGTCGCCATGCGCCTGGGTGTCGACCCGCGCAAGGCCGACCAGATGGTCCGCGGCACGGTCAACCTGCCCCACGGCACCGGCAAGACCGCCCGCGTCATCGTCTTCGCCACCGGTGACAAGGCCGCCGAGGCCGAGGCCGCCGGCGCCGACGTCGTCGGCTCCGACGACCTGATCGAGCGCATCCAGGGTGGCTTCCTGGACTTCGACGCCGCGATCGCGACGCCGGACCAGATGGCCAAGGTCGGCCGCATCGCCCGGATCCTCGGGCCCCGTGGCCTGATGCCCAACCCGAAGACCGGCACCGTGACCCCCGACGTCACCAAGGCCGTCAACGACATCAAGGGCGGGAAGATCAACTTCCGCGTCGACAAGCAGTCGAACCTGCACCTGGTGATCGGCAAGGTCTCCTTCGACGAGGCCAAGCTGGTGGAGAACTACGCCGCCGCCCTCGACGAGGTGCTCCGCGCCAAGCCGTCGGCCGCCAAGGGCCGCTACGTCCGCAAGGTCACCGTCTCCACGACGATGGGCCCCGGCATCCAGGTCGACCCGAACCGCACGCGCAACCTCCTGGTGGACGAGCCCACCAACTGAGGAAGGCCCCCTCGCCCCGACCCGCGCTCCGCGGGGGCCGAGGGCGAGGGGCCGTTCCAGCACGTCCTCAGAGGGGCGCCGCCGCCCACGGCGGCGGGGCCCCGCGGGCGGGGCGGGGCGCCGCGGTGCGCCGGCGCCCGGCGGGCCGGCTGAGGCGGGCGCG